>NZ_PCMX01000001.1 GCF_002530675.1 Flavobacterium columnare NBRC 100251 = ATCC 23463
CTATTTTTAAAAAGAAAATTTAAAGTGTAAATGGTACAACTTCTCTAAAATTAATTTTATGGGCATAATACAAAACAAAAAAAGCTACCTTTAGATAGCTTTTTTTAAAATATTTGAAGTATTTATTATAATTTATTTCAATTGATCTACTGGACCATCCCACTCTGAAAAACCTCCTATTAGGTTATAAGTAACATTAAATCCCATTTGATTCATTATATTACATGCTTGAGCACTACGTCCTCCTGCCTTACAATATACATAGTAATTTTTAGTTTTATCTAACTCTTCTAATTGATAAATAAAACCTTGACCTTTATAAATGTCTATATTTACAGCATTAGGGATAATTCCATCTATACACTCATCCGCTGTACGCACATCTAATACGACTGCATTAGTATCCTCTTGTAATTTAGTCCACCAATCTTCTTGCTTTAAATCCATAATATTTGTTTTTATCAAATTTAAAAAAGATCTATAAATTTTCAACTAAAAAAAATCTAAAACTTTCTTATTGTTTAATCATAGATCATTACACGTTTAAAAAGATCTTTTTCATACCAAATTTTTATTTCAACAAATGGTCGTAGTAAAAAGAGGTTATCTAAAGATGATAAATTAGGGTCTATCTTGTCACTTCAACATTTGTGGAGATTTTATTATTAAGACTGTATAAATTCTCTCTTTGGTTAAAGTAACAAGATTCCGCCCTTCTAGGATCCCCTATTTTAACATGTTAAAGATATATGTTACAAATGGATAACTTCTCCATAAGCATCTGCAACAGCTTCCATTACAGCCTCGCTCATGGTAGGATGCGGATGCACTGCTTTTAGAATTTCGTGTCCTGTAGTTTCTAACTTACGAGCTACAACAGCTTCTGCTATCATATCTGTTACACCAGCACCAATCATGTGACAACCTAACCACTCGCCGTATTTAGCATCAAAAATAACTTTTACAAAACCATCTTTTGTTCCTGCTGCTGATGCTTTACCAGATGCCGAAAACGGAAATTTTCCTACTTTTATTTCGTATCCTTTTTCTCTGGCTGCTTTTTCTGTTAAACCAACTGAAGCAATTTCTGGAGTTGCATAAGTACAACCTGGTATATTTCCATAGTCTAGTGGCTCAACATGTAAGCCTGCAATTTTTTCAACACAAAGAATTCCTTCTGCTGAAGCAACGTGTGCTAATGCTTGACCTGGAGTTACATCGCCTATTGCGTAGTACCCTGGTATATTGGTTTGATAGTAATCATTTACTAAAATTTTATCGCGATCAGTTGCAATTCCAACATCTTCTAATCCTATTCCCTCTATATTGGTTTTAATTCCTACTGCAGAAAGTACGATGTCGGCTTCTAGTATTTCTTCTCCTTTAGCGGTTTTAACTGTTGCTTTTACTCCCTCTCCTGTAGCATCTACTTTTTCAACTGAAGCATTGGTCATAATATTGATTCCTGCTTTTTTTAAAGAGCGTTCAAATTGTTTTGATATATCTTCATCTTCTACAGGAACGATGTTAGGCATAAATTCAACAATTGTTACCTCTGTTCCCATTGAATTATAAAAATGTGCAAATTCTACTCCGATGGCTCCAGAACCTACCACAATCATTTTTTTAGGTTGTTCAGACAATGTCATTGCTTGACGGTATCCAATTACCTTTTTACCATCTTGTGGTAAATTAGGCAATTCACGTGAACGAGCACCTGTAGCTATAATAATATGGTCAGCAGTATATTCAGTTATTTGACCTTCTTTATTTGTAACTTCTACTTTTTTTCCAGGTTTAACCTTTCCAAAACCGTCAATTACATCAATTTTATTTTTCTTCATTAAGAACTGAACCCCTTTGCTCATTCCTTCAGCAACACCTCTTGAGCGAGTAATTACAGCACCAAAATCTTTATCTACATTATCCGCTTTTAAACCATAGTCAGAAGCGTGTTTTAGGTAATCAAAAACTTGAGCGGATTTCAACAAGGCTTTTGTTGGTATACATCCCCAATTTAAACAAATACCTCCCAAGTTTTCTTTTTCAATAACAGCTACTTTAAAGCCTAATTGAGATGCACGAATAGCAGTAACGTAACCACCTGGTCCACTACCTAAAACTATAATATCGTATTTCATTTTATTTTGATTTTTCAAGTTTTTCAGAGCACGAAAATAAATATAATTTATGGTATAATAAAAAAATACATCAATTATGTTTTTATGTTTAATTATAGAATTAATAAACTATATGACTTTCTATTGGTTTATTTTTTCTAATTCTATACTTATTTAAATCCCGATTGTGCGTCAGCCTTTGTGATAAAGATAAAAAGGCAAAGAAGAGATCAAATGAATGGGAAATTTTATCTGTAGTAATAAATTTCTAATACGCAGTCTTGGGTAAACTAGGGGGGCTATAAAAAAATAGGGATCTAAAAAGTAGCAACTTAACGTTTAGTGCATAACTTTTCTTACTGCAGAAGTCATACTAGACATTATATCATTTCGCCTGTTAGCCTCGTCCGAGCCTTTCTTTAGTCGAAATGAAAGATTACAACTTTTTAGATCCCCTCATTTTAATTTTACGGTATCTTTTTATTCTACTACAACTTGTTTAATAACAGAATTATCATTTTGATTTATCTTTATTAAATAAATTCCTTTAGATAAATCGTTAACAGAAATTGATCCAGAAGTAATTCCTGCGATTTCACGAATTTTTTTCCCTAAAGTCGTATAAATTTCAACTGTATATCTTTGTGATAAATCTTCAAAAACTATTTGAAAATTTCCAGTTGTTGGATTTGGATATAATTTTATATTTACTTCTTTTTTATTTGGGGTTGATTTTCCTATTCTATTTCCTAAGCCTGAACAAATATCAACACCGTATATATCCCAATCTGTATTTTTATTAAAAGTAGTGTTTGGTACAACCGCTGTTGTTTTTCTTCTCATTGTTTCGTCTATTGAAAAATCAGCAGTGCCTCCGTTAAATTTACCAATAATATCTATTAAAATACCATTTTTAAACAATCCTATAGCGTCATTACCGTTATAAGCCATTTCTCCAGCAGTGGTTGATAAATTAGCCAATGTAGAAGAATAGCAAGATGACGCTATTAAACTATTTACAATTACAAATTTTTGATTATCAGCTAATGTACCTGCTAATTTTAAACCTGTACTCCACGAACCGGATCCGTTGGTTTGCTTTTTTATTACGTAAGAAGATAGATTAACAGAAACACCTGTTTTATTAGTAATTTCTAAAGCTTTATTGTTTGAAGATCCTTCTAAGTATTCTGAAAAATATAAATCAGAAACAGAAGTTACATTAGCTTTTGTAGTAACATTTAATAGATTGCTTGATCCTGAAACATTCCCTGCTGCATCTTTTGCTTTTACTGTAAATGAATAGCTAGTGGAAGTTGTTAGTCCTGTTATAGTAGCACTAGTACTTGTAACGGATGTTTTAAATATTGCTCCTTGATATACATCATATCCTGTTACTGCTATGTTGTCTGTTGAAGCTCCCCATGATAATGTACAAGTTGTTGTTGTAATATTTGAAGCCGTTAAGTTTGTAGGATTTGAAGGGGCAATCGTATCAGCACCTGTAGCTGTTGTAACATTTAATACATTACTTGATCCTGAAACATTCCCTGCCGCGTCTTTTGCTTTTACTATAAATGGATAAGAAGTAGAAGCTGTTAATCCTGTAACTGTAGTAGTAGTTCCTGCAACAGAAGTTTTTAATATTGTTCCTTGATATACATCATATCCCGTTACTCCTACATTGTCTGTTGAAGCTCCCCATGATAATGTACAAGTTGTTGTTGTAATATTTGAAGCCGTTAAGTTCGTAGGATTTGAAGGAGCAACCGTATCAGTACCAGTAGCTGTTGTAACATTTAATATTGTACTCGCATTTGACAAATTTCCCGCAGCGTCTTTTGCTTTTACTGTAAATGAATAAGAAGTAGAAGCTGTTAATCCTGTTATAATAGCATTAGTACCTGTAACCGTTATTTTTAGAGCATCATTTAGATACACATTATAACTGGTTACACCAACATTATCTGTAGATGCAGTCCATGATAAAGTACAAGCGGTCGTTGTTATTCCTGAAGATGTCAGATCAGACGGTACGGTAGGGGCTATTGTATCAGCAGTAGAACCTCCCCAAATAAGATTTACATAATTAGGATTATCAATAAATGGGTTTCGATTGCCTTGACGAGCATAAATAGCATTATTTCTGGCAATTTCCCTAGCACTTACAGGATCTTGTGCATGCCATTTTAATAACATATCTAAGAAAGGTTTTGCAAAAACTTGATTTGAAGTCCTGTTAAACATTTCATAAGAAGAATAATTAGCAACTGTATTTTCATAGCGTGTAGCAAAGTAAAAATACATACGAGCAATATCCCCTTTAAATTCATTGATTGGTTCAAAAACGGTACCTGTATAACCTGAAACAGCACTTGATCCTAATTTCCCTCCATTTCTTGATGTCCAGCTAGGAACAGCTACCATTCCGTGAGGATAATTAGATCGCATTCCATTAACCTTACCATCAGTAGGTGGAATAAAATGTGCATCGGATACCATAGGTGCTGCATTATTAAAAACGGATTGCGGAATCATGTGTTCTCGATTATAACATCCGCCTTCTCCTGAATAAGTTCCGCACTGGTTTGTACCATATTGGTATACATAAGGATCTACTCCCGTAGGGTTTTCAGAATAAACATCAATGATTGAATTATCATTTTCGTATTCTTTATCTCTATCAGAAGTTTGATAAGTAGTCCAAAGCCCAGCATACCCTTTATCCGTATGGTCTTTGATAATATTATACAATTGTGTTTTTAAGGTATAACCAGAACCTGTAGCGGAACTGTAGTACCCAGAAGGGGCTTGTGCATGCCCCACTAATGCACAGAAAAGTGCAAAAAAAGTAGTTTTTGATTTCATTGGTTGTTTTTAAATTGTTTTGGGTGTATAATTAATTTATTTAAAAAATATAGATATAAAAAAAGTGGCTATGCGCCACTTTTTTATTGTACGATAATTTTTTTCGTTACAGATTGAGTTCCAGAAGTCAATTTTACCAGATAAAATCCTCTCGATAAACCTACTAAATCATAGCTTTCTCCTTTCTTTATAGGATTTTTATCTTTTTGTATCAGCTGCCCGTTTATGTTGTATACTTGAATTTCATCTAATTCGATTTCTGAATTAATTTTTATTAATTCTCCATTGGATGGGTTGGGATATAAACTAATATTGGTTTGTAATTGAAATTCAGCATTCGATAAAGCTTGACATTGTGCTGACCATATTTGACAAACGTATTCTGGGTGATCTATAAAAGGATTTCTATTATGTTGTGCGGCACAAACTGCATTATTTCTATCAATTTCTTTTTGACTAACGGGATCTTGAAGATGCCATGTTATCATTAAGTCTAGATACCATTTTTCATAAACTTGATCATTAGATCCATCTAAAACAGCATTTGCATCAACTGTAATATTTTGCCAATTTGAAATTTTATCTTCATAGCGTGTAGCCATATAAAAATAATTTCTTGCTATATCTCCTTTATATTGATCTGCAGGTTCAAAGACGGTAAGATTAGTGGGTGTGTTGGGAGCCGTACAAATTCCTATTTTGGAATTGTTATTTGTTACATAAGTAGGATTATTACCTACAATTCCATAAGGTATACTTCCTCTCATTCCATTATCTTTTTTGTCCGTAGGCATAACATGAAATGCATCTGTATACATAGGCATTCCTGATGAACCACCAAACCAACTTTTAGGAAAAGTATGTTCTCTATTATATCTTTCGCATTCAACTTTTCCTCCTTTTCCGTCATCTTGATTTCCTCCTGTTAAGAGAGGAGCTCCAAAAACAAAATTACAGTTTGAATATATATCCCAGACTTTTCCATCAGAATTCACATCCGAAGTATAGTATAAATTCCATAACCCAGGCGTATAACTAATTACGGTATGACCTTTAATAATATTATAAAGTTGTGTTTTTAAAATATAACCCACTCCTGTTGCAGAGGAATAATACGTTTTTAAATCATTAGGACAATTTTGTCCAATTCCAAAAAAGGAACTTAAAATAAAAATAAAAAAAAGATAATTCTTTTTCATATACTAATTATGAACTTAGATTAAGATTTTTTTTCTAATAATGCCATATAAAACCCATCAAACCCTGTTTGATGGGCTAATATTTTGTAATCATTAATAAGGGTGAAATTTTGACCGCTTTCTGTTGCTAAAAATTTTTGAATTTGTTCTTGATTTTCAGACGGTAGTATAGAACAAGTGGCATATACTAACTTCCCTCCTGGCTTAACTATTTTAGAATAATTTTCTAAAACTTCAGCTTGTACTTTACGAATATTGTCTATAAATTCTGGTTGTAATTTCCACTTGCTATCTGGATTTCGTTTTAAAACCCCCAAGCCACTACAAGGAGCATCTATCAATACACGATCAGCAGTTCCATGAAGTTTTTTGATTGTTTTAGAATTTTCAATTACACGGGTTTCAATGTTATGAACGCCATTACGACGTGCTCTTAACTTTAATTGATTTAATTTGCTTTCGTATAAATCTAAAGCAATTAATTGTCCTTTATTTTGCATGATAGACGCTAAATGGAGTGTTTTTCCTCCGGCTCCTGCACAAGTATCTACTACACGCATACCAGGTTGAACATCTAACAATGGAGCTACTAATTGCGATGAAGCATCTTGCACTTCAAACATCCCTTCTCTAAAAGCTTCTGTTAAGAATACATTTGCACGTTCTTTCAACACTAAAGCATCAGGCTGGTCTTTTAAGAATTCTGTTTCTATATTTAAATCCATCAAGATGGCGCGTAACTTTTCTTTGGTCGTTTTTAAAGTATTAACTCGTAAGATTACTTTTGCTTGTTCATTTTGAGCTTTAATTTCTTTGCTCCAAACATTTTCGCCTAATTCCTTTACGCAAAGAGCATCCATCCAGTCAGGAATAGACTCTTTTATAACACGTTTTTTAGATAATTCATCAAAACGTCCTTTTATTTTACGCTCTGGAGTGCCTTGTAGCTGGGTCCAATCAGGTATAGGATACCCTCTTAAAACAGCCCAAGCAGCAAACATTCGCCACAAATTTTCACGATTAAAAGGTTCTTTTACATCGGCAATTTCTGCATATAAACGCTTCCATCTTACTATTTCATAGATTGTTTCAGCGACAAACTTTCTATCAGCACTCCCCCATCGTTTATCTTTTTTAGGGCTCTAGCTACTACTTTATCAGCATATTCTCCTTCGTTAAAAATGGCATTTAAAGAGTCTATAGTCGTGTAAACAAGGTTTCTATGTAATCGCATATCATTAATTTTGAGGGCGCAAATATATAATAAAGTTATAAGCTTATAAAGACTCTTCCCTTTTTTATTTCTTAAAACTATAAAGAAATTATTTATTTCCTAAATTTTTAAAGAATAAAAAATAAAAAAGTCATTTTTTATTTAAAGAAATCAACAATTATTCGAACACTTGATATAGAGTTTATAATAATAAAAGAAACTTATTGCTTCCTTTTTTATTGATCTAGAAGATTTTATTTTTACGCTATTTTGTTAAAATAAAGTTAAAATAAAGTTAAACAATTGATTAAAATAAACAATCATTTAATTTTGCGGAAAATTAATAAATATATGGGAACACATCCATTCAATCATAAACAAATTGCCATCTTAGAAGTAGTTGAAAAACTCTTTGCTGAAAAAGGCTTTGATGGAACATCCGTAAGAGATATTGCAAAAGCAGCAAACATTAATGTAGCAATGATTTCTTATTATTTTGGTTCTAAGGAAAAACTATTAGAAGGAATCGTTCTTTATCGTTCAGCTGGTTTAAATGTTCAAATGGAAAGCATTCGAAACAGTGAAATATGTCCATTTGAAAAATTAGATGATTTAGTTGAGTTTTATATAGCTCTTGTACATGGTAATAAATCTATTTATCAAATAATAAATGTTGAATTCAGTAATCAAAAAAGAAAAATTGATTTTGAATTGATAAACGAAGCCAAAGAAGGAAATTATATTGAATTAAATAGAGTTATAAGAGAAGGGCAAGAACAAGGCTTATTTAAAGAAGATATAAATACTTACTTGCTTGCACCAACTATACTAGGAACCTATTTCCATTTTTATAATAGTCGTTCTTTTTACCAAAAACTAATAGGTATAGAAAGTGAGGATCAATGGGAAAGTTATATAAAAACGGAACTAACTCAACATATAAAACAAGTTATTAAATCATTAGTCAAAAAATGAACGTAAATAAAATTCTCCCATTATTAATGCTAGTAAATTATAGTTGGTATGCTCAAGAAAGAACCAACTTAAATTTAAAAGATGCTTTAATCCTCTTAGAAAAAAACAACAACGAAATTTTATTAGCTCAAACAAAAGCCGATACAAAAAAGCTAGAATGGCAACAAGCAAAAGATCATCAATATCCTGATATTAAAATAGGCGGACAGTATTATTACATTACCGAACCAACTGTTGATCTAAAGCTAAAATTACCTTTCCCCCCCTCTGCAAGTCCTACAAATATCAACCAATTTATGATTGGACAGGCAAATGCTAACTTGCCTCTATTTGTTGGCGGAAAGATCCAAAACAGTATTCAAGCAACAGAAAATTTATATTTAGCCGAAAAAGCTAAATCTTCTACTACCAAAGAAGAGGTTTCATTAAAAGTAATTGAGTATTATGCTTTGTTATATAAATCATTAAAATCTGTAGAACTAATAAGTGATAATATTAAAAGTGCGGAACAACGTGTAAAAGATTTTTCTAATATGGAAAAAAATGGGATTATTGCCCGAAATGATCTTTTAAAAGCACAATTACAATTAGCTAAAATAAAATTAAGCTTACAAGAAGCAAATAAGAATGTAAATGTTACGAACTATGCTCTAACCACATTACTAAATTTACCTGAAGGATATCAAATAGGAATTGATGAACATCAATTTGATGGACAATCCCCTATTTCTAAAACTATTGCTGAACAAGATGCTCTACAGAACAGAAAGGATTTAGTTATTTTAGACTATTTACAAAAGGCAAATGAAAATAATATAAAAATAGCACAAAGTGGTTATTATCCTAAAATAGGTTTATCGGCAGGCTATATAGCTATGAGTTTACAAAATGTTATAAATGTTACAAATGCAATAAACATAGGTGGCGGAATTTCTTATGACCTAAGTTCTCTATATAAAACTTCAAAAGAGGTAAAAACAGCTAAAAATAAAGCTGAAGAATTAAAACTTACTCAAAATTTATTAAAAGAAGGAATAAAAATTCAAACCCAACAAAGTATAGAAAATTTTAATCTTGCTCAAGATCAAAACAAGGTATATCAACAAGCTATAGAACAAGCAACCGAAAACTATAGAATCGTTAAGGATAAACATGACAATGGATTAGCAACAGCTACAGAACTTATTGATGCTGATGTTGAACAATTAAATGCTAAAATAAACTATGCTAATTCTAGAGCAAATGTCCTTTTAAAATATTATGAAATGTTAGCAACATCAGGTCAACTAACTACATCATTCAATTTAACAAAATAATTTCGTCTTATGGAAACTGGAAAAAAAGCAATTAATAAAAAATTCGCAATCATATTAGGAGCGTTAGTAATTGGTGGTGGAAGCTATGGCATTAGCAAGTATTTACACGCTCAAACACATGAAGAAACAGACGATGCACAAGTAGAAAAAAAGATGACTCCTATCATTCCTCGCGTTTCTGGTTATGTTTCAAAAGTATACGTTAAAGACAATGATTTTGTAAAAAAAGGAGATACCTTATTTGTAATAGACAATCGCGATTAT
Source organism: Flavobacterium columnare NBRC 100251 = ATCC 23463 (assembly GCF_002530675.1). Taxonomy (GTDB): domain Bacteria; phylum Bacteroidota; class Bacteroidia; order Flavobacteriales; family Flavobacteriaceae; genus Flavobacterium; species Flavobacterium columnare. Next base: position 9,956 of record NZ_PCMX01000001.1, read on the forward strand.
TTAGTAAAAGTAGAAGAAGCTAAAGCCGCATTGGTTGCCTCAGAAAGCTCTTTTGAAGTAGCTAAAGCAGATGTAGGAAGTGCTAACGCAAGTGTTGCTGCCTCAGACGCTAATGTAGCTTCTGCACTAGGAACCATTGAAACAGCTAAAATTCGTTTAGAACGCGCAACCAGTGATTATGAACGATATAATAATCTTTATAAAAATCGTTCTATTACAAAACAACAATACGAACAAGCTTTAGCTACTAAATTAGAAGCTGAAAACCAAGTTAAAATCTTAACTAACCAACAAAAAGCCAGTAGTCATCAAAAAAATGTAGTAGCCTCTAAAGCTATCGTTTCTAACAAACAAACACAGGTAGCATCTGCTAACATTAGTAGAGCAAAAGCTTCTTTAAATGCCGCTGAATTAAATCTGGAATACACTATAATAAGAGCAACTATAGACGGACAAGTTTCTAAAATAAACATTCAACCAGGACAATTGGTTAATCAAGGCCAATCTCTTTTTTATATCGTTGATACTGCCGAAACATGGGTAGTCGCTAACTTTAAAGAAACTCAATTAGGAAAAATGAAAATAGGTCAAGAAGTAGTAATTAAAATAGATGCTTTTGACGATTTTAAATTAAAAGGGAAAATAACTTCATTTTCCCCTGCTACAGGTTCTCAGTTTTCTATACTACCTCCTGACAATGCAACTGGAAATTTCGTAAAAACAGTACAAAGAGTTCCTGTAAAAATCGAGTTTACTAATGATAATGAAAAAAATAAAATAGAACTACTACGTTCTGGCATGAATGCACATGTAGATGTACACTTAAAATAATAAATCAAAAATGATACAAGACACTACAAATGATCTAGTAGAATATGGCTATAGAAGAGTTATGGTAACAATTGTTGCCATACTCTGTTCTCTACTAGAAATAGTAGATACAACCATTGTTAATGTAGCTCTTAATGAAATGAAAGGAAGTTTGGGAGCTACATTAAGCGATGTTTCATGGGTAATCACGGCTTATGCCATAGCTAACGTAATCATTATACCCATGACCAATTGGCTTTCTCAACAATTTGGAAGAAAAAATTATTTTACTGCTTCAATCATTATTTTTACTATTACTTCTTTTTTATGTGGAAACTCAACCAATATTTGGGAACTCGTATTTTTTAGATTTATTCAAGGTCTAGGCGGAGGTGCTTTATTAGTAACTGCACAAACCATTATAACAGAAAGTTATCCTATCAAAAAAAGAGGAATGGCTCAAGCCATTTACGGATTAGGTGTTATCCTAGGTCCTACTTTTGGTCCTCCATTAGGCGGTTATATAGTAGATCATTTTTCTTGGCCTTTCATTTTTTACATCAATATTCCACTCGGAATTATTGCTACCGTTTTGGCTATAATGTATGTAAAGAGCCCTAAATTTAGTATCAAACTAAAAGCAAATCAGGTAGATTGGTTAGGTATTATTTATCTATCTCTATTCGTAGGCTCCCTTCAGTACGTTTTGGAACACGGACAACAAGATGATTGGTTTAATAGCAAAACGATTATTAATTTGTGTATTGTTTCTCTATTTGGTTTTGTCTTTTTTATTCATAGAGAATTAACCTATGAGTTTCCAATTGTAAACCTAAAGGTCTTAAAGTATAATTCCCTTCAAATGGGTATTTTATTCTCCACTATTTTAGGATTTGGAGTTTATACCACAATTTTTATCATACCTGTATATACTCAATCTATTTTAAGATGGAATGCAACTCAATCGGGCTTATTATTAATCCCTAGTTCCTTAATGACTGCATTTGCTATGCCTTTTGTAGGTAAATTACTACAAAAAGAAGTCTCCATTAAATATTTATTAATCATTGGTTTTTCTTGTTTTTCTATTTTTGCTTTTTGGCTATACAACATATTAACTCCTAATACAGGTGAGGAACATTTTTGGTGGCCCTTAATTTTAAGAGGTTTAGGTTTAGGACTCCTTTTTGTGCCTGTAACCAGTTATTCTTTAAGTGAACTAACAGGTAAGGATATAGGTGATGGAGCAGCCTTTACAGGTATGTTACGACAACTAGGAGGGTCTTTTGGTATAGCTATTGTTACAACTTTTATTTCTAGATGGGGACAAAAACATCGAGCTAATTTAGTAACTCATTTAGACAAAACAAGCTTTCAAACCCAAAATCAAATAGCTCTGATGCAAAAAAACTTCATTGCTAAAGGATATTCTTATAATGAAGCTTTGAACAAAGCATATCAAGTTCTTGAATTAAAAGTGATAAAACAGTCTAATATATTAGCTTTTATGGATATTTTTATGTATTTAGGTATTCTTTTCTTGATTTGCATTCCTATAGTAGTAGTCATCAAAACTCGAAAATCTAATATTAGTGCTGCAGATGCTATGCACTAAATTTTAAACTATGAAAATTATAGAAAAAAATACTTAAAATAATATGAAATCCGTATTGTTTAGAAGATGATTTTCGATTGAAGTACTACTTCACTCATATATATAAATTATATTTGCAAAAATTAATCTAAAATGAATCTAGAAAATATTCCTAATATCAAACATTTAGATAGCAACAATTTTTTTGTTCTTTCTGGACCTTGTGCCATAGAAGGTGAAGAAATGGCCATGAAAATAGCCGAACGTTTAGTAAAAATTACAGATGATCTAAAAATTCCTTATGTATTTAAAGGTTCATTTAAAAAAGCCAATCGCTCTCGCGTAGACAGTTTTACAGGTATTGGAGATGAAAAAGCCCTTAAAATTTTACAAAAAGTAAGTAAGGAGTTCAATGTTCCTACCATTACTGATATTCATACGAACGAAGATGCTGCAATGGCAGCCGAGTTTGTTGATATCTTACAAATACCTGCTTTCTTAGTTCGCCAAACAGATTTAGTTGTAGCTGCTGCACAAACCCAAAAAACAGTTAATTTAAAAAAAGGACAATTCATGAGTCCTGAAAGCATGAAACATGCTGTTCAAAAAGTATTAGACTCTAATAATGAAAACGTAATGGTTACAGATAGAGGAACTATGTTTGGATATCAAGACATGATTGTTGATTTCAGAGGGATTCCTACTATGCGTCAAATGGCTACTACCGTATTAGATATAACTCATTCCTTACAACAACCTAATCAATTAGTAGGCGTAACAGGTGGTAGACCTGATATGATTGAAACCATTGCAAAGGCAGGAATAGCTGTAGGTGTTGATGGTATATTTATAGAAACACATTTTGATCCTGCTCATGCTAAAAGTGATGGAGCTAATATGTTACATTTGGATTATTTTGAAAATCTAATGAAAAAATTAGTTGCAATTAGACAAACAGTTAATCAATTTTAATTAAAAAATATTCTTCTTATAAAGAATCTCATTAGTAAAGATAAATTACTTTAAGAGATAAATCAAAAGTTTAACTTGTTTAATACAATATATGCCTGTTTTTGGACAAAAGTAATCAAAAACAGGTTTTTATATAAACAATAATTCCGTATAAAAAAGTCTTATTGAAAACTAATGTTTTTTTTATTTGATTCCGTCTGATAAGGCTTACTAATTATTTAAAAAAAACACTTACCATAAAACTTGGCAAGTGTTTTTTAAAAAATATTCTTTTTTTGTATCTAAAATTAGAAATTATTTATTTCCTTTTTCATAATCTGCAATAAATTGTGCAATTCCAATATCTGTTAAAGGATGTTTAAGCAAACCTGTAATAGCAGATAAAGGACCTGTCATAACATCGGCTCCTATTTTAGCACAATTTACGATGTGCATTGTGTGACGGACAGAAGCTGCTAAAATTTGAGTTTCAAAAGCATAGTTATCATAAATATCACGAATTTCTGATATTAGATTTAGACCATCTGTAGACACATCGTCTAAACGACCTAAAAAAGGTGAAACATAAGTTGCCCCTGCTTTTGCTGCTAATAATGCTTGTCCTGCAGAAAACACTAAAGTTACATTCGTTCTGATTCCTCTATCTGAAAAATATTTGCACGCTTTTATACCTTCTTTTGTCATAGGTAACTTAACGACAATCTGCTCGTGTAATTCAGCCAACTCTTCGCCTTCTTTTATCATTCCTTCAAAATCCATTGCATTTACCTCTGCGCTTACGTCTCCTTCTACAATAGTACAAATATCAACATAATGTTTTAAGATATTATTTTTACCCGTAATACCTTCTTTTGCCATTAAGGAAGGGTTCGTGGTTACCCCATCTAAAATTCCTAATGCTTGCGCTTCTCTAATTTGATCTAAATTGGCTGTGTCAATAAAAAATTTCATCTTCTTTTTTTAATATTAAATTATAGTTGTGTATAAAGCAAAATTACGAATTCAATTTCAATATCAGTAGTAATTATTCCAAACAATTCTGTCAAAAAAATAATTATAATTCAAATAGTAATGAAATTAAAGTTTATAGTGATTCATTAACATTTTTTCGTACATTCTATCAGACAATATCCTTTTTAGAACGATAGAAAATTTTTGCATAAAAGCACCTACTTTGTAATGTACTTTAGGTTTAGAAGTATGAATGATATTTAATACAGCTTTCGCCATTTCTATAGGATCATGACCACTATCTACATGCGCATTCATTTCGTCAAGAGTGTTTCCATATACTTTTTCATAAGCAGATCCTTTTATTACGGGAGCATGATAACGTCCTGCTGCAATATTTGTAGCAAAATCACCTGGAGCAATATTGGTAATTTCTATACCAAATTGTTTTGTTTCCATACGCAAAGCTTCTGTAACCAAACCTAAAGCTCCTTTAGATGCGGAATAAATCCCCCTATAAGGCAATCCCATATAGCCCGCTATAGATGTTATATTTATAATTAAACCTGATTTTTGTGAGCGCATTTGAGGTAAAACTGCTTTTATAACTTCAATAGGACCAAACAGATTTGTTTCAAAATGAGTGCGCATTTCTTCTGTAGGAATTTCTTCTATAGGACCTGTAATTCCTACGCCTGCATTATTAATTAATACATCTATTCTACCTGATTTAGCAAGAATTTCTTCTACTGCCTTTTTTATTGTATTAATATTTCTGACATCTAATGCCAGTAATTGAATTTTAGAATTCTCTACTCTTTCAGGGTTTCTACTCGTTCCGTATACAACATATCCTTTGTCTTGTAAAAATTCTCCTATTGCCTTTCCTATTCCTGAAGATGCCCCTGTAATAACTACTACTTTTTTATCCATTTTTTATTTATGAAAAAATTGATTTTATTCTATTTCTTACTTAATTGATATCCCCAACCCAGGGGCTTCGTTTAAAACAATTTTACCTCCTATTACTTCTGAACCATAAGCAATATCTGACGCTAGTAAATTAGCCCCATCTAAATCTACATAATCTACTAAAGGAGCCAATACTGCACCTGCTGAAATACCAATGGTGGATTCAGTCATACACCCTATCATAATTTTATATTTTAATTTTCTAGCCTCATAAATAATTTTTAAAGCAGGTGTTAATCCCCCACATTTAACTAATTTTATATTTATACTTCCGTAATGATCTGCTAATTCGTCTAACTGTAAGCTATTCTGAAAATCTTCATCTGCCATCCAGTTGGCATAACTAGATTTATTTAGGTTCTTATATTCTCCAACCTTCATAGGTTGCTCTAAATAAACAAATTTTGAAACAAATTCTTCCGTTTCTAACCATTTACAATCTTCTTGTGTAAAACTAGCATTAGAATCAATAGCTATATCTTTTTGTAATTGAGACAACATATAAAGAGAATCTTTTTGCAATCCTTTACATTTTACTTTAAATTTACTCCAAGGCAATGAATCCATTTTTCGCTTTTGCTTTTCCAAGGTATCTATACTAATTGTAATGGATGATTCAGGTATAATCTTAAAATCTAATTTATTTAATTCTAAAAAATGCTTTCTCTCAAGTTTTCCATACAAGTCCCAATAAGCACAGTCTAAAGCGGAACAAATAAAAGAAGAAAGGTTTTTTTGAGAAATCAATTTATAGAATTCGAAAGGGTGATTTATTTTTTGAGTTTCAATGAATTTTTTAATTGATTTAAGTTCAACAATTAGATTTTCTATTTTTATACCATAATAATCTATTTCCGTGCATTCTCCATACCCTATAGTTCCTGATTTTTTTAAAACTACAATCAAAGCGTTTCTAAAAGAATAATTTCCATAAGCTATAGAAAAAGTTTCTTTTAATGGTAATTTAACCTTTTGCCAAGTTAGTTGCATGGAATAAAATTTCGTCTAAAATAAAAAATCCCGAATAAATCGGGATCATATAGTCGTAAACATTTTTTTCGTCAAAAAAGGCAAGCGACCTACATCGCACCGCTACAACCGCTTACCTTTGCTGCGTTCCCACCCTGGAGGAGTTTGCAGGAGCTGGTCGTGTAGGACTTGCCGGTGCAAATATACAACCTTTTTATATTTTTGCAAGCCTTTTGATAAACAAAATTCCTTTTGTATATTGTGAATGAAAAAAAAATGAAAAATGAAAAATTATAACTTACTAACTTTCATATCATTACTAGTAATAGGAAGCAGTTGCGAAGGTGATAAAAAAAATTTATTTTCTATAGACGAGACGCAATTTAAAGCCTTTTATCACCCAGGTGATGAAATTTCTATCACAGTAACAAACAAAAATGAAAAAAATATTGACTCTGTTTCTTTTTTTAATAACGAAAAAAGAATTGGTTCTACAAAGGAAAACAATAACTTTACATATACTCTAAATCAAGTAAAACTAGGTTATCAGAACCTAAAAGCCATGGTATATTACGAAGGTGATGTGCAAGAATTAATAGCACGAGTAGAAGTCGTTGCTAAGGAAGAACCCAAACTTTTAAAATATCAGTTAGTAGCTACTCATCCTCATGATTTAAAAGCCTATACACAAGGATTAGAGTTTTATCAAGGTTTTTTATATGAAGGAACAGGTAACGGATCGGGGGTTTCTACGGGGCAAAAAGGTATTTCTAGCCTTCGAAAAACAGATTATAAAACGGGTGCTGTAATTGACAAAATAGAACTCCCTGAATCTATTTTTGGTGAAGGTATTACCTTTTTAAATAATAAAATTTACCAATTGACTTGGCTAAATAATGAAGGCTATATATATGATGCCCGCACTTTTAAAAAAGAAAAAACGTTTAAGTATTTCAAAAAAATGGAAGGATGGGGATTAACTACAGATGGTAAAAATCTTTTTATGACTGATAGTTCTGAAAGAATTAGTATTATAAATCCTGAAAATTTCAAGGAAATAGACCATATTAATGTGTATACCAATAGCACGAAAGTACCTGCTATTAATGAATTAGAATGGGTAAATGGTAAAATATATGCCAATATTTATCAAAAAGACGCTATTGTTATTATCAATCCTACTTCTGGTGCTGTTGAGTCAGTAATTGACTTGAGTGAATTAAAAAATAAAGTAACACAACATCCTGATTTAGACGTCTTAAATGGTATCGCTTATAATCCTACTAGCAAAACTTTGTTTGTAACAGGTAAAAATTGGGATAAAATGTTTGAAATAAAAATTATAGAATAAAAATTTTGACTCGATTTATAAACGAATTTTAATCGATTTTTTATTCCCTCACACTAAAATAAAAAGCATAAACTAAAAGTCAGCTTTTACTTCTATAGTCAAGCTCTGATGAGTTATTGGATGTACAAAGGTTATAGATTTAGCATGTAAATGCAATCGTTCAACCTTTGTACCGTATAGATCATCACCTGCAATGGGAGTATTTAATCCTAAAGGATGTGAAGCGTGTACTCTTAGTTGATGGGTACGTCCTGTTATTGGATAAAAATATACTCTCGTTTTATTGTTTTCAATCGAAATTTTTTCCCAAATTGTCTGCGCTGGTTTTCCATATTCGTAACATACCATTTGCCTTGGACGATCCTCTAAATCTACTCGCAATGGCAAATCTATACATCCCTTATCATCCTTTAGCAAACCGTCTAAAATGGCTTCATAGCACTTTTTTATTGTCCGTTTAATAAATTGGCTTTGTAATACTACATAGATTTCTTCTGTTTTAGCAATTAACATAATACCAGAAGTTGACATATCCAAACGATGCACTACTAAAGGTCCTGTAGCATTTGGATATTTTTTCTTAATTCGTTCATATACTGAATCAGATACTAATTTACCAGGTACTGATAAAAACTCAGCAGGCTTATTAATTGCCAACATATAATCGTCTTCGTATATAATTTCAATATCTTTTCCTTCTGCGGGGTTTTTATAAAATGGGTTTTCCTCCATTTTTATACCTTCTAACATGTGTCCTAATAAAATAGGTTCACATTTTCCCTTACATGCAGGATAAAACTGTTTATGTTTGCGTACTTCGCTTTTAGGTGATTGTCCCCACCAAAATTCAGCCATACATAAGGGTTTTAATTTATTTTTAAAAGCATAATGCAACAATTTAGGTGCTGCGCACTCCCCTGCTCCAGCAGGTGGATTATTATTAAAAATTTCTCCTATACTCTTGGTTTCTCCAAATTGGTTTAAAAAAGAATATTCGGCAAATAATCGTTGTTGTGTTTGAGCTGATCGTTTTTTTCTTTGTTCTTTTAATGCTAAAATCTGATTTTCAAAAGCTTGAACCTTTTCTTTTGCTTCTATTTTTTTGAAATTCCAATATTTTGTCATTTTTTTTAGTAAAATAGCTTCGTTTTTACTTTGTTCACTTAATTGTACAAAATAAGGCTCTTGTTGTTCTTTACTCATACTCAAGAAAGCTTGATTCCTCAAATCCTCACGTACTTTTTTTTGTTCTTTTATATGTCGCTTTTGATTTTGAATATCTTTTTCTGCTTCTGCATTTACTTTTTCTAAAAAAGACAATGAGGCTAGGTATTCAAGATTTGTTTCCGCTAAATTAATCTGTTCGTTTAATTGATTAATCTTGGCTTCTTCTTCCTTATAAAAACTAGAAGAATCTAACATATCATACACTGTGGGTACAAAATAATTAAGTTGATTTTGTTCTGCCAATTTACCTGAAAACGCCCATAAATAACCAATTTCTCCTTCTAAATTCTGGCAGACTAAAACGCCAAACATCTTGCCTATAACAAGCCCTTCTTGTCCTTGTTTTAAACCAAAATTATGTTCAAAATCATTTTGATTTTCTAAATATGCCTGTAATTCCTGACTGGCAATTATAGATAACTCATGAGGTTCATAATAAAATGGGAATGTAAATTTTGTAGGCAACGTAATACCTGAAATATTACTTTTAAAAGGCTGAAAAAACATTAAATTTTGCATGAGACAAAGATAAAATAAAGGATTCATAAAAAAATCACCAATCCGAAACTATTCTGAGTTATATATTGTATTCTATTTAAACTATTTTTATATGTAGATTTGGATTTCTATTTTTATAATTCTACTTTTGGTAGACTTGAAAAAATAACTTATGAATCATTTATTAGCTATTGTTTGGAATCCAGTAGATGGCATTTCAATAGGCAATTTTACCATCCGTTTTTATAGTTTAATGTTTGTTATTGCATTTTCTCTGGGAATTGCCATCATGAAAAAAATCTTTATAAGAGAAGAAGAACCAATTGAAAAATTAGATTCACTTTTTATCTGGATGGTAGTTTCTGTTTTATTAGGAGCACGTTTAGGACATGTATTCTTTTATGACTGGAGTTACTATAAGAATCATTTAGAGGAAATATTATTACCTGTACGTTTTACCCCTGAATTTGAGTTTACAGGTTTTCAAGGATTAGCAAGTCATGGGGCTGCTATATCTGTAATTGCTTGTATGTATTTTTATTCTAAAAACATCCTCAACAGACCTTTTTTATGGGTATTAGATAGAATAGTGATCCCTGTGGCAAGTGGAGCCATATTTGTCCGATTAGGAAACTTTTTTAACTCAGAAATTGTAGGTGATCAAACACAATCAATTTTTGGAATAAAGTTTGTACAAGATGCCATTTCTAAAAACGAGGCCATTACTACAACGGGTATCACAAATTATAGAGAAGCCTATAAAGAATTAACCACCAATCCAAAATATGCTTCTTTAATAGAGAGTATACCTGCTAAACATCCTTCCCAATTATATGAAGCTTTTGGCTATGTTTTTGTCTTTGCCTTATTATTTTATATGTACTGGAAAACAGATGCTAGAAACAAACAAGGTTTGTTATTTGGTACTTTCCTCGTTACTTTATTTACTATACGAATCATCGTAGAATCAGTCAAAGAAAGTCAAGGCGGTTTTGAAAACATATTAGGTTTTATGAGTACAGGACAATGGTTGAGCGTGCCTTTTATCATTATAGGATTTTATTTAGTTGCCAAAGCCTCTAAAAAATAACGTTTTATTTTTCCAAAAATAGAAAAGTATGAGGCTGTCTGAAAAGGTTGAAATGAAAGATTTCGCCCTTTTCAGACAGCCTTATCCTCTTTTTATTATTTAGTATAAATCAACACTAAAATTTTACTTTATTAATCCTATTTTCTGACTCTAAAAAAGAATTCTAACTATATTTGCTCTTTTAAAAACAACACACAAAATGCTATTAACAGAATTAAATGCTATATCACCTATTGACGGTCGTTATAGAAGTAAAACCGTTGGTCTTTCTCCTTATTTTTCAGAAGAAGCTTTAATTAAATACCGTGTCTTAATAGAAGTTGAGTACTTCATTGCTCTCATTGAGGCTGATCTACCACAGCTTAAGGAAATTAACGCTTCTATTTTTCCTGAACTACGAAAAATTTACCAGAATTTTTCTACAGAAGACGCATTATGGATAAAAGATACTGAAAAAACCACTAATCATGATGTAAAAGCTGTTGAATATTTCATAAAAATACAATTTGATAAATTAGGTTTAGAAAAATACAAAGAATTTATTCACTTTGGACTTACCTCACAAGATATCAATAATACAGCAATTCCTCTTTCTGCGAAGGATGCTTTTGAAAGTGTTTATATACCTAGCTTAACCCGTGTTATTGAAAAACTAAAAGAGTTAGCGATAGAATGGAAAGAGGTGTCTATGCTTGCTCGTACACATGGGCAACCGGCATCTCCTACTCGTTTGGGTAAAGAAATTTTTGTTTTTGTTCAACGTTTAGAAGAACAACTCAAATTATTATATAGCATTCCTTTTGCTGCTAAATTTGGAGGCGCTACAGGTAATTACAACGCTCATAAAGTGGCTTATCCCAACCATGACTGGAAGTCTTTTGGAACTCAATTTGTAGAAAAAACGCTTGGATTACACCATTCTTTTCCTACTACACAAATAGAACACTACGATCATTTTGCAGCTTTTTTTGATGCTTTAAAAAGAATTAATACTATTTTAATTGATTTAGATCGAGACATCTGGACGTATGTTTCAATGGATTATTTCAAACAAAAAATAAAAGCAGGAGAAGTTGGATCAAGTGCTATGCCTCATAAAGTAAACCCAATTGATTTTGAAAATTCAGAAGGTAATCTAGGTATTGCTAATGCTCTTTTTGAACACTTATCTTCTAAACTACCTATTTCCAGACTACAGCGTGATTTAACAGATAGTACCGTTCTTAGAAACATAGGAGTTCCTATGGGACATACCCTCATTGCTTTTGAAGCTACTCTTAAAGGGCTGAATAAATTATTACTAAACGAAGAAAAATTTGCAGAAGACTTAGAAAAAAACTGGGCCGTAGTGGCTGAAGCTATCCAAACGATCCTCAGAAGAGAAGGTTATCCTAATCCCTACGAAGCTTTAAAAGACCTTACAAGAACTAATACAATTATCAACAAAGATTCTATACATACTTTTATCGATGCGCTAAATGTTTCTGATATTATTAAAACAGAGTTAAAAGCTATAACCCCTAATAATTATTTAGGTATTTAATATTTTTACAAATAAAGAGGCTGTCCTAAATAAAGATTCAACAACTTCGTTTGTTAGTCCAACAGCAGAAGAAATCTCATTGTCTATATTGATGATGAGATTTCCTGTATTATTTCCTTTAAGTTTTCCTTTGAGGCTAAAATAAGGAAACCACATATTTTTTAGGTCTCCCTCTTCTGCTTTTTCTAAAATTTCTTTTGCTTTTTTGTTTTTATTCCTTTCTAGGTATTAATCTCAAGATCTTTTATATAATCTTCATTTTCATAAAAAAATCGTTCAAAAGCATCCATTTGCTCATAGAAAAAATCAAAAACACGATCCCAGGTTGACTTATTATTAATACTAATGCCTGAGAGTTCCACCCAAATACGACTTACTACTTTCCCGTTTTCAAGGTAATAATTACGTTCAAAAATGGCCTCTGGTAAATAATCCTCTAATAAGATAGTTTTTAAAGATTCTACTTTTTCAAAATATATTTTCCTTTTTTCTTCATCTTTAGGCTCTATTTCTAATAAAACTTGTGCTTTTTTGTTATCTATAAAGAACTTAAAACTAACATCTTTTATTTTTGTATTATACAGCAACCATTTCCTCGGGTAGGCTTCTGCAAATTTTGTCCAAAATTCTTTTTTTATTTGTATACTTTCTTCTTTACTATACATAGTTAAAACTTTTAATAATTGTATATCCCAAAAAATAGTTTTAACTTTAAAAGATTTATATAGTATACTTACTATAAATGATCCTATTAAAACTTGATTCAGATGGAATTTTCTAATTTTTTAAAATACATCCCAAAAATAGCAAAAGAAACACTCCCCGCAAAAGAGTCTCATTCTAAAATGATTCCTATCGAGCGTATCAAGTTTTTAGAAGAATTAAATATAGAGACGATTATAGCCAAAAAAGCAGCTGTAATGATGTTGTTTTACCCTAAAAATCATTTTACTCACTTAGCCTTAATCGTTCGAAATTCATATCCTGGAGTACATTCTTCTCAAATAGCTTTTCCTGGTGGAAAAATTGAAACTTGTGATAAAAACCTGTCTGAAACCGCTTTAAGAGAAACAGATGAAGAAATTGGAATACCTAAAAATAAGATACAACTAATAAGACCTTTTACCGAGGTATATATTCCTCCTAGTAATTATTTAGTCTATCCGTTTTTAGGAATTTGTCAAGAAGAACTTTTTTTTAACCTAAATCCAGAAGAAGTAGCTGATATCGTAGAATTACCTTTACACCATTTTTTAGACGATCGTAACATTACTTATGTAAATATGGACACATCTTATGCAGCTAAAATTAAAGTTCCTGCTTTTGAAATAGATGGACACATCATTTGGGGCGCAACTGCTATGATGATGAGTGAACTTAAAGATACTATAAAAAAAGTCTTGTAATTTTTTTTTCATACATTTGCCAGCTCCAAATTAAAAAATATGGGATTATTTAAACGAAATCCTTTCGGACATATATTATTTATAAAAAGATGGATTATTTTCCTGTTCGGAATTTGTACCCATCGTAGGTACCGAGGATTTAACCAACTTAACATTGAGGGATCTGAAATTATACGTAGTTTGCCCAATACAAACGTATTATTTATATCCAATCATCAAACGTATTTTGCCGATGTCGTAGCTATGTTTCATGTTTTTAACGCAAGTCTAAAAGGACGTGAGGATAATATTAGAAATATTGGATATTTATGGAAACCTAAATTAAATCTTTATTATATAGGTGCAAAAGAAACTCTTGATGCAAATCTACTTACCAGAATTATGTCTTATGTAGGCGCTATATCTGTTGAAAGAACTTGGAGAGCAGGAGGTAAAGATCTAGAAAAACATGAACAAAAACAGGTTAATTTATCTGATTTCAAAAATATTGAAATTGCCTTAAACGATGGTTGGGTAATTACTTTTCCACAAGGTACAACTAAGTCGTTTAAACCTGTAAGAAAAGGTACCGCACATATTATAAAAGAATACAAACCTATTGTTGTACCTATTGTTATAGATGGTTTTAGAAGATCTTTTGACAAAAAGGGACTTATGGTATTTTACAAAGTTTTACAGTTAAAGAACCTCTACAAATAGATTATGATAACGAATCCATTGAATCGATTGTAGAAAAAATTGAATTTGCAATAGAACAGCATCCTTCTTTTTTAAAGGTCTTATCTGTAGAAGAAATTAGAGAACAGGAAGAACTAAATAAGCTACGAAAATGGCATATTGATTAAAAAAACAGGGTACTAAAAGTAAATTAACTTATTTTAATATTTTTTAGGCACTATCCTAAAAAGTGTGTAAGTTATAATAATGTGTAATAGCCACTACTTTACCTGACAGTTGTAAGTTAAATTAAGTTTGTCAGATTGTTTGTTTTTTCAATTCCCTTGGGGGCTTTTTCAGATGAAAGAAAAAAATGATTCTGATGCAATTTATTCAAGTTTTTTTCATCTGCCAAATATTTGGTATCTAAAAAAGTTTTTAAAGGAGTTTGTCCATAACAAAACTTACCAGAATGGGGTCTGTTTTGATTGTATTCTATCAGCCAAAGGTCAAGGTCTATTTGAAGTTGTTCAATTGAGTTATAAACTTTTTTTCTAAAAGCTATGGCATAAAATTCATTTTGTATAGTTCTATGAAAACGTTCGCAAATACCATTAGTCTGAGGACTTCTAGCTTTGGTTTTAGTATGATCTATGTCTTCAATAGCTAGATAAAGTTGAAAATCGTGATCTTGTGAACCACAATACTCTGTTCCTCTATCGGTAAGTATTCTAAGTAAAGAAACATCTTGTTCTTGATAAAATGGGAGCACTTTATCATTGAGCATATCTGCTGCTACGAG
>NZ_PCMX01000010.1 GCF_002530675.1 Flavobacterium columnare NBRC 100251 = ATCC 23463
TCTGAGATAATTTTGATGATCTGTGTCTCAGTAAATTTACTTTTTTTCATATTGCTAAAATTAAAAAATTATACTTTTAATCGTAGCTGTTTTTGGGGAAGCTTACAACTCAATACTAGAATATTTTTTAGGGACGCAAAGAAAATATATTGAGAGGTTAGAAGCTGAAAATATGGAATTAAAACAGAAACTTTTGTCTCTTTAGTTTTTCATCTCTATTATAGGTAATAATAAGCACTTTTGTTATACAATCTAAATTTCAGAAAACTTCTTATATTTGAATAAAACTTACAAAATTGAAACCTCAAGATATAAAAATACTACATTTAGACAGCAATCACCCTTTGCTAAGAAATCAATTGGAAACAGCTGGTTTTCAAAACTATGATGATTTCACTTCAACCAAAGAAGAAATTGAATCCAAAATTTCAGGATATCACGGTATTGTTATACGAAGCCGTTTTAAAATTGATAAAACCTTTTTAGATAAAGCCACTAACTTACAATTTATAGCCCGTGTAGGGGCTGGTCTAGAAAGTATTGATTGCCATTATGCGGCAACTAAAGGCATTCATTTAATTGCTGCGCCAGAAGGCAATCGTAATGCTGTGGGCGAGCATGCTTTGGGGATGCTTTTATCCTTATTCAATAATCTTAATAAGTCTAATAATGAAGTCAAGTCGGGACAATGGAATAGAGAAGCCAATCGAGGGTATGAATTAGATGGCAAAACTGTAGGGATCATTGGTTATGGTAATATGGGGAAATCTTTTGCCAAAAAAATAAGAGGTTTTGAAGTAGACGTTCTTTGTTATGATATTGCTCCTAATGTAGGTGATGCCAATGCACGTCAAGTTACATTACAAGAATTTCAAGAAAAAGTAAATGTAGTCAGCCTACACACACCTTGGACACCTCAAACCGATAAAATGATAAATGATGCTTTTATTAATTCATTTGCAAAATCATTTTGGTTTATCAATACCGCTAGAGGGAATAGTGTTGTAACCGAAGATTTAGTGAGTGGGTTGAAAAACGGTAAGATACTTGGCGCTGGATTAGATGTTTTGGAGTATGAAAAACTTTCTTTTGAAACACTCTTTGAAGGTAAAAAACCAGAAGCATTTGATTATCTTTTGAATGCTGACAATGTTTTGTTGACTCCTCACATTGCAGGTTGGACATTTGAAAGTAAAGAAAAGTTAGCACAAACCATCGTTGATAAAATAAAAGAATTCTATCTTATTAAGTATTCCGAGTAAGGTATACTAAAAGAAAGATTTTTTGTTTTAAGAATATCCTAATATTAGGAAATTTCTCTTCATAAGTTAACCTAAAATTTTGATTTACTTCTTGTGGTAAAAAGGAATATGATATTGAAGATAAAAAATAGAGTATTTTTATTAGTAATAATTTAATACATAATATAAGTTAAACGCATTATTTATGAACAACCCCTCTTTTTTAGATTTTTCATCTAAAAAGAGGGATGTTTTTGAGTGAATTCTTACGAGTGATATTCAAGTACTTTTATACATTTTCTCCCCATTTCTCTAAATTACCCTAAAGAACAGATATGAGAAACAAACAAATAGTGTCAAAAAACAATTCTCATAATACCTAAAATTTGAGTGTTACACCAGTTAAAAAATTTGTTCCAGCCTGTGGATAGTAGAAATTTTCAGTGATAACAGGATTATTAGAACCTAAAGGACGATCATAATAACTATAAGTATAACCATTTGATTCATACAGCTTATTATAAATATTATTAATTAGTAAATTGAAACTGATTTCGGCAAAACTTTTAGGTTTAAAAATATATTGAATACTCAAATTACCATTGTGATAACTATTTAATTTTTTGTCCTCTGAAGAGGTATTATCCAAATACTGTTTTCCTACATATTTTTGTATATAAACAACGCTTACATTCTTAATAGGATAAAAAGTGACAGTTGCACCTCCTGTTATATTAGGTGAAAAAGAAATATCTGTATTTTCATATTTCGTGATTTTTGTTGAATAACTTTTATTGCCATTTATATCGTATTCAGTTGCAGGGACAGAATAATCAAACGATTTGATTTTGTTTATACTTTTTGTGATATTAAAATCTAATTTAAAAAATTTGACAGGTTGAATACTTGCTTCCAATTCAATACCAATTCGACGGCTTTTTTCTACATTCTCACGAATGGGATCTCCAACTTCGTCTAATGCGCCTGTAAGGACTAATTGGTTGTTGTAGTGCATATAATACCCATTTAAATTAATATGTGTTATCTTGTTTTTAAATCGGTAACCCGCCTCATAGTCCAATAATTGTTCTGCTTGAGGTTCAATAGGATTCTTCGTTAAATCATTGCGATTGGGTTCTTTATTGGCTACAGCAAAGGATCCATAGATACTATGATTCTTATGTATAGCAAAGTTTAAGCCTATTTTAGGATTTAAAAACGGATATGTTTTCTTTACATTTAATAATTTTAAATCACTACTCAATCCGTGTGTTGTATAATCTATACGACGTGCTTGAATATCTAAGAAGAGCTGTAATTTGTAAAAAAACATATAATCCGCTTTAATATATACTGAGTAATCTTCTTTTTTGCTTAGTGATTTGTAATAATTTACATTAGCAACAGGAAGATCGGTATACTTATGTTTAATCAGCTCTCCAAAATGAGTTCCGTCGTATTGATTATATCCACCACCTAGGTTCGCATTCAAGTTTTTAGTATTGTAATTTAAGGTGTAAACAAGACTATAAGCGTCATTATCTAACCATTTTCTACGTATTACATCTGATCTAGAATTACCATTTATGTGGTCAGGAAAATATTTTTTAAGTTTTTGATCTCCCTTAAATTCTTCATAATAGCCTTTTCCTTTGGTGTAATTTCCTGATAAGGAAGCTGATAAATGATCTGTGAATTGATGTGTTATATGTAATTGATAATGAACTTGTTCGTAATTGTCAGTTTGATTATCGTAAGTGTAATAATTATACGTTCTTCCTGAATTTAATAAATTTTCAGTTTCTTCTGTGCTGGAATAATTACGATTAATGTAGGCTAGTATGCCAACTCTATCGCCATTAACTACCGCCTCTGGAGTTCCAAACCAAGATTGATAAGTAATTTCTTTACCTCCAAACACTAAGGCCTTTATGGCTGTTTGTTTATGAATAAATCCAGCTTCTGTATAAAAAGATTTTAAATCAGATGAAGCACGGTCTATATACCCATTACTTGCTATTTTGGAAAGCCGCCCTTCCGCATAAAAACCATTTTTAATTCCAGAACCAAAAGTAATATTGTGTTTCCGAGTATTAAAAGATCCGATACTGTGTGAAGTGGTAGCATATCCTTCTAGAGAAGGGGTAAGCGTACGTAAGTTAAGGCTAGCCCCAAATGCTCCAGCTCCATTAGTAGAAGTTCCAGCACCTCTTTGTAATTGGATATTTTCTACAGAAGTTGTAAAATCAGGCATATTTACCCAAAAAGTACCTTGACTTTCAGCATCATTATAAGGTATGCCATTAATCGTTACATTTATACGAGTAGCATCACTCCCTCTTACCCTTAATCCAGTATACCCTACACCAGCGCCAGCATCAGAAGTAGTAACGACAGAAGGCATTTGGTCTAACAAAATAGGAAGATCTTGTCCTAAATTATTTCGTTCTAATGCTTCTTTTTTAATATCTGTAAAAGCAAATGGAGATTTTTTGTTTAGACGAGTAGAAGCTACTTTTACTTCTTCTAATGCGTTGATCTTTGTGGAATCGTTTATTTTTTTTTCTTGACCAAATGCAGTACTGATATTCATCAGAAATAGTGTACTCAGAATAATTTTTAAAAATAATTGATGTGTTTGATTGTGAATTAAATTTTTCATTCGTTACAAAATGGTTACGAATAAAAGGGGTTATTATTCATTAATATTAATAAATAAAAAACGTATATTTTTCTTATAAGCTAGGCTTTTGCCCTTCCCTTAACAGCATTACCTGTTCAGGTTCATTGGGTATAATCTCAGCCTTGTTTGACTTTTTAAAAAGAAACAAAGCACCCCTTTTGAGACGCTGTAAAGATACTTTAATATTTAAGATCTCCAAGAATACTCAGATGAGGTATCGTTGAAATTAACATATAATTTTTGTATGTTTTTATTTGTTAATTATTTATTAAATAATATATTGTAAGTTAATTTAACCTATTTATTTATGAGAAAAATTTTACTTAGTATGGCTTTTTTAGCTATTTTACAATCTTGTAGTTCAGATTCTTTAGTCCCAAGATCTGATGAAAATATAGGGAACATATCTTCAAAAGAAAGGCTGATAGCAAGTGTTTCTAAAGATAATTGGATGTCCTTGATAAAAGCCAGTACGCCATTGTCTAAATTATCTATTCCTGGCACACATGATTCAATGTCTATCAAAAATTGGGCTTTTAGTAGTAATCAATATGGTAGTATAAACGAACAATTAGGTGCCGGAGCAAGAATTTTTGATTTACGTTTTAATTATGAAAACGGTCAATTTATGGGATACCACGGAATTGTAAAACTTAATATAACTTTAGATCAAATAATGTCAACTTTTAAAGAGTTTTTAAAAGTACATCCCAATGAAGCAATTATTGTTATTATGAAAAAAGAGAATGGAGAGGACAAATCTACTTGGGTTAATTATTTTGATGCTAAAATGAATGAGTATGAATCTAAAGGATTGGTAAAGAAAAATTGGAATACAAATAGCCTATTAGGTGATTGTAGAGGAAGAGTTTTACCTCTATCCAGAGAAACCTATACAAATTCTACCTTTGTGCAGGGCTGGTCTGGAAATCCTAATTTTTCAAATGGTACTCTAATGGGAAATGGATATTACAATTCTTTTAAGATTTCTGATTTTTATACAGTTAATACGATATTACCAAGTTCTATAAATTATAAATACGATCGTATTATTGAAAATATTATTCGTTCAAATGCTGATTCAAATGTTATGAATGCTTATTTAACGTATTGTTCAGGAGCTAGCGCTTTTGCTTATCCAGTAGCTGTAGCGGATCGAATTAATCCCAAAGTAGCAGATTATATCCAAAGTAATAACCCAAAACTAAAATCATGTGGGTGGATCTTGATGGATTTTATCAATTCAGAAAAAGGAAATAGATTGTCCGAAAAGTGTATTGAAATATCAGTTAATAATTTTTCTAATTAATGTTGCTAAAACAAGAACACTAAAAAGTAATTTAGTGTTCTTGTTTTTTTAACTCAAAATGTGTTCCATCAAAAACACCATAAGTGAAATAGCCAATCCAGTCGCCTAAGTTATAATATTGGGCATTTTTGTTTAGTTGAATTTCCATAGGCAAATGACGGTGACCAAACACAAAATAATCATAATGCTTGGTTTCTAATTTGCGTTTGGCATACTGAATCAACCATTCGTTATCTTCCCCTAAAAACTTGACATCTTCTGCTCCTGAAATCATTTTGTTTTTTACCGATAAATACTGCGCTAATTTCACGCCCACATCAGGATGCAACCAGCGAAACAACCATTTTGAAAAGGGATTGGTAAACACTTTTTTCATTCGCTTATAGCCTTTGTCCCCAGGTCCTAAACCGTCGCCATGACCGATTAAAAAAAGTTTATCGTTGAATGTAAATTCCTTAGTTGTGTGATACACGGGAATGTTTAACTCTTTTTCAAAATAATCATTCATCCAAAGGTCGTGATTACCCACAAAAAAATAAATAGGAATTCCACTATCACGAATCTCGGCGAGTTTGCCTAACACCCGTACAAAACCTTTAGGAACCACCGTTTTATATTCAAACCAAAAATCAAATAAATCGCCTAATAAAAAAATAGCTTCCGCATCTTGTTTGACTTCATCCAGCCATTGTACAAACTTTTGCTCCCGAGGAAAA
Source organism: Flavobacterium columnare NBRC 100251 = ATCC 23463 (assembly GCF_002530675.1). GTDB lineage: Bacteria > Bacteroidota > Bacteroidia > Flavobacteriales > Flavobacteriaceae > Flavobacterium > Flavobacterium columnare. The sequence goes on from NZ_PCMX01000010.1 coordinate 5,950, forward strand.
CTCATTTCAGGCGTGGGTGCGCCAAGGTGTTGGTCGCTAGCGAAATATATTTTTTTATGAGAAGTAGAATTCATGTAGCAGGATTTCGAGCAAAGATATTATTTTGCTAGTACTTAAAAAACTATTGAATTTAAAATAGTTTCATTAATGATGCTTTTTTAACGACACATAAGCCATTAGTGTACTTAATAACATACCAAAGCCTCCCAAAATAAAAGGAGCACCTGCAAAAGAATGCGCGTTACTCTCTTGAGTAAAATAATAAAATACACTCGACATGATGGGCGGTCCTATAATAGCTGAAGCACTAATCAAACTCGTCAAGGTACCTTGTATTTCTCCCTGTTCGTTTGCGGGCACTTGCCCTGCAATTACCGCTTGTAATGCCGGTCCTGCTATGCCACCAAGACAATACGGAATCAGGAAGGCAAACATCATCCAGCTTTGGCTGGCAAAACCAAAAAGAAACATACCTATCGTATACAAAGCCATGCCTACATAGATACTTTTTACATTCCCTAGCTTTGGATTTATCCATCGAATCAAACCACCTTGTACTAGCGCGACTAATAAACCTATTACGCCTAAGGATAACCCTATCATGGTTTCATCCCAATGAAATTGATACATGGTAAAATAACTCCAATTACTTTGCACTGCATGAGAAGCCGTATGCAGCAAGAACACGGCAAGGGTTAATCCAATCAGTTTTGGATATTTTTTTAAACTAATAAAAGCACCTATCGGATTAGCTCTGGTCCAATCGAAGGCTCTACGGTGTTTTTTGGATAAAGATTCTGGAAGTATGAAATAACCATATAAAAAGTTGAGTAAACATAAAACCGCTGCGGCATAGAAAGGAATACGTGCCCCGTATTGCCCTAATAAGCCTCCAATAACGGGACCAATAATAAATCCTAAACCAAAAGCGGCTCCAATCATTCCGAAATTCTTGGCGCGATTTTCATCGGTACTGATGTCTGCTATATAAGCAGAAGCCGTCGTGATACTTGCCCCTGTAATACCGGCCAATATGCGTCCGATGAATAACCAACGGATGGTGGGTGCAAAAGCCAATAACAGATAATCCAAACTGAATCCAAAAAGTGAAAGCAATAATACTGGTCGGCGGCCGTATTTGTCACTCAAATTCCCCACCAAGGGCGAAAACAAAAACTGCGTAAAAGCATACGCAAAAGTAAGCCAACCTCCGTATTGTGCAGCATCGCTTACATTACCGTGTATGAGTTCTTGAATTAACTTTGGGGTTACTGGAATAATAATTCCTAAACCTATTACATCAATTAATAAGGTGATAAAAATAAAACCTATAGCCGCTTGTTTTTGACTTTTCTTCATAGAACAAATAAACAAAAAAATCACAAACTCTTTTTTGAATTTGGGATGGTTTTCATATTTTGATTGTAGTTAAATGTTTCGTTTTTGAGCAATCAGAATATATCTCGATTAGATATCCATCATAATTATTCCTTATCCAAATTAATTCTGTTACTCGAATAAAATAAATATACCAATTTCTCTCACCTATAATTTTTGGATTGAGTTTATTAGTTACAATTGTTTTGTATACTTTTTTATCAAGTGCATTCATTTTTAGTCAATATAATTTAGAAACAGATGAAGAATTTCTTTTTCTTGATGTTTTGAAAAATGACTATTTACTAAATTTAGAGTTATCTTTTCTTCTAGCAACTCACTTGACCTACCATCTTTTAGAAGTAATTTATTAATGCCGTTTACACAGTGTTCTACAGTACCTTCTAAAATATAACCGACAAGAAAACCATCACAACTGAAATACTTACCCCCTTTTAAAAAATTATTAATTCCTGTAGAAATATATCTTCGTTTTAAAGCTGAGTCGTTTGATTTAAGATTTTTAGCTTCAATATAATATTTAAATTCTTCTTGTTGCCAAAAGCTAGTAAAACGTAAATCTATTCTAGAAGATTTAGCAGCAAATCCTTTTTCAAATCGCACTTCCTCATCGAAAAGATAATATTCTAAAGTAGAAGATATTTTCCACTCTTTTCGTTTTAAGTTTTGATCTATGTAATGATTCAATATTTTAGTGATATCATTTTCCTCAAAATCTAATTGAACGCTTCTATTTGAAATGGAAGTATAATATGCCTCTATAAACAACGTCACGCATCGTTCTTTAAAGAGGTTTTGAATTTTTAAGAAATTAGAAGAATTTAAACTACCCGCCATTATTCTTTCATATTAAGAATTTCGATTAATAATGACTTACTATCTTCCATCGCAGCAGTTTGACTCCAAAACCTACATTGATTAGGTTTTATGATATATACATCATCTCCATCATAATAATTTATTTTTTTTCTAAAATAAATACTTTGAGATTCTGTATCCCATAACTTTGAATCCAAATTCTTCAACTCCTCGTAAATATCCTCTTTAGAAAGAATAGGCTCTTTATATTGATCTCCAAAAGTTAGTTTTATCAAGTATAATGGACAGTTTCTATCTAGTGTATAATGTGTTGCCGAAACTTTTAAATCAATATCGTCTAGCCAACTGTTTAAATCTTTAATAATTCTTGTAGAATATAAATCAATATTAATAAGAGGTAACACCGCTTGTGATTTTTCTTGTTTTTCAAACAAATCCAAACTATAATTTAAAGTATCTTGAATAATGATTTGTTCTTCTTCAGTTAATTTAAGAATATCATTATAAATGATTTGGTCTATTTGTTTTTCTAAATCAGTAATGTCTTGATTTACTTCGTTTGATTTTTTTATTGAAATTATTTTATTAAATATTAAAGTGAGTTTGCTAAGATTGTTCTTATCGATTTTGTCAATAATTGCAGGTAGTTGTAGCATTTCATTTGCTTGAACTCTTTCTCTTTCTATTCCCCAAGAAGAAGAACTTAATGAGAGATAATAACTAGAAAAAATCGAATTCATAAAACTAGACAATACTTTCAGGATATTAACATCAGCATTTGCTATACTATAGCACTTATGATAACAATCAAAGTCAACTATACTTGAACAAAATTCCTTTTCTTTTTCTCCTTCTTTGATAATCAAAAATGGGCTTTTGTAAAGTAAGTCATTAGTAGGTCTGTAAATCTTAGAATTAGGTTTTAAAGCACTTTTAGATGTATAATATTTGTCAATTGAGCCAGTTTCAATAGTTTCTATAGGGATAAAAAATTTATTTTTTTGTATTTGCTCCTTAGAAGGAGAATGAAGTCCACTTCCTTTAATCCAATCCTTTTTATTAGTTATAAAATATTCATATAAAGAATTGTATTTTGACTCAATCTTTTTTACCAACTCAAAATCAAAAAAACTTCCCCACATAGCTATTTTCCAAATTTTAGTATCTGGTTTTTGGCATTCAAATCTCGGTAAATGCTTTTCATCGGATGAATCAATCACAATCCCTTCTAAAACATCATTTTTAATATACGTTTTGGGTGCATAATAAATTATAGTATCTTTTATAATTTCAGGATCCTCTTTTTGATAAAAAACAATACTTATTGGTCCAACAGCTGAGTCAAAAAGTTGTCCTCCAGAAAATTTTGGTGCTTTTCTTAGTATAGAAAAGTTATATACTTTTTCAACATAGCTTTCATTGAAAAGCCATTTTCTAAAGTTTTGATAGGTACCTCCAGTGTTCGTTAAAACCTTAGTATTGAAGATTAAAGCTATATTACCTTTCGGAGCTAAAATAGTTGCCTTATGCATAAAAGGCAAAACCATTTCTTGGGCAAAATTTTCTTTTTTACAATAATTTGTAATGCTAGGAAGTAAATTTTTTGTGCCAAATGGAGGGTTTCCAACTACCAAATCAAAATCTTTTAATTCTTCAATTTCTGACAAATCAGAGATGGTGTCTCTAACAAAAAGATTATTACCTTGTTCTTTTAAGCTGTTATCGTTTGGGTCATTTATTAAGTATGGAAATTTTATTGCACCATTCCACCAACCTGTTTTGGGATCAAGATTATCAAGTATAGCTAAATACAAACTAAAAGCAGCTACTTTTATTGATTTAGAGTCAAGTTCAATACCAAAAATGTTTGATTTTAAGATATCAACTAAAATAGAAAAGTCATTTAATTTTGAATTATGCTTGTTCTCGTATCTTTTTATCAATCTTTTGAAGCTTTGAACCAAAAAAATTCCAGAGCCACAACTTGGATCTAGTGTTTTAACTTTATAGTTAGTCTCCTTGCTTTTAATAGGTAACTTTTCGTTTAAAATCAGCTCTACTAATGAAGGTGGTGTATAAAAAGTCCCTGTATTTTTCTTTTCTTTTTTGTCTAATTCTGATAAGAAATTCTCGTAGATTTCACTTAATAATTCAATTCTAATGATGCTAAAATCAAATAATCTCCAGTCTGAAAATAATTCAACTTGATTGGTATTTACATAACCATTCGTAAAACATTTCCCTATTAACTCTAAATGTTTATGGGAGACAATTTGCTTTTCGTTTTTTTCAACATTAAATAAACTCCCATTGAAATCATCTGCTAACTTTTCAAACAAATCATATACATAGTTTACTTCACCTTCTTTAAGTAAGTCAAGATATGACTTTGCTATTAACGAGTTTTTTTTGTAGTCTTCTTTTTTTGTAGCTCCTTTATCTTCTAAATACAACAAGAACAAAGAGCGCATCACTAACTTATGTACTAAGTTCTTGTCAGTAAGTCCTTGTTTTTCTAGTTCTCTAGAAACATTGATTAAGCTTTGTATTAAGTATTTATCGACTCTAGTTTCAAGATTTATTTTTTTCTTAATTTCTGCAGCTTCTCTTGAAGACCAAATAAAGCCAGTATCTATGGCTATCCTAGAAAAAAGAGTATTTAATGTCTGTAGTTTAGTAGTATCTGATACTTTACAAGAATATAATTCAAGACCAGCTAATTTTCTTTCAAAATCTGCTTCTTTTGCAGTAGTATTATCGTAGGCAAAAGGTTTTTCAGAACAATTGTATATTCTAATTTCAGTTTTAGAATAAACATATAAAAATAAAACTTTTTGAAAATTCCAACACAATTTGTGCAATTCAGCAATTGATTTTTGAATTTCAAAACCAAAAGAATCAACCTCTTTCAAGAATATTGCTGGGTTATCATCGTTACAGTAAATCTGAACTGAGCCAAATTTCTCTATGTCAAATACATCAATATCAAACTCTTTGCAATCTTTTGCAAAGTTAATTATATCCAATGAATAAATAATAGAGTCTGACATTTTGGTAAATTATCAACAAAAATAAAATAATCTGAACTCATTTTCACTTGTTTAGGTGAAAATTATAAACAAAAAAATCCCAAACTCTTTTCGAATTTGGGATTTGTATTTTAAGATTTGTGAAAATTACAATTCCAAAGCTTTTCTTGGATTACCACCCATTAAGATTTCTGCTGGATTTTCTAAAGCTTCTTTCACAGCACATAAGAAACCTACCGACTCACGTCCGTCGATGATACGGTGGTCGTAAGACAATGCTACAAACATAACTGGAGCAATCACGATTTGACCGTTTTTTACAATAGCTCTATCCACTACATTGTGCATCCCTAAGATACCTGATTGTGGCGGATTGATGATAGGTGTAGATAACATAGAACCAAAAACCCCACCATTAGAGATAGTGAATGTTCCACCAGTCATTTCATCTACTGTGATTTGACCGTCACGTGCACGAATGGCTAAACGCTTGATTTCAGCTTCAACACCACGGAACGTTAAGTTTTCTGCATTACGTACCACAGGAACCATTAATCCTTTAGGTCCTGAAACTGCAACAGAAATATCACAAAAATCGAAAGACACTTTTTCTTGCCCGTCAATCATTGAGTTTACATCTGGAAATAATTGTAAAGCACGAGTTACTGCTTTTGTAAAGAATGACATGAAGCCTAATCCCATTTGGTGTTTTGCTTTAAATTCTTCTTTATACTCGTCACGTAACGCATAGATAGCACTCATGTCAACTTCGTTGAAAGTAGTTAACATAGCGGTTTCGTTTTTAGCAGATACTAAACGCTCCGCTACTTTACGACGTAACATGGATAATTTTGTTCTTTGAGAGCCACGAGAACCTCCTGTAGGAGTACCCATAGAAGCTTTTGCATTTAAAGCGTCCTCGGTAGTAATACGACCTGCTTTACCAGTACCAGTAACTGTTGTAGGGTCAATTTCTTTTTCTGCTAATATTTTTTTAGCTGCTGGCGAAGCCGAACCTGTTGCATACGTTGTTGTTTGAACAGGTGCTGCTTTTGGAGCCTCCGCTTTTGGAGCTTCTTCTTTGTTCTCAGCTACAGGAGCCGCTTCACCTTCTGGTTTTGCTGCGCTTGTATCAATTAAACAAACTACTGCGCCTACAGCTACTGTGTCACCTTCTTCAGCTTTAAGCGTGATGATTCCGCTCATTTCAGCTGGTAATTCTAATGTTGCCTTATCTGAATCAACCTCAGCAATCGCCTGGTCTTTTTCTACATAATCTCCGTCTTGTACTAACCAAGTAGCAATTTCCACTTCCTTGATTGATTCCCCTGGCGAAGGGACTTTCATTTCTAAAATCATTTTTTATAATTTTATAAAGTGTTGTTATCTATTTATCAAAAATATAAATTTTTTATTAAACTAAAGTTTTATCAAAAACCATAGCAATCGCATCTGCATGACGTTTCTTAGAACGGGTATAACTTCCTGATGCTGGCGCACTGTACGCTTTAGGTGATGCTACACGGAATTTAACTTCGTTGAAATTCATCAACATAAATCCGTAAGCGCCCATGTTTCTTGGCTCCTCTTGTGCCCAAACATAGTCTGTTGCGTTTGGATACGAAGCGATAATTTCTTTTAATTGTTCTACTGGTAATGGAAACAATTGTTCGATTCTTACCAATGCTACATCGTTTCTTCCTTGTGCCTCTCTTTCCGCTTTTAAGTCGTAATAGAATTTACCTGTACAGAAAACCAATGTTTTTACATCCGCTGGTTTTATATGTGTATCGTTGATAACTTCTTGGAACGAACCTGTAGCAAATTCTTCAATTGAAGAAACGGCTTCTGGATGACGCAATAAACTCTTAGGGGTAAAAATCATCAAAGGTTTACGGAAATCGGCTAACATTTGTCTTCTTAACAAGTGGAAGAAATTCGCGGGAGTGGTGCAGTCAGCCACATACATATTTTGTTCTGAACAAAGTTGTAAGTAACGCTCCATACGTGCCGAAGAGTGTTCCGCTCCTTGGTTTTCATAGCCGTGAGGCATTAAGATAACCAAACCATTTTGGTTGTTCCATTTGTCTTCTGCTGCTGAAATATATTGGTCAATCATGATTTGAGCTCCATTAGAGAAATCTCCAAATTGGGCTTCCCAAATCGTTAAAGTTTTTGGCGATGCCATAGCATAACCATAATCAAAGCCAACTACACCATACTCTGATAACAGAGAGTTGTAAGCATTGAAGTAGCCTTTTTTGTTAGGTACATTGTTCAATAGGATTACCTCTTCTTCAGTGTCTTCTGTTTTTACTACTGCATGACGGTGTGAGAACGTACCACGCTCCACATCTTGTCCTGAAATACGAACGTTGTAACCTTCAGCTAATAACGAACCATAGGCTAACATTTCGCCCATAGCCCAGTCTAACTGGTTTTTCTCAAAATACATCGCTTTTCTATCGTTGATAAGCTTTTGTATTTTACTAATATATTTTTTGTCTTCTGGTAATTCTGTTATAACTTTTGCTATATCATCTAAGGTGTCTTTTGCTACGGCGGTATCAATTTTTTCCAACATTTTAGCTTGATTAGCTTTAGAAAAACCAATCCACTCGTCTTGCATAAACGGCTCGATAACTGTTAAAGTTTCTTCGCGCGATGCTGTTAAGTTTTCATCCAATTTAGCTTTATAAGCCTCCTCGATTTCTTTTACATAAGAAGGCGAAACAATGTTTTGTTCTACCAATTTAATATTGTATAAATCTCTTACATTTTTATGGCGTGCTAAAGATTTATATAAAACAGGTTGGGTAAAACGGGGTTCATCCCCTTCGTTGTGTCCATATTTCCTATATCCTAAGATGTCTATATAAATATCAGAACCAAATTCCATTCGATATTCTAAAGCAAATAATAGAGCCTTAACGACTGCTTCTGCATCATCTGCATTGACGTGAATTACGGGAGCTAAAGTTAATTTAGCAATATCAGTACAATAGGTTGCTGAACGAGAATCGGTATAATTAGTTGTAAATCCTACTTGGTTATTGATGACTACATGAATAGTACCTTGTGTTTTATAACCGTCTAGGTGTACCATTTGTGCAATTTCATATACGATACCTTGACCTGAAATTGCAGCATCGCCGTGTACAATAATTGGCAACACTTTGTTAGGTTGTTCTGGGAAGAAGCGGTCTTGTTTAGAACGTGTTATGCCTTCTACAACGGCCGCTACGGTTTCTAGGTGTGAAGGATTAGGGACTAAGTTAATAGTAATGTCTTTTCCTTTACGAGTTTTTTTGGGTGTTGTAATACCTAGGTGGTATTTTACATCGCCATCAAAATGGTCTGCGTCGGCATAATCTTTGCCGTCAAATTCGCTGAAAATATTTTTAGGTGCTTTATCAAAAACATTGGCTAGTACATTCAAACGACCACGGTGTGCCATTCCTAGTACTAATTGTTCTACGCCTAATTCGGCCGCTTCTTCAATTAAGAGATCAAAAGCAGGAACAACCGCTTCGTTTCCTTCTAATGAGAAACGTTTTTGTCCTACGTATTTGGTGTGTAAGAAGTTTTCAAATGAAACGGCTTCGTTTAGTTTTTCAAGGATAATTTTTTTCTTATCGCTTGTTACATCGTCGACCATGGCGTTGATTTTTTGTTCAATCCACGCTTGTGTTTTTACATCACGAATGTATTTGTATTCAAATGCTATTGATTGGCAATATAATTTCTTTAGTAGAGTAATTAAATTTTCCAAAGTAGTAGGATTTCCTGCTACTACCGTTGTTGCCTGAAATACTGTTTGTAAATCTGTGTTGTTCAAACCATAGTTTACAATGTCTAAATTAGGAGTGTGGGGTCTACGGTTTCTTACAGGATTTGTATCGGCAAATAAGTGACCATTGGTACGGTAGGCTTCGATCAATTGAAGCACTCTAATTTCTTTTTGAATTTTATCTGTTAATTGAGCTTCGTTTATAGCTCCTCCAGAAGAAGTTTTTTCGCCTGTAAATTCATTAGGGAATTCATTAGCAAAGTCAAATCCTTGAAAAAATGCCCTCCAAGAAGGTTCAATATTGTCAGGATTTACTAAATATTGATCATATAAATCGGCAAAAAAAGCCGTATGTGCTGCGTTTAAAAAGGAAAACCTATCCATAATGCTGTCTAATGACAATTTTTGGTTAAAAAATTACTGCAAAAGTAAAAACTTTTAGACTAATATAGCCAATAAAATAGTATATTTATGTGATTAATTTTTAATTCTTTAAAATATATATCTAAAATCAGTGTCTAATGATAAAAAATGTATTTTTTTTTAGTTTTTTTTTGTGTTCATCTATGAATCAAGCTCAAAATTTAGAGACGAGTTCGTCTGTAAATACTTTTTGGGATCATGTTCGTTTTGGAGGTGGTATAGGCTTAAGTATAGGGAATAATTTTACGAATATTTCGGTTTCTCCTACTATGTATTATAATTTTGATGATAAAACAAGTATTGGGGTTGGGTTAAATACTAGTTATATTAAAAATTCGACAGATTTTACTTCTTTTGTTTATGGTATAAGTGGTAGTGTATTATATAGTCCAACGGAATATTTGCAGCTATCAGCAGATATAGAGCAGTTGCGAGTAAATTTGGATTATCGTACTCTTTCAGGTCGTCGTTCTGATGATTTTTGGAATACAGCTTTGTTTTTAGGGGGAGGCTATAGGATGAATAATGTTACGGCTGGTGTTCGGTATAATCTTCTTTTTAAGAATTCTAATAATTTATATACATCAGCATGGATGCCTTTTGTTAGGGTGGTGTTTTAGTAAGATGGAAATTAGGTTATGGAAGAGATAATATTTAGTGGTTTATCATGTTTTTTATAAATTAAAATCATTAATACATACGTTGTTTTAAGCATGTATTAATGATTTTTTATTGAAACTGTTATTGCTTTCACTTTGATTAGTGAAAAGGATTTGTAGTTTTAATTAATCTGAAAACTATTGGTTAGGATTAGTTTGGCAGCATCATAAACTTTTAATTGATAGATGCCTGGTATTGGATCTTTTATAGGGATGGCCTTTTCAATTTTGAGGGCTTTATTTTGATAATGAGCAAAAGATATAGCTGTGTAATCCTCTATTTTTTCGCCTGTTGTAGTGGTTTCGTTGTGGGTTATTAGTTCATTATTTGGGTCAAATAGTTGGTAATAAAAGGTTTTGTTTTGAGGGGGTACAAGTTCGTTTTCGCTAATTAAAAAGCTAATTTTAATTAAATTAGTTTTACTAGCTTTATTTGTTTGAGTAATCTCGCCAGATGATTTTATTCTAAAAGCGTTTATTTCTAGATTTGAAAAACCCAATCGAGAGGCTCTATTTAGTTTTTCATCAACTAGTTGCAATTTCTTATTTAAATTTAGGTTGTTTGTGTTTAAATCTTCGTTTGTTTTTTTGATATTTTTAAGTTCGGTATTAGATGCAACTAGTTCGTTTTCGGTACTATCTATTTTTTTCTTATATCGTTCTATTTCGTTCATTAGATAGCCTATCCTTAATTCTAGATTTTTTGATTCAATTTTATATTTACTGATTTCAGATGGATTGTAATTTCCTTTTTCAATTTTTGCTAAAAGTTGATTTACTTTTTGTTTCTCTTCTAATAATTCTTTATTTAGGTGTCCTTCTTTTGATATAGTATTTTCTAGAGCCAATTTTATTTTTTCGAGGTCATTAGTTAGTTCTGCTTTTTCGCTTCGTAATGATACAATGATGCCTTTAGAGTGAGCAGACATTTTATAAATATAAACGAGACTGCTCAACAACAATACTGATAATAAGACAATAATAATTTTAAAACTTTTGTTGTTTATAGAGGTTGTCATGGTGTTATTGTTTGATTAAATGAAGGGGCTTGTTTTAGGTTTTTGTCAAGTTTGAAATAAATATAAATTCCTAAAGTACCAATAAGAACCATGAAAATCCAATTGGCACTAAAACTATAATTTTCAATAATGCTAAAACTTAGTTTAGAGCTTAATATTTGAGCAAAGCTAAAACTCATAGAGTAGAGAGCCATATATCTGCCTTCTTGACCAGGTGTTGCTTTGTTAAAAGCAAAAGTATTGGCAAAAGAAAATATTAGGATTTGTCCTAAGGTGATTAGTAAAATGCTTATCATTAATAAAAAAATCCAGTTTGCAAAAATTAAGAAGAAAAATCCTAGTGTCATAAACAGACTTCCTATTTGAAATATTTTTGTGTTTTTGATTTTGATTTTTTCGAGGTATCCAATGATGGGCATTTCAAAAAGAAATATCAACAATCCATTTAGTGATAACAATAATCCTATTTGCATTTCACTGAAGTTGAACTTTGAAGAGTTGTACACGGGTAATGTGGTGAAAAGTTGAAAAAACAGTAGAGCGGTAATGAAAGAACCTAAAAGAAAGATTACGAAATTAGAATCACTAAATATGGAGTTTTTTGTATTTATGTGTTCTTTTAGTTGTTCTACCCTTTTAGCATAAATATCTATTTTTGTTTCATCTATTAAAAACAAAAAGAGTATTACAGCTATTATACAGCTTATCCCATCTATCCAAAATAGAGGGTCGTAATTATTGTTAGCAATAAGTACACCGCCAATGATAGGACCTGTGAACATACCTAAGTTTGTTGCTAGTCTTATAAGGGTGAGTGAACGGGTTCTATTGGAGAAATTACTAAAGCATCCAATAGCAACATAAACAGCAGGTTTGTACATATCGGCTATAGCTGTTAAGATAAACAGTCCAATACTAATTTCTATAAAGTCGTATAAAAACATTAATGAAATAAAACCAAAGCCTACCAATAATAAGCTTGATAGGATAACGGTATAAAAGCCTATTTTATCCGTTAATTTGCCACCTATCCAGTTTCCTAAAAAAGAACCAATGCCTATAGAACTCATAAGCCATCCTACTTCTTGAAGACTAAAAGAAAATCCTTTGTGTAGGTAGTTACCTAGGAAAGGCATGACCATAGCACCTGCTCTATTAATGTAAGTAATGAGCGTGAGAATCCAAATTTCTTTGGTAAAACCTCTGAAATTATCCAAATAGGTAATTTTTTTTTTCATATATGTAGATTTAGGGGGAAATCTTGGGCTAAGTTAGTTTAAAGCTCTTTTTTATTGTCTTTTTTCTTTTTGTTTTAACAAAATATACGGGAAAACCGTAATGATTTGTTTGGCTTTTCTTTACTCAAAGATTATTTGTTATTTTTGTAGTAAACAATCTTCAATAGGTAAAGACTTTTATAATATTTGTTTTGATAAAATAAGCTATTGATTATAATAGTATAGCCTTGATAAAATCTATTTTAAATGAAAAAAATTATTTCTTTTTTCTTTTTGTTTCAAGCCTTTTCATTGTTTGCTCAAAGAGAATTACTACAGTCAGGTCCTATGGTGGGCTATTGTGAAATGACGGAAGCTGTAATTTGGTTGCAAACTACAACTAATGCTAATGTAAAGTTAGAGTATTTTGATGTTTCGAATCCAACGAAAAAAATGTTTTCGGATGTTTATAATACAAAGAAAGAGTCAGGGTATACTTGTCATGTGATTTTAGATAAATTAGAGCAAGGAAAAAAATATACTTACCAAGTATACATTGATAACAAATTGATAAAACTACCTTATCCAACTACTTTTGAATCAAAGAAGTTATGGCAATGGCGCGAAAAGGCACCTGATTTTACAGTTGCTTTTGGTAGTTGTGTTTATATTAATCAACCTGAAGTTGATAGACCAGGAAAACCGTATGGAAGTAATTATACTGTTTTTACGGGTATAGCGGCTAAAAAACCCAATATTATGTTATGGGGAGGGGATAATATTTATTTGAGAGAAGTTGATGAAAGTTTATCAGGTCTTTACCTTCGTTATACACATACTCGAAGTGTTAAAGAAATTCAGCCATTGTTAGCGAGTGCTCAAAATTTTGCTATCTGGGATGATCATGATTTTGGCCCTAATGATGGAGATAGAAGTTTTAACTATAAAATACATACTCAAAAAGCATTTAAGGATTTTTGGGCCAATAAATCCTATGGTTTAGATGTGTCTCAAACACAAGGAACTTATTCTACCTTTAATTGGGGTGATGCACAGTTTTTCTTGTTAGATAATCGCTTTTTTAAGTCGCCTAATGATCGTAAAACAGGAGATAGAACATTGTTAGGAAAAGAACAACTAGAATGGTTGATTGATGCTTTGTCTTCCTCTAAAGCTACTTTTAAGATTGTAGTTGTTGGAGGACAAGTGCTAAATTCAGCTTCAAAGTTTGAAAACTATGCAACGTATCCTCAGGAACGAGAGTATTTGCTTAATGAAATTGCTAAAAATGAAGTTAAGGGAGTGTTATTCTTGTCAGGAGATCGTCATTTTGCTGAATTATCCATGTTAAAACGAGGAAATAATTATTCTTTATACGATTGGACCGTTTCCCCGTTGACCTCTAATCCTTCTAACTCGGGATTAAAAGAAGAAAATAAGAATCGTGTAGAAGGAAGTATGTTTGTGCAACATAACTTTGGATTATTGTCTTTTACGGGCGATAAGGATGATCGACAGGTTAAATTGTCTTTATTTGATCATGAAGGAAAAGAATTATGGAATAAAGTTATTACGAAAAAGGAATTAGGGTATTAGTATAAGTTTTTGTACCATACTTTTTGCCACTCTCTTTTTAGAATGAGATAGCTCACTTGCTCGGCGAGTTCAACTGAGTTGAAACCGTCGAGTTTTTTTATCTCATCCTCGTTTACATCAATAATATATAGCAGGTTTAAATATACATTGAATTTATTATGAATGAGTTGATGGATTTTTTTGTGTACTTGAATTTTTAATTCAATAGGACTAATAGAATGTGGTATATTTAAATCTTCATTAGCTAGTAAAAAATCTTTCAGAAGTTGTTCAATAAGTTTATGATATAGCTCTTTTTTTTGAGCTTCTGAAAGTATTAAATCAGTATTTTGAGGAGCGATAAACTTTTTCAATTTCAAGAGGATTATTAGATAGACATGAGCTTGATATAAAACAATTAAATAAAAATTTATATCAAACTCATGTTGTATTAATGTGTTCATTTTTTTGTTTGAAAAGAAACTCTTTGCAAGAATTATACATTTCTATTCATTAAGTTCTCTCCAAAAGCTTTCAGAATAACTTTTTTATCTTCACTGATTTTTATTTTTTCTAGTGTACTAAAAGCTTTAAGAGTATATTCTTTGATGGCTTCTTGTGTGGCTGTACTGGCTCCAGTTGAATTAAAAATATTTTTTACTGTTTCAATTTTAGGACTATTGTCCTTAGGGTGAGAGGAATACAATTGTTGTAGTTGAGTTGTCTCTTTTTCAGAGGCAAACTCTAATGCTTTTATATAAAGATATGTTTTTTTGTTTTCTATGATATCGCCTCCTATTTGTTTTCCAAAGGTTAACGGGTTCCCAAAAGCATCTAAATAATCGTCTTGAAGCTGAAAAGCAATTCCTAAATTTAAACCAAATTCATAAATTAGGTTTGCATTTTCAGTAGAAGTTTCTGCTATTATAGCTCCCATTTTTAATGCAGCGCCTACTAGTACGGCGGTTTTGTATTCAATCATTTTAAGATATTCCGAAACGCTTACAGACTTTCTGGTTTCAAAATCTACATCATACTGTTGTCCTTCACAGACCTCAAGGGCGGTTTTACTGAATAATTGTGCTAATTCTTTAAAAATAGCAGGTTCATAATTTTCAAAATATTGATAGGCTAAGATAAGCATAGCGTCGCCAGAAAGAATACCAGTGTTAATATTCCATTTTTCATGAACAGTTTCGTTGCCTCTTCTTAAAGGAGCATTATCCATAATATCATCATGTACTAACGAAAAGTTATGAAAAACCTCTATTGCTGTAGCTGCTGAAAGGGCTTTGGTATAAGAAATGTCAAAAATTTCAGCGGCCATTAATGTTAATACAGGACGTATTCTTTTTCCCCCTAAACATAAGATATATTGTATAGGGTCGTATAAGTTTAGGGGTTCTTTTTTTATTGATAAATCTTCGAAATGTTTTGTAATGATATCTTGATAGGTACTAATTGCCTGCATTTTATTTTTTTTGCTAAAATAATTTAAAAGTTGGGAACACCGAGTTTTATTAAATGTTAAAAAAAATAAAAAAAAATGGAAACTTTTTAAGTTTTTAAAGTTTCCTGTATATATTTGCTTAACTTTTAAAAACACATTTTAATACTAATGTATAATGGTGATTTTTAGTTTATTTGAAAATAAATGTAGATGAAAAAAACGGTTTTAATTACAGGGGCTTCCAGTGGTATAGGATTAGAATTAGCTAAAATTCATGCAGAACAAGGAGATGATTTGGTGCTTGTGGCTAGAAATGGACAGCGATTAGATGATTTAAAAATAGAATTGAAGACTAAAAATAATATTAGAGTTTATACCATTTCTGAAGATTTATCAAAAAGAGGAGCTGCTTTAAATGTTTATAATGAAGTTAAAAAATATGGTTTAACCATAGATTATCTGATTAATAATGCAGGTTTTGGAGACTTTGGCTTATTTGTGAAATCTAATTGGGATAAGACCGATCAGATGATTCAATTGAACATAACGGCTTTAACTCAGTTTACGCATATATTTTTAAAAGATATGGTACAACGTAAGAATGGAAAGATTATGAATGTAGCTTCTACAGCAGCTTTTCAGCCAGGGCCCTTAATGGCGGTATATTATGCAACCAAATCATACGTTTTGCATTTTACTGAAGCCATAGCAAATGAAGTAGAAGGAACAGGCGTAACAATAACAGCTTTATGTCCTGGTGCAACAGAAAGTGGCTTTCAATCAATGGCCGATATGGAGAGTAGTAAACTAGTGAAAAACAAAAAATTACCTACCTCACGAGAGGTTGCTTACTATGGATATCAAGCCATGCTAAGAGGAGATGTCGTAGCAATCCATGGTATCAAAAATACATTACTGGCTAATACAGTTCGATTTGCTCCTAGAAAATGGGTTACAAAAATTACTCGATTTATTCAAGAAACCGCATAATATGAAAGATAAAATTATTGCTAAGGCTACAGATATGTTTTTAAAACTCGGTTTTAAAAGTGTTACTATGGATGATATTGCTGCTGAAATGTGTATCTCTAAAAAGACAATATATAAAGTATTTAGTAATAAAGAATCTTTAATAAGAGAGTCAACTTTTGTCATTCATGAAAAAATACATCTGGTTATAGATGAAATTGTGGCTAAAAATTATAATGCAATAGAGGAAAATTTTGAAATTCGTCGGCTTTTTAAAGAAATGTTTCAATCTTATGATAATTCACCCGCTTATCAACTAAAAAAACATTATCCTGATATCTATAATCAGTTAATGGCGAGTGAAATAGAAGATTGTAATGAAATGTTTGAAAAAAATATTCAAAAAGGGAAAAAGGAAGGCCTTTACAGAAAAGAAGTACACATACCTACGTATATACAATTTTATTATACACTTATATTTAGTATTAATGAAAACACACAACTAGAAAGCGAAACATTAAAATTAGAAGCGCTAGAGTATCATACTAGAGCACTTGCAACACCCAAAGGAATAAAGGAATTAGAGAAACAATTACTGAAATATAACAATTAAATGAAAAATTGGCATAGACTTTTATTAACGGTATTTTTTTTAGGGCAAGGTTATGCTCAGGAAAAAATGAACTATTCATTTAGTTTAAACCAAGCTGTAGATTATGCAACAAAAAATAATTATACAGCTATTAATGCAACTAGAGATATTGAAATAGCTCAAAAAAAGAAATGGGAAACAACCACTATCGGATTGCCTCAGATAAGTGCAAATGTGGGGTATCAAAATAATTTCAAGATAGCTACTAGTGTAATCAGTTTTAATGGAGTACCTACCGCATTACGATTTGGTCAGTACAATGCCATGGATGCAAAGCTTACATTAAGCCAATTGATTTTTGATGGTTCTTATTTAGTAGGTTTAGAATCCGCTAAAACATATCTAAAAATTTCTCAAGATGCAAAAGTAAAAACAGCGCAAGAAATCCGAGAAATAACCACTAAAGCCTATGGAGATGTTTTGTTAGCACAAGAAAGTATCATGATCGTAGAACGAAATAAAGTGATACTAGAAAAAACATTAAATGATACAAAACAAATATATAAAAATGGCTTTGTTGAAGAAGAATCAGTAGAACGTTTACAAATTACATTATCCGAAATTAATAGTTCGTTGGATTATGCAAAACGTATGGAAGTAATAGCAACCAATATGCTCAAACTTTTAATGGGAATAGAAATTGATCAAACCATTCAACTCACAGATAAATTAGACGTACTTGCATCACAAAACATAGATTTAGCTATTCTGTCACAAACTTTTGATACGAAGAACTCTGTAGATTATCAGATTAATACTAATCTAGTAGAAGCTAACCGATTATTACTAAAGTTAGAAAAAAGTAAAGCATTGCCTTCCTTGGGAGCTCAAGTAAATTTTGGAGCCAATACGTTTGATAATAGTTTTACTATGTTTAATGCTAATCAAAAATGGTATGATTATTCTACTCTTTCAATTGGTTTAAATATTCCGCTATTTAGCTCATTGGGAAGACAAGCTAAAACGCATCAAGCTAAAATAGCATTTGAACAAGCTAAGACAAGATTAGCTGAAACAGAGCAAAAACTAAAACTTCAATATCAAAAAGCAAAAAGCGATTTTGAATACAGTGTGGCACAATATGGTAATGCAAAAAACACATTGCTTCTGTCAGAAAGAATTGAAAACAAGCAAAGTGTAAAGTTTAAAGAAGGGCTGTCTACTAGTTTTGAATTTACAGAAGCGCAACGTCAGTTATACACATCGCAACAAGCATACTTGCAATCTATGGTAGAAGTTATTACCAAAAGAGCAGCTTTAGAAAAACTATTATTTAAGAACTAAAATTATATACGATCACAGATGAAAAAAATAGTTATCCTAACCATTCACACATTATTGCTAGTTTCTTGTGGAAGTAAAGAAAATTCTACCACAATAGATGCCTTAATAGAAAGCAAAAACCTAACAGAAATAAAAAATAAAAGAGCAAGCCTTCAAGCTGATTTAGCAAAATTAGATGAAGTTCTTGGGACTTTAGAAAAGAAAACAGATGAAGCATTAGTACAGACTATTACAGTAAAAGATACAGTGTTTAATCATTATGTTGAAATTCAAGGAAATGTAGATACACAACAAAATGTATTGATCCAACCTGAGATGCCAGGAACTTTAGTAAATTTAGATGTAAAGGCAGGCCAGTCTGTTGGTAAAGGACAAATTTTAGGAAGGATAGATGATGCTGGTATGAGCCAACAATTAGCAAGTATTCAAACACAATATGAATTAGCTAAAACTACTTATGAGCGTCAAAAGCGTTTATGGGATCAAAAAATTGGTTCTGAAATTCAATATCTACAAGCGCAAACCCAAATGGTAAGTTTATCTAAATCTATCAATCAAATAAAAGCACAAATTGCAAAAACTGTTATTCGTGCTCCTTTTAGTGGTGTAATAGATGAGGTATTTGTAGAAAGAGGGCAAGTAGTATCGGCGACTCCACAAGGTTTAATGCGTATCGTAAATTTAAGCCAAATGTATGTTAGAACAGAGGTGCCAGAAATGTATTTGCCAAGAGTAAAAAGAGGAACTGCTGTAGTTGTAAACATAGCTTCAATAAATAAAAACAGCATAGGAAAAGTGCGTCAAGTAGCTAAAACTATAAATCCTGCCAATAGAAGTTTTACAGTAAAAATAGATGTATCCAATCCAGATGAACTATTAAGACCTAATCAAGTAGCGAAATTAAAAATCATGGATTACTCAAATCCATCTGTTATATCAATTCCAACAAACATAATTCAAAAAGATGGAAAAGGAAACAACTATGTTTATAAAGTTATTACAGGACAGAAAGGGGATAAAGTGGCTGAAAAGGTAATTGTTAAAATAGGTCAAACAGCCAATAATTATACAGAAATTCTTTCAGGTTTAAATCAGAAAGATATAATCGTTTCAGAAGGAGCAAATATGATCTCAGAAGGAATGAAATTAACTTTTTAATTTTTAAAATGGATTATAATAAAATTTAATATTAACTAATTTTCCTATTGACCCCTAATAGGAATTCCCCTTTCTGGGGGTAGGGGGCTGATATGTCACATAAGCAAAAAGAATTTAGTATATCTAGCTGGGCTGTCGATAACCGAGTAACTGTTTATATATTTACCTTAATAATTGTAATGACAGGTATATATGCCTATATAACGATGCCTCGTGAAGATTTCCCAGAAGTAATAGAAAATAAAATTTATATATCTTCTATATTCCCAGGGAATTCTGCAAAAGATGTTGAAAAATTGGTAATAAAACCCTTAGAAGATGAAATAAAAAATATTAGTGGTGTTAACAAAGTAACTTCTGATTCCTATCAAGATTACGGTATTATTGTAGTTGAATTTGATGATAATATTACAACTGATCAAGGAAAAGCCTTAATCAAAGATAAAGTAGATGTCTCTAAAACCAACGTAAGTTGGCCCGTATTAGATAACGGTGGAAAGGTAGAGCCTAGCGTATTTAGTTTAAATATATCAGAAGAAATTCCCATCTTAAATGTTAATCTTCGAGGAGATTATACAACCCAACAATTAAAAAAATATGGAAAGTATCTAGAAGAAGAAATCAAACGAATTCCAGAAATAAAAAAAGTAGATATACTAGGTGTTGATACTAAAGAAGTAGAAATTGCCATAGATGTTTATAAAATGAATGCAGCTCAAGTAAGCTTTGATGATATTGCAAAT
The DNA here is from genome assembly GCF_002530675.1 of Flavobacterium columnare NBRC 100251 = ATCC 23463. GTDB lineage: Bacteria > Bacteroidota > Bacteroidia > Flavobacteriales > Flavobacteriaceae > Flavobacterium > Flavobacterium columnare. Next base: position 26,135 of record NZ_PCMX01000010.1, read on the forward strand.
GCTGTTCGATACGAAAATATGTCTCTTTCAGGAGGAAATTTAGTTTCACAAGGAATCCGTAACAATATTAGAATTACAGGAGAAATAACAAACCCTTCCGAGTTAGAAAACATTATCGTAAAAACATTAGGAGGATCGGTTTATCTAAAAGATATAGCTACTATTACCTTTAAAGAAAAAGAAAAAACCACTTTTGCCCGAGAAAGAAGAGAAGAAGTTGTAATGCTTAATGTAAAAAAACGTTCTGGACAAAATATGATTTCTGCTATAGAAAAGGTAAAAGAAGTCATTAATAAAGCAAAAGAAACCGTTTTACCTAAAGATCTAGAAATTAGTTTAACAAATGACCAGTCCTCTAAAGTAGAACATAAAGTAGAAGAATTATCCAATCATATTATTTTCGGGATAATACTGGTTATGGTTGTTTTAATGTTTACAATGGGTTTACGTAACTCATTATTTGTAGGAGCCGCCATTCCTTTGTCAATATTTATAGCTTTTACTATTCTTCAAGGAGTAGGAGTTACCATGAATACGATGGTTTTATTCGGTCTAGTAATGGGATTAGGGATGTTAGTTGACGATGGTATTGTTGTTGTTGATAACGTATTTGCTAATATGCAAAAAGGAATGCCAAGAGTACAAGCTTCTAAAATTGGAATAGGAGAAATTGCTTGGCCTGTAATTTCATCAACAGCAACTACATTGATGGCGTTTTTACCTTTTGCATTATGGCCTGGAACTATGGGGAAATTTATGATGTATTTTCCATTAACCTTATCAGTAACACTAGGGGCTTCGTTATTTGTAGCTATGGTTACTAATGCCGCTATGACAGGAGGATCTATGGATATTGTAGATAGGAATATCACCTCAAAATCATTAAAAAATAACACTAAATTATTCCTCATTCTAGGGATTGTTTTTATAGCTATAGGATATGTTTTTGATGTTAAAATAGCCAGAGCAATAGGACATATTGCTTTAATAGCAATTGGCTTAATGTGGTTGTATTACAAAAAACTCTATCAATGGACTCAAGATTTTCAGCATCATTTTTTTCCACGTATGGAAGAGAAATACAAAGAAATGTTGGCAAAAATTTTGACAGGAAAAAAAGCATGGAGAGCATTTGGAATCATTGTAATAATGCTATTCTTCTCCTTTTTATTAGTAGGTATTTTTCCAAGAAAAGTTTTATTCTTTCCTAATAATATCCCCAACCAAGTAATAGCTTATATAGAATATCCACAAGGAACATCTATAGATAAGACCAATAGAGCTACAGACTATGTTGAAAAACAAATACTATCTGTCTTAAATAAATATGTAGATCCTACTACGAAAGAAAATTTTCTAGCTAATTCTGTTATAGCCCAAGTTGGAGTAGGAGCCACAAACCCTCAAATAGACTTAGGAGTACAGTCAGAAACGCCACATAAAGGGAAAGTTACAATTAATTTTTCTGAATTTAAGTTCCGAAGAGGTGTAAATACTTCAGATGTAATGGAAGAAATTAGATTGAAAATTAGAACCATTCCTGGCGCATCTGTAACCGTAGAAAAAGATGCAGCAGGACCACCTGCGGGATATCCTATTAGTATTGAGTTAACAGGAACTGATTATGACCTGATGCTGAAAGAAGCAGATAAGATGATTGATTTTCTAAATGCAAAAAACATACCTGGAGTTGAAAAATTAAAAGTAGATATAAACAAAGAAAGTCCTGAATTATCTGTAAAAATTGACAGAGTAAATGCAGGAAGTTTAGGTGCTTCTACAGGAATGACTGGTTTTACACTTCGTCGTGCAGTCTATGGTCAAGAAATTTCAACATATAAAGAAGGAGACGATAAATATGATATCGTAATGCGTTTACAAAATGAACAACGTAAAAATGAAAGTACTCTATTTAATCAACCCTTAACGTATCGAAATCCTAATACTGGACAGATAATGCAAGTGCCCATTGCTGCTATATCTAATGTTGAAAAAACAAAGACGTACAATCAAATAAAACGTAAAAATTATAGACGAATTATGACGGTGTACTCTAATATTTTAACAGGTTATAACGGAAACGAAATAACAAAAATCATAGCTAATGAGTTAAAAAACTATAAGCTACCAAGTGATATTACGTATGGTTTTTCAGGAGTGCAGGAAGAACAAGGTAAGAACCAAAACTTTTTATTCTTTGCCTTATTTTTAGCCTTAGCAGGTATTACAACTATTATTGTTTTACAGTTTAATTCTATTTCTAAGACTTTGGTCATCATGTTTACTGTATTATTAAGTTTTAGCGGTGTTTTTTATGGCTATGTAATCGCTCAAATGGATTTTGTTGTACTCATGACAATGATGGGAATTATTTCATTAGCAGGAATTGTGGTGAAAAACGGAATCGTATTAATGGACTTTTTTGTTTTATTAATGGATAAAAAAGTAGAAGATAACGGATTGGAAAGCCATGATGATCTGACATTAGAACAAATTAAGGAAGTTATTATAGAATCTGGAAAATCTCGTTTACGTCCGGTATTATTAACTGCGTTAACTGCAGTGTTAGGATTAATTCCGTTAGCAATTGGATTAAATTTTGATTTTTTTGGATTGATTACGGATCTTAATCCACATTTATACATGGGAGGAGATAACGTGGTTTTCTGGGGACCTCTTGCTTGGACCATTATTTTTGGATTAACATATGCCACTGTTTTAACATTAGTTATGGTGCCTGTCATGTTTTATTTAGTAAAACGTATTAAATACAATTTGAGAGAGAGAAAATTAAGAAGGGAATTAGAATAATAATCCAAACATAAAATATACAGAACTGTTTAAAAGTTAAAGTGATATTGTAGATATTTTTTATGGAGATAAATTGCATAACGACTTATAAATGTTTTTATTTCTTTAACGAATACAGATATTACAGGACTTTTAGACAGTTTTTTTATAAAAACGATTTCATCTTTCGTCTAAAAGACATATTAGACTCGAACATAGTAAAAAGATAAAGTTAATTTATCATAGAAAAAATAGAGATACTAAAAGTTGGCTATCCATACCAAGTCGGAAAGTGTATTGCGAAAACTTGGTATCGTATCGTTAGTAGTTCTCAAATTTTTTTGTTTAATACACTTTAAACTCGGTTTCGCCCTCTGGAATGTAGAAATAGCTATTTAAAAACAAAGGTCGCATACCTCCATCGTGATTTACTCTAGCCCATAGCGCTGTATTACCTCTGTAATTATTATCTTTAGTAGTGAGCATCAATGCCACCAGTTTTCCATCTGCAAAAAATTCTAGTTTGTAATCCTTAATAGGTTGCATTTGAAAAGTATTACTTTTATAGGCTGTAAGTAAATAATTCCAATACTCTGCAACTTCTTCCTTTGAAGCATATTTACTTACTAATTCGTCTTTCATACTATCAAAAGAAATTTTTGCAATATTATCATATTCTTTGTTTTGATAGATATTCCATACTTTTTGGTAGGCACTCAACAATTTAGCTTCAAGCTCTTTTTTATCCATTTTTCGTAAATCCTTAGCTTTTTCAAATGCTGGATGAATCTCGTAGGGTACTTGCACCTCTATATCAAAACTACCTTCATAATACGTTTTACCAGCTCCTACAAATTTTTCCTCGCTGTATTTTTCGCTAATTTGTACTTTATTCATTGGAGTTTTATAAGAAGTATGCTTAGTTTCTCCTTTGCTCTTATTCTTTAAGTCGTAAGAACCTAAATCTAATTTCAAATAAGTTTCAGGTATTAATGTTCCATAATTTTCTTTATCATATTTTACTTTTCCAATTGGGTACATCTTATATTTCAAATTATATTTACCACTTTTTAAAATATTAGGGTTAATATCGAATCCAGACGAACTCCCCGAATTTTCATCATCAAAATATGAATAAACTTTTCTATCATTAATTGTTACATCAAAAAAAGTGTAGTTATTAGTGTATCCCATTATATATATAGGTTCTGTATCATAATGTTTAATTTCTTTTACAATGTTACTTACTAGATTTTCGGTTGTTATATTATTATTTTGCATAATTATATTCTCTTTTTTACAATTTACCGTCAAACCAATTAACGACATTATTAAAATTATTTTTTTCATTGCTATTCATTTTTATTATGGTTAAATAGTTGTATTTTTATTAAATCTAGTTCAAATGGTTTTCCTTCAACTTTTGTTAGAAAAATATCAAAAAAGAAATCTCTCCTATAATCGAAATCAATTTTCGCATCAAACTTAAT
>NZ_PCMX01000100.1 GCF_002530675.1 Flavobacterium columnare NBRC 100251 = ATCC 23463
ATTATTGAAGATTTAGACGGCTTAAAAGAAGATGCACTCTATGCCCTGCGAGAATTTATATCCAACCAAGTTTTAAGAAGTTCCGTAACCATAAAAGACAAAAAAGGAAATAACAAATCTTCTCATAAAATAGTAAAAGGTCAGTTCTCCAGTTTATCAGCCACCACCAAAGGCGAAACCTACGAAGATAATATGAGCCGTTCATTCCTTATTGCAGTTGACGAAAGTAAAGAACAAACCGCAAGAATAATCGACTACCAAAACAAACGCAATGCAGGAGAAATAGATCCACAAGAAAGCCAAAAAGCAATCAACTTTATACAACAAATCATTAGAAATTTAAAAGAGTACGAAGTCATTAATCCGTATGCAACACAATTACATCTACCAGAGAAAGTGCATAAAATTAGACGATTAAACGAAATGTATCAAGCCGTAATCAAACAAGTAACGTTCCTGAACCAATATCAACGTCAAATAGTTAAAAGCCCCTCCTTCGGAGGGGTTGGGGAGGCTTTAATCACAGAAATCGAAGACATCGAACAAGCCACCGAAGTACTTTTTGAAAGTATCATTTTAAAAGTAGATGAACTCGATGGAAGTTTAAGACAATTTTTTGAACGATTAAAAAAGCACGTTAAAAACGAAAATCAAGAGTTTATTTTAAGAGATATAAGACAAGATTTAGGAATAAGTAAAACACAGATATTTAGATATATACAAACACTTTTAGAGTTAGAATACATCAAACAAGTTGGCGGTTTTGCCAACAAAGGCATAAAATATAAAATCTCCTATTGGGACAATTATCAAAAATTAAGAACTGAAATAAAAGATTTTCTAATGCTTCAAATCGAAAAACTAAAAAACAAAAAAATCCAATAAAAACAAACTTCGATTCATGAATACCTATAAAAAACAAATAAAAAGGCATGAATAAATAGAACAGCTACGACAAGAGCAAAAGTAAGTTGGAACACTAAAGGAACGCAAAAGGAACACTGGAAAACGGTGTAAACTATTGTAAAACATAAGAAAATAGTAAAAAAATAGTCTAGCGTTCCTAAAAATAAAATATTGAGTAAGCAAAACCATCATAAACCTTAAAAACGTCATACCAAACCATTTAAAATTTAAAATTCAACATTTAAAATAATAAAAGATGGGCGCACCAAGCAAGCATAAAATCTACTCTGAAACCTACCAAGAACAGGCAAGAAACTACAAAAAACATTTAGACATTTTAGGATTAAAACCCGAAACTACCCAAGCAAGATATTTATATTTAAAAGAGTTTTTTAGTTGGTTAGAAAATAATAAAATCTTTGAATTACAGCAAATTA
>NZ_PCMX01000101.1 GCF_002530675.1 Flavobacterium columnare NBRC 100251 = ATCC 23463
CTCTATATCAAAGATCTAGAAATATTTCAAAAGAAAATGAATCAATAGAAACAGGGATTTTTTTCTTTGAAAGTATATTACAAATGATAAACGGATATAAATCAAATACACAAAATATTATTATAAAAAAAGAAGATACAATAGATTGGGAGAGTTTATCAGAAATCAAAAAGATTACTTTATTTAGAGTATTACAGGAACTTTTAGTAAATATGAAAAAACACAGTCAAGCGACTATTGTGGTTGTTTGTTTTTCAACTCATAAAAAAGCTTTAAAAATAGACTACTCAGATAATGGAAAAGGGTTTAATATAGAAAGTATAAAAAAAAGCGGTTTGGCAAATGTGGAAAACCGTATTATAAACATTAACGGAACCATTACTTTTGATGCTACTGATAAGGGATTAAAAGTAAAGATAAATATTCCAAAATAAAGTATTACTATGTTTTCAAAAGTTTTAGTGGTTGATGATATCGATCTGAATAATATTGCTACAGAAAAGACACTTAGTGAATTTGATATTTCGGTTGTTGAATATGTAAAATATTGTGACGATGCCATTTTAAGATTAAAAAAAGCACATATAGACAATTTACCATTTGAGTTGTTAATTACAGATTTATCTTTTAAAATAGATCATAGAGATGCTAAAATAACTTCAGGGGAACAATTAATAACAGAAGTTAAAGAAAAATTCCCGTCTATTAAAATAATTGCTTTTTCAATAGAGGATAGACCTCACAAAATTAAAAAACTAGTATACGATCAAGGGATTGATGCCTACGTGGTTAAACATCGTTATACGGCAAGCGAACTAAAAAAAGCTATTGAAACAATATGGATAGGAAAAGAAAAATATATTTCACCTAGTATTCAACTTATATTACAAGATAAGACCACCTCTGAAATAGATACATACGATATTCAATTACTGACGCAACTGTCTTTGGGAATTCCGCAAGAAAATATGGAAGCTAAGTTTAAAGAACTTCATATTACACCTAATAGTAAAAGTACCATCGAAAAACGTATAGCAAAACTTAAAGATTATTTTAAAGCCAATAATACCGTTCATTTAGTTGCCATTGCAAAAGATATGGGAATTATTTAACCACATATTTTTAAAAATATAGAGAAGGTCTCCTAAAAGTTGAACTCACTTTATAAGAATCGGATATATGAAAATCATATTCGATAGGTATCTGAATATTATAGTAATAAAAAAGGCTGTCCAACTTTGCACTGCCCCCAAAAAGTTAGATACTATTTGGGGGTATTTTTATGCATTACGGTTTTCCGTAAGGAAATGGTTATTGTTGGAGGTAAGTTTGCCATATAAACATAAAAAAAATAATTATGAAAAGACGAACTGTTTTATTTACAATGTTTTTATTCTTACTAGGAACTAGTATTAATGCACAAAAAGGACACTATAAAGGTGGAAAGGGGAGTTCTCATAAAGGAGGCCATTATAAAAATTCTTCTACTAATGACCATTATAGAAAAAGAAAATAATATGAAATACAAAGTAGTACCCTTCATAGCTTCATTGGATCCCAAAAAAAGAACTTCAGACAATGTCGCAATTCAACTAGAAAATTTAATCAATGATCTTTCTAATCAAGGCTGGAAATATGTTCGTTTAGAAAGTGTGACCACATTTGTAAACCCTGAGACAGGTTGTTTTGGATTAGGAGCAAAACCAGGTTATATGACAACTAGACAAATGGTAGTTTTTGAAAAGTAGTATGAAGTATTTAGTCCTATTGAGTATTCGATTGTATTGGTTAACTAAGCCAAAGAATAAAAAACCAAGATGTATTTTTAGAAAATCTTGCTCACATTTTATATATGAAGAAACGCTACAAAATGGTTTTTTAAAAGGATTAAAGGCTTTTCATTACAGATTTAAAAATTGTCGAAGTGGATTTGAAGTTTTTAAAAATCCAATATCAAATCAAGTTCAAATGTTATTGACTTCAAATCAAATAATTGAAGAAGAAGAAATAGCTAAAAGATTAATAACTCATTTAAAATAATTTTTTTGGAAAGATATAGAAACTTAAGTGGAACATCTGCTGTATATAGCTATCAAATTGGAAATGATTTTATAAAAATCAGATTTGCTTCAGGAGCTATCTATACGTATAGTTATAACAAAGCTGGAGCATATCATATTAATCAAATGAAAAAATTAGCACTTAAAGGATTAGGGTTAAATTCCTATATAAATAGAAATGTAAAATATAAATACGATTAGAACTATAATTTTTATCATAAAGTATTCTTAAATTAAAAAGAATATTCACTTTTAAACAATTAAATATGAAGGCAATAGGATTATTAATAACATTTCTATTTTGTTTTTTCTCCTTTTCGAAGAATAATGAATTAATTACATCAAATTATGAATGTCTAATACCTAAAAAGGAAGCTGGCAGATGTACAGGTTCTGCATATTGTACAGCTTGTAGAAATTGTTCGAGATGCGCACATTGTTCCAGTGGTGGTAGTTGTGGTGTATGTAGTAGTACTACTACTAGTACCCATTATTTATATAACTCAAATGAAAAAAAGAGCAAAAGGTCTAGAACTCCAAAATATTCATCAAAACTAAGTAGCTCTAAAAAATATTATTATGTTGATGAAACGATAACAATCTACAATGATATCTTAAATTTAAGAGAAAATCCTTCCTTAGAATCTAAAATTATCGAAAAAATAACATTTGGAGTTAATGTTATTTTTATAGAAGAAAAAGGGGATTGGATAAAAGTTAGAGTAGAAGAAAGCGAAAATATAGGGTATTTATATGCAAAAAATATAAAATAAGAATATGACAAAAGTTAAAAACATTAATGGAACATCAGATAACAATTGCAAATGTGGAAGTTGGTTGCAACATTGGAAAAAATACAGTAAGCAGGATGTAGATTCGTGTTCAGAGAAAAGCTGTTCAGAAAAAAAAGATTTAGTTGGAGCTCACGTCCAAAAATCTGATTCTTCAGATATGAGTTGGTATATAATTCCGCTTTGTAAAACTCATAATAAAAGTACCGATGATTTAGAAATTACGACCAGTAGAAAATTAGTTTCTGCTAATAAAAAAGAAACTTGCGAAAAGTAAACAGAGATATGTAATTAAGAGCGAACTACTGAACGGAGGTGGTGGTTCAAATGGGAATCCCAAAATCCCCTTATTATTTATATCTTTTGCTTAAACCCAGATTATGCAATAGACCTTGTAACGAATACGGAAAGGGCAAAGAAGCTAAAAAGACACGGAATTTTTTTACTACATTAAGGACAAAAAATGAAGTGCTTTTTTAGATTCAAAGTCCTTTTTATCTACAATAAGTTTCTAATGTATAATCTGGGTTAAATGATAAAAAAGTCCTATTTTTTACTACAATGTCATAAAAAAAGTCCCACCGAAGCGGGACTAAAGACTTTCGTCTACGGCATATAGCCTTATTGTGATAAGATTAAAGATTAGAATAATTTTATCTGATACAAACATACACAAAAAAAGCTATAAACACTTTACGGTTTTCCGTATTTAGATGAAAAAAGTTTTTCCTTACTTTTAAGACCAAATTACAAACTAAACACAAATGACAAAAATACTTGGACTAGACTTGGGGACTAACTCAATTGGTTGGGCAATTAGAGATACTGAAAATGAAGGAATAAATCAAATTCTAGACAAAGGAGCTAGGATTTTTTCTGAAGGAGTAAAATCTGAAAATGGAAAAGAAATATCTAGAGCTGCCGAAAGAACAGCCTACAGAAGTGCTCGTAAAATAAAATATCGCAGAAAACTAAGAAAATACGAAACTTTAAAAGTGCTCTCTATTAATGGAATGTGTCCTCTATCTGTTGAAGAAGTGGAACAATGGAAAAAATCTGGTTTCAAAGAATATCCACTAAATCCTGAATTTCTTGATTGGCTACGAACCAATGAAGATAAAAATATAAATCCTTATCTTTTTAGAGACAAAGCCAGTAAGCAAAAAGTGACTTTATTTGAGTTAGGTAGAGCCTTGTACCATATAGCACAACGAAGAGGTTTTTTGAGTAATCGCTTAGATCAATCAGCCGAAGGTGTTTTTGAAGAACATAACCCGCAAATTCAAAATTTAATTGAAGATTTAGATAATTCGAATGCGATCTTAAACGAATTAAAAGAGTATTATATTAATCTTGGAATTATAGATGAGACAGAGAAAAGTGGTTTTAAAAAGGATTTAGACGAAGGAGAAAAAAATCTAAAGAAATTATACACTTCATTAGTATCCATTACAAAAAAGAATGCTAATGATATTGAAACATGTAAACAAGAGCTTATTGCGCGTCTCAATAAAAAGGCAGATTTAGGCAAAGTAAAAGGAAAAATTAAAGACATTTCACAAGCAATGCTTGATGGAAATTTTAAAACCTTAGGCCAATATTTTTTTAGTTTATACAACAAAACAAGAATAAGAAACCAATATACTTCTCGTGAAGAACATTATTTAGAAGAGTTTATCATAATTTGTCAAACACAAGGAATTGAAGGAATAAATACAAATGAAAAATTACCCGAAAAAAAGTTTACGGGTTTAGCTAAAGATTTATACCGAGCTATTTTTTTTCAAAGACCTCTAAAATCGCAAAAAGGATTAATAGGAAAATGTTCTTTTGAAAAAAACAAATCTCGATGTGCTGTTTCGCATCCAGATTATGAAGAATTTAGAATGTGGTCATACTTAAACACCATAAAGATAGGCACACAAAGCGAGAAGACATTACGTTTCCTAACACTGGAAGAAAAATTAAAATTAGTTCCGAAATTTTACAGAAAAAGCGACTTTAATTTTGAGGTTTTAGCCAAAGAACTGGTTGAAAAAGGAGCTAGTTTTGGCTATTACAAATCTTCTAAGAAAAATGAGTTTTTTTATTGGTTTAATTACAAACCTACAGATAGTGTTTCTGCTTGTGTAGTTTCGGCTTCACTGGAAAATGCTATAGGAAAAGACTGGAAAATTAAAACTTTCGAATACCAAACTAGAAATACGGAAAAGAATGAAGTCACAAAATCTGTAGATTATAAAGATTTATGGCATTTACTTTCAGTTGCAACCTCAGATACGTATTTATATGATTTTGCCATAGATAAACTAAAACTAGAACCTAAAAACGCAAAAGCATTTAGCAAAACAAAACTGAAAAAAGACTTTGCTAGTCTTAGTTTGGCAGCTATTGCAAAAATACTACCTTATTTAAAACAAGGATTACTGTACTCGCATGCTGTTTTTATGGCAAATATTGAGAATATTGTAGATGATGACATTTGGAAAGATGAAGAGCAACAAAAATTCATTCAATCAAAAATAGTTGAATTAGTAGATAATTATATAGTAGAAAAAAGCAAGCTAGAACTAATTAACGGCTTATTGAAAATATACAATACCGAAGACAAAGAAGGTAGAAAGGTATATTATTCTAAAGAAGCGGAATCGCTTTTTGAGGCTGATTTGAGAAAAAAGCTTGTCCCCTTTTACAAAGCAAATATTATTATTGAGGAACACGAACAAGAAATAATATTTCAAGATTTATTCCCTATTCTAATGGATCAATTAAAAAAGCAAGAATTCATTAAAATAGGTAGGTTAGATAAACAAATTGAAGCTTTTCTTGAAGGTGAAAATGAAGAGGGACAAATATTTTGTAACCATCCTGATAAGTTAAAAAAACTCTATCATCCATCAGATATAGAAGTATTCAAAAAGAAAACCATTAAAGACGAATGGGGCAATAAAAAAGTAGTATTAGGCAGTCCGCTTACTACTTCTATAAAAAACCCTATGGCTATGCGTGCTTTACATCAATTACGCAAAGTCCTTAACACACTAATAGCTAATGATCAAATAGATGAAGACACTCGCATTCATATTGAAATGGCTCGTGAATTGAACGATGCAAACAAAAGAAAAGGGATACAGGATTTTCAAAATGAAAACAAAAAATTCAAAGAGGACGCCATTAAAGAAATAAAAAAGCTCTATTTAGAGCAATGCCACAAAGAAGTAAATCCTACAGAAGATGATATTTTAAGATACCAGCTTTGGTTAGAACAAGGAAAGTGTGAAATATACGAGGAAGGCAATAATATTAGCATCTGTGACATTATAGGTAGCAATCCTTCTTATGATATAGAACATACTATTCCTAGAAGTATCTCACAAGATAATTCGCAAATGAACAAAACCCTTTGTAGTCAAAGATTTAATAGAGACATAAAGAAGCAAAAAATGCCTATTGAGTTATCAAACTACAATGATATTTTACCTAGAATTGCACACTGGAAAAAAGAAGCTGAGGAACTAACTCGACAAATTGAAACCATTTCAAGATCTATAAAATCAGCAGTTACAAAAGACGCGAAAGATAAAAACATAAGAAAAAGGCATTACCTCACTTTAAAACGTGACTATATTCAAGGTAAATATGATCGCTTTACGTGGGAAGAGCCTAAAGTAGGTTTTAAAAACAGCCAAATTCCAGATACAGGTATTATAACCAAATATGCGCAAGCCTATTTAAAATCCTATTTCAAAAGAGTAGAAAGTGTAAAAGGTGGCGCAGTGGCTGAGTTCAGAAAACTTTGGGGCATCCAAGAAAGTTTCATTGATGAAAACTGGTGGAAACATTACAAAGATAAAGATAGAGACAAACATACCCACCATACCATTGATGCGATTACCATTGCGTGTATGCCTAAAGACAAATATGATTTGTTAGCTCACGCGTGGCGTTTAGAAGACGAACAAGATAAAAAAGCAGCAAAAGTTTTAATAGAACAAGCCAAGCCTTGGAAAACCTTTAAAGAAGATATAGAAAAAATAGAAACCGAAATTTTAGTATCACATTTTACGCCAGATAACGTAAAAAAACAAGCTAAAAGCATTATTAAAAATAGAGGTAAAAAAGTTTATGTTTTAAAAAATGAGCTCCCAGTAAATTTTAAAAATAAAATAGAAGGGAAAGATTATTTTAAACTAAAGTTTGACTCAAAAATACTATACAAAATTCCTAAAAAGAAAGAAAAACAAACAGATACGTTTTATGAAGAATTACCAAAAAACTATCTAAATGGTGTTGAAGGTAAAGATTATTTCAAGATTAACACAACTGGGAAAACATTTTATAAAATACCTATATTCAATCAAGGCGATACGATAAGAGGATCTTTGCATCAAGAGACAACATATGGAGCTATAAAACTACCAGATATAGATATAGAAACAAAAAAACCGTTACATACAGATAAGGGGGCTTTTATACTTAAAAAAGACATAAAAGGCAATGAAATTGTTTTTTTTGTTGTTAGAAAAGAAATATCAAAAATATCAGAAAATGACGTGCAAAATATCGTTGATAATGTGGTAAGAAAAAAAATTGAAAACGCCATTGCAAATAGTCTAATTACCTTTAAAATAGTTAAAAAGAAAAAAGTAGCTGTAATTAAAGAAGGTGTAACAATTTGGATGCGTGAGCCAAATATTGAAAAAGGAATAGAAGGTATACCAATAAAGAAAGTAAGAATAATTACTAATTCTGTTAAAAACCCTATAGAAATTAAAGTGCATAGCCCTTTATCTAAATCAAGACACAAGCACAAGCAAAAAGTGTATGGTCAAAATGATGAAAATTATGCTATGGCTTTGTATGAACTTGATGGAAAACGAGAATTTGAATTAATCAATAATTTTAATTTAGCAAAACTTCTTAAACAAAGTCAAAGTTACTATCCATTACATAAAGAAAAAGAAATAAAAGGTAAAAAAATCTTAGTTCCCATAGAGAAAAGAAACAATAAAGATGTAATTTTAAAAAGAGGACAACAGGTAGTTTTTTACGATAAAACAGTTGAAAATCCTAAAGATATTTCAGAAATAATAGATTTTAGAGAAAGGATTTATATTATTGAAGGATTGACAATACAAAGACAAAAAGACAAAAAAACCAGCAAGGTTAATGAATATGGTATTATTCAACTTAGACATTTTAAAGAAGCTAGAAAATCAGAAAAAATAAGCAAAGACAACTTCAAACCTGATGGAGAGTTCAAAATCAATGAAAACAAACCAACTAGAAAAATGAATCACAATCAATTTACAGCATTTGTGGAAGGAATTGATTTTAAAGTTTTACCATCAGGTAAATTTCAAAAAATTTAAAAACAATAACATTTGCTCGTTGCTATAAAAATTAGAAATCGATTTAGCGAGATTCAGCGGAGCTAAACACGATAGTGTCAAACGCAGATAAGACCCTCAACAGGAACTGAAGCTCTCGAATTCCTGTAGTGGTTTACAATGTTTTAAAGAAGACAAATCGCGGCGTTTATCTTTGAATAAGTTTTAAGTTTCTGAAAAAATTAAAAATTATGATCTAGCGGTTAAAAAATGGTGTAAATTTACACCAACAAAACACAATAACATGGCACGTCAAAGCATCACTTTAGCCAATCAAAATGATGAATGGTTAAAACAGCAAGTCGCAAACGAAGAATTTACAAGTAAAAGTGAAGCGATTAACTACTTAATTCAACAGGCAAGAAAGCAGGAAGAATATTACGAATATGTTAGAATGAAAATAGAATTAGGCGAAAAAAGTGGTTTGGCTAAAAAACAAACTAAAGAAGAAATGCTTGCCGAATTTAAAAAACGATTAAATGTATAATTATGATTTAAGCGAACAAGCTAAAATAGATTTGTTGCGTATTTATGAATATGGAATTGGTCAGTTTGGTCTAGACCAAGCTGATAAATATTTTGACATGATGCACGATTGTTTTAATAAAATTGCTAAAAATCCATATTTATTCCCTTTGGCATCAAATATTAAGTCAAATTATTACAAATGTGTTTGCGGAATTGACACCATCTATTATAAAGTTGTTACAAATGGAGTTATCATTACAACAATAGTCGGAAGGCAAGATATTGAAATTAAAATTTAGTTCATTGACATACACTATCAAATCGCAAATAACCAAACCTCATACTGATTGATTTGATTAAAGATTAGAAACCGAGGGACGAGGTTCAACGAAGTCAAAACACGATATTATTTGGTTAAAAATTACGATTGTAATTTCAGTTGTGGTTTACAAACACCAAGTCAATATTTGTTATAGGTGTGTTTGTGATTATAATTGATTAAAGATTAGAAAACACGATATTACTATGTTGGAAGAATTTCACGATAATGTGGTTGTGGTTTGATTAAAGATTAGAAAACACGATATTTCTGTTAATAATAGTAATCCCGTTTATATGGTTGTGGTTTACAAACACCAAGTCAATATTTGTTATAGGTGTGTTTGTGATTATAATTGATTAAAGATTAGAAAACACGATATTCAAAGTTCGGTATTCGTAAAAAGAAGTAACGTTGTGGTTTGATTAAAGATTAGAAAACACGATATTAAGACTTATACAGTGCAATAGGATTTAAAGTTGTGGTTTGATTAAAGATTAGAAAACACGATATTCATATCAGTCATACTAACCGACTGCGGGGTGTTGTGGTTTGATTAAAGATTAGAAAACACGATATTTTCAACACCTTTCTTTATTCATTTTAAAAGTTGTGGTTTGATTAAAGATTAGAAAACACGATATTATAGCTCCTCGCTGTTTCATTAAATACACTGTTGTGGTTTGATTAAAGATTAGAAAACACGATATTTAAAAAAACAAAAGAAACAGTAGATGTATTGTTGTGGTTTGATTAAAGATTAGAAAACACGATATTAAGAATTAAACAGAGATATAAAGAGACTAGTTGTGGTTTGATTAAAGATTAGAAAACACGATATTCGAATGTTTTTTACAACTGAAGCTGAACCGTTGTGGTTTGATTAAAGATTAGAAAACACGATATTTAATTAATGGGCAAAAACTTAAAATTCTGAGTTGTGGTTTGATTAAAGATTAGAAAACACGATATTAAAAGAAGCTAAAGCGATGTTAAGAGCATTGTTGTGGTTTGATTAAAGATTAGAAAACACGATATTAAAAACATTTTTATTGAAGGAGTAGCGGGAGTTGTGGTTTGATTAAAGATTAGAAAACACGATATTGCCTGTTTTTTTAAAATAATCGTGCCAGGGTTGTGGTTTGATTAAAGATTAGAAAACACGATATTGATATTCATAAGCATACTATCAATGAGCATGTTGTGGTTTGATTAAAGATTAGAAAACACGATATTCGTTTATTCCGTATTTAGCAAAAATCCTAGGTTGTGGTTTGATTAAAGATTAGAAAAC
>NZ_PCMX01000102.1 GCF_002530675.1 Flavobacterium columnare NBRC 100251 = ATCC 23463
GTAAATAACTCATTATTTTAGCTACCAACGAGTTTCTAAATTCGTCTAAAACTGCCTTTATTCCCTGCTCTAACTCTAACTTTTTATCGTGAAAAAAGTAATCGCCTTTTTCCTTAAAATTATATTGCAAGTTCGCTATCCAAACTAGGTCAGGATACACGAGCATTTGCAAACTAGGGTAAGTCTTATCTGCAAAATAGGCGCAGGTTTTCAAAGGCGATAATTTTTAATACACTTTAAACTCTGATTCACCCTCTGGAATGTAGAAATAACGATTTAAAAATAACGGTCTAGTACCAATATCATCTTTTACTTTTGCCCATAATGCTGTATTACCTCTGTAATTATTATCTTTAGTAGTGAGCATCAAAGCAACTAGTTTACCATCTGCAAAAAAATCTAGTTTGTAATCCTTAATAGGTTGCATTTGAAAAGTATCACTTTTATATGATGTTAATAATGTATTCCAATAAAATTCAACATCTTCTTTAGATGCGTATTTACTTACTAATTCGTCTTTCATACTATCAAACGAAATTCTAGCAATATTATCATATTCTTTGTTTTGATAGATATTCCATACTTTTTGGTAGGCACTCAATAATTTAGCTTCAAGCTCTTTTTTATCCATTTTTCGTAAATCCTTAGCTTTTTCAAATGCTGGATGAATCTCGTAGGGTACTTGCACCTCTATATCAAAACTACCTTCATAATACGTTTTACCAGCTCCTACAAATTTTTCCTCGCTGTATTTTTCGCTAATTTGTACTTTATTCATTGGGGTTTTGTAATGAGAATAAATAACGTCTGATGCACTTTCATTCTTTAAATCATAAGATGCTAATTTAATTTCTAAATAACTATTATCTCTCAATGCATTGTAAATATCATTATACACTTTCCCAACAGGATACATTTTGTATTTTACTTTATATTTTCCGCTCTTATATATCAATGGATTGATTTCAAAAGCAGAACTAGACGAAAAATCATCAAAATCATTATCAAGAGGATAGTCGTTAATAAAAACTTCAAAAAAACTATAACTTGACGTATAATCTAATGTATAGATTTTTTCCTCATCGTAATGTTTTATAGTTTTACATATTTCGTTTACAATATTGTTTGCATTTACTTCTGAATCTTTCATTTTTGTTTCTTTTTTTACACAACTTACATTTGTTAACACTAATATTAATATTAAAATTACTTTTTTCATTATTATTCTTTTTTGTTATGATTAAAGATTTGAATTGTTATTAAATCGAGTTCAAAAGGTTCTAAAAGTGTAAAAGGTGTTGGGGTGCCATTATTTGTTTGATATTCGTATTTACCATATTTACTATTTTGAGCTTTAAATTGCCCTTTATATGTTCCTTTCAAACCTGAAAAATATAATTTTTGATTTAAAAAAAGACCTTGTTCATTTTCATATCCATATTTAATTTTTAAGCCTATGGCTCCTTTCATATCAACTTCTAAACTACCCTCTATTTTATTTTGAAGATTAAAAACTTTAAATTCGTTTTTATATTTCCCTATAATCTTCGCATCAAACTTAATCTG
>NZ_PCMX01000103.1 GCF_002530675.1 Flavobacterium columnare NBRC 100251 = ATCC 23463
ATAGACATCCTATCGCCAGAATATACAATAGATGAACGAACAGCACCTACTTCCGTTTCGTTTTCAGGATTAGGAACTTTAAGCGGTTGTGAAACTTCCTACCGTGTATCCGCAAATACAGTAGGAGGAGTAGGATGTGATAGACTATATTATATATGGTATAAAAATGGACAACGTATTACAGAAGGATTCGATAAAGCAAATTATACAGTAGATAATGCAAATTGGTCTAACGGTGATAAATTGAAATTACAAGTCGATTATTTAACTCGTATAGGAGGATCATGGTCTAATTTATACTCACAAGAATCAACAATAGTAAAAAACAGTTCGCCAAGTTCAATTGCAATTTCAGGATTAAAACCTTTCTGTGATTCTGATGGTATTTCTTTATCTGCTAATGTAATAGGAGGTTCTGGAAGATTTTATTATTACTGGACTAAAAATGGAACACGTGTATGGGAAGAAGGATATGATAAGTCGACTTATACTTTACAAGGTTCTCAATGGAGCAATGGCGATAAATTAAAAATGGTTGTAAGTTATCAATGCGCATCAGGTAGTTGGATAGAAACAGCTTCACAAGAATATAGCGTCAATAAAAACATTCGTCCATCAAATATTTCTGTAAATGGATTAAGAACGTTAGGAACTTGTGAGTCAGGACTTGATTTGAATGTAACTACAGACGGAGGAAATGGATCATTTTATTATGTTTGGTTAAGAAATGATATACGTATTGCGGAAGGATATGACAAGAGAAATTATAGGCTGAATAGAAGTGATTGGACGAATGGTGATAAACTAAAAGTATTAGTTCAAGTTCAATGTGCAACAGGTTCTTTTGATGGTACAATTACTTACGATTTACCAATAACCATATCTAATATACCTAATATACCTATTGTAAATAAAGAAATTATAGAACTTTGTTCTAATGAACAAACCTCAGTTACCGTTTCAGGTTTTGATTCAGGAGATCAAATAAGATGGTATAAAAACAACGTACTTACACAAGAAACAAGCAAAGATTTTTACTTGCAATCTAACAGTTGGAACAATGGTGATGTGATAAGTGCCGAATTTGTTCGTAATAATTGTGTTAGTCCAAGAAAAAATATAACGGTTTACAAAAATACTTCACCAAGTGC
>NZ_PCMX01000104.1 GCF_002530675.1 Flavobacterium columnare NBRC 100251 = ATCC 23463
ACATAATTAAGTTGGTTAATGATAAGGGGGAAATTAACTAACACGAAATAAATTTTATTTAGAATTATTTAATTAAAACATAATTATTGTAAGATTTCAACATTTTTAGAGGGTTCTATTTTTTATTATTTTGTTAGACGAGTTTTTAAGGCGTGATTTTCTTCTGTAAGTATATTTATCTTTTCCTTTAATAAATTTATTATTTCTTCTCTTGCTTCTGCTAGTTCTTTATAATTTATTTTTTCATTATCATTAATATTTTTCTCAGTGGTACAATCTTTTAACATATTGCCCTCTCCTTTTAATAGCCATTCTGGGTTCAGGTCTTTATAGTGTTCTATAATTTTCAAATAGTTATCTGTTCTTATAGCTCCCCTTTTATCAAGGTAACCCATTGCAAAGCCTAATTCTTTACAAAATTTATAGGGTGTAATTGTTTTGTAATTAATATATTGTAGGATTCTTTCTTGGATGGACATGGTGTTTGAAAAAAAGTTAATAAATCATAATTTGTTTGAAAAAAAGTATATATATTTGCTTGTGCTCTTTATGAGTACATTTACAAATGTAAATATAATAAAGTAAGTTTATGGGGTCGTCAATTAATTTAGGTACTAAACATCATCAAGTTCTTAGAAAAGAGTTTCAAGAGGTTTCAAGACAAACAATTTATAGCGCTCTTAGATATTTTAATAATTCGGAAACAGCACAAAAAATTCGTAACCGAGCTATTGAGTTATTAGAAGAAGAAATAAAAGAGTATAAGGATTTTAATAATAAATAGTATACTTGAATTAGTTTTTAATATTGAGTAAAAGAATAAAGTCATAAATTATGTGTTTATATATACCTTCAAATATGTTGAACTAAAAAGTTTACTATTTATTTTATTACTTTATGCTATAGAGTAATTTTTAATTTTTTATCACACAGATCTAAATTATTTTATTGTGGATTTTTAATCGTTAACAAAGATACAAGGAAGATGGGGACTTTTTTGTTATTTCTTAGTTATTTAGTTATTAAATTATCATATCAATAAATTACATATCCAAATAGGTATGGTCTTTTGGCTGTGGGTATTTTAATCTCAAGCAAAAAGCTTAAGATAAAAAGGGCTGGTTTTACAAGAGTTAAAACCAGCCCAAATGTTTTTATAGCAGTTCTTTTTCATTGAATTTTAGGGTTAAGTATGGGTAGTAAATTAAAAATTTGTCTTGGTTACTATAATCACAAAATAAGTAATAGTAATTTGTTTTATAACAGTAAGGGGGCTTTAGTACCATAAAATAGTTTGACGGTTATTTTATAAAAGTTCTGTAATTTTTTCTAGAAATAGCCCTTATTACACACCCCCTTTTTTTTAATAAAAGGGGGGTAAAATTGTTAATATTTTTATTACTTATAAAAAAATAATTGTTCTATTAATTGGTGTATTCTCTTGTTACTTTTTCAACACCATCAATCTTTTTAATTCCTTCTATCATTTTTTTAAGTATAGAAATGTTAGGCACTATAACTGTTATATGTCCTGTAAAAAGACCTGCTTCACCACTTAAAGAAATACTTTGGATATTTACATTTAAATTATTAGAAATCACTCTAGTTAATTCATTGGTAAGACCCAGAGTATCCATTCCTGTAATTTTTAAGGTAGCTTTAAAATCTTGTTGTGTAGAATCAATCCATTTTGCAGGAATAATGCGATAAGCATAATTAGATTGCAAACTGATAGCATTGGGACAATCTTTTTTATGTACCTTGATGCCTTCGTTTATTGTTACAAAACCAAAAACAGGGTCACCAGGTATGGGGTTGCAACAGCTAGATAGTTTATAATCTAGACGATCTTGTTCAATTCCAAATACAAGGAGGTCGTATTTTTGAGTAATTTCTTCTTTTTGAATTATTTCTGGATTAGTTATTTGTCCTTTTTTTATTTTTCCTCTGAAGAAATTAATAAAGGTGTTGCTTTTTTGTGAAGCATAATCTTTTAGTTGTTGATTGTCTATAGAGCCAATACCAACTCTGTAAAAAAGGTCTAAACTGGTCTTTAATCTTAAAAAAGCAACGAGTTCGTTAATTATGTTTTCATTGAAATTTATTTTTAAATGGCGAAGTTTTCTTTCTAAAATTTCTTTTCCATCTTCTGCTATTTTTTTTGTATTTTCATTTAGAACATTTCTAATTTTATTTTTAGCTCGGGAAGTAGTAACATAATCTAACCATGTAACAGTGGGTTTTTGATGTGCAGAAGTAATGATTTCTACTTGATCACCACTTTTTAATTCATGATTTAATGGAACTAATTTACCATTAACTCGTGTCCCACGTGTTTTTATGCCTATTTCTGAATGTACCGAAAAAGCAAAATCTAAGGCAGTAGCTCCTTTAGGTAAGGATTTGATTTCTCCTTTTGGAGTAAATACATAAATTTCTTTTGCATAAAGGTTCATTTTAAAATCTTCAACAAAGTCAACAGCATTGCTATCAGCATTTTCGAGTGCTTCTCTTAAAAGATTTAGCCAAGTGTCGAGACTGCTTTCTTCAGTAGCACCTTGTTTATATTTGTAATGTGCAGCATAACCTTTTTCAGCAATTTCATCCATTCGTTCGCTTCTAACTTGTATTTCTACCCAGCGACCTAAGGGCCCCATAACGGTTATATGTAGCGCTTCATAACCTGTAGATTTGGGAGAAGAAATCCAATCTCTTAAACGACTGGGTGAAGGACGGTAATGATCTGTAACTATGGAATAAATTTTCCAAGCAAGAAATTTTTCGTCATGTGGATTGGATTTGTATACAATACGCAAAGCAAATTTGTCATATACTTCATCAAAACTTACTTTTTGTGCAGCCATTTTTCTTCGAATGGAATAAATAGATTTGGGTCTTCCTTTTATAATATAATCTATTCCTTCTTCATCTAATGATCTTTGCAAGATATCGGAGATACTTTTTATATAAGCATCTTGTTCTTCTTTGGACTCTTTAATTTTACCTACAATATCATTATAAACAGAGGGTTCGGTGTATTTTAATCCTAAATCTTCTAATTTGGTTTTTATGTTATAAAGGCCAAGACGATGGGCTAATGGAGCATAAATATAAAGTGTTTCAGAAGCAATTTTTAATTGTTTATGCTCTGCCATTGATTCCATGGTTTGCATATTATGCAAGCGATCAGCTAATTTAATGATAATAACTCGAACATCGTCATTGAGTGTCAATAACATTTTTCTAAAATTTTCGGCTTGCATCGAGATGTTCATATCTTTTTTGACTTGCGAAATTTTAGTTAAACCAGCTACTAATTGAGCTACTTTTGGGTTGAATGCTTTTTCTATTTCTTCTACGGATATATCTGTATCTTCTACCACATCATGTAATAATGCAGCGGCTATACCTGTAGCTCCTAATCCAATTTCTCCTGCTACAATTTTTGCAACAGCTATAGGATGGAATATATAAGCTTCACCCGATTTTCTTCTTTGGTCTTGATGAGCATCAACCGCAAAATCAAACGCTTTACGGATCAACTTTTTATCTTCATCACTCAAAGTTTGATAACTTATACGAAGTAATTCTTTATATTCTTGAGCGATTGCTTTATTTTCTTTTTCGATATCGATTTCAACCATTGCTTTTGGGGTATATGTGTTGTTTAAATTTAATAAAAATCCAATAAAAATCCAATTGTATGGTAATGATTATTTTTTGAATAAAAGGAGGAATAGTTATGACTGAAAATTACTCTGTTGTTATGATATTATATGTTTGTTAATTTGATAGGGGGGATTTTTGTAGCCTCATATTTTTAGTATTGAAAGTGATTCATAGATGGAAAAAGGTTTTAAAATTTATTATTTAAGCGGCTTGAACTAGACTCTAATTGGTATTTATAAAAACAGATCACTACATTATTTTGTTGGAGTGATCTATTTTTAAAGATAAGATTATTTTAGAACCAATTTTTATGAATTAAAATAAAGTTTACTTTATTTTAAAAGTTTTACTTGAGTTCTTGTATTATTTTCCCAAAAGGTTTCCTAATAGACCTCCTAATCCTCCTTTTTTAGTTGCTACAGCAACAGCGTCTCCAATACCTAACTGACCATCACCATCTTGGTCTAACAATGATGTAATGTTTGAATTACCTATACTATTTCCCCCTAATAGGTTTCCTAATAAACCTCCTAAATCAGTTCCATTTTGTACGTTAGCCGATTTTGCTTTGTCTGCTAAAAAGGACATTAATAGGGGAGCAGCCATTTGTAAAATAGAGCTGATTTTATCATTTGAAACACCTGTTGATAAACTTAAGTTATTTTCTAAATTAGATTGATTGTTGCCTAAAATATGACCTAAGATTTTTCCACCCTCTTGTGGGTCTGTTCCGCCATTAAATAGATCTCCAATAGTATCTAATAAATTTCCATTGTGTTTACCATTTAGTAAAGCGCCTAGTAATCCTCCTGCATTTGTTTCGGTATTTGAATTATTTTGCATAGCATTTACTAATTGAGGGAGGGCAGAGCTTAACACACTTGAAGTTTCTCCTTCTGAAGTACCTACTTTATTACTGATATTAGTAACTATTTGTTTTCCTAAATCGCTATTGATTAAATCTGAAATTCCTGACATTTTATGTGTTTTTTGGTTATGACTATAAAAATAATGATTAAAATTGATATTTGTTATGTATATAAATCAATAATTTTATGAGCCATTTCAATACTCATGTTTTCAAAAGTTTCAGTAGTAGATCCTCCAATATGTGGAGTTAATGAAATATCAGGGTGCATTAATAACTGTACAGCAGGATTAGGTTCTCCTTGAAAAACATCTAAACCAGCAAAACTAATTTTTTTATTTTCTAAATACTCAATCAAATCTACCTCATTGATGAGTTCACCTTTGGAACAATTGATTATTCCTACCCCTTGTTTCATTCTTTTGAATTCAGTAGCAGTTAAGAGGTATTTTTCTTGTGGAGGTATGTGCAATGATATAAAATCGGCTAAAGGGAGTAGATCATCTAAAGGCATTAGATCTAAAGGGATTGTAGTTTTTTGACCTGTGTAAAATTCAATTTCAACAGAGGTTTGTTTTCTTTCATTTGCTGTAGCAATGACTTTCATTCCTAGTGCTAATGCTTTTTGAGCAACGGCTTTACCAATTTTTCCAAATCCTATAATTCCTAAGGTTTTTCCTTTTAATTCTAAACCAGTACTGTATACTTTTTTTAGTTGATTAAAATGAGTATCACCTTCTAAAGGCATATTCCTATTAGAATCATGTAAATAACGAGCTCCTGAAATAAGGTGTCCTATTGCTAATTCAGCAACGGCATTTACCGAAGCGTTTGGTGTGTTTAATAGTTTTATAGTGTTTGGATGGTTAGTATCTATTATAATGTTATCCATTTCAAGACCCAACTTGCCTATTATTTTTAAATTAGGACAAGTATTTATGATAGATTGATTGATTTTGGTAGCATTGCCTACAATAAGTATTTCTATTTGGTTTTTATTTAAATAGTTACTTAGTTGTTCTTGTGCTACTTTAGTAGTTAATACTTCAAAGCCATTGTTATCTAATAATAAAAGGGCTTGATTGGATAAACCATCATTGGCTAATATTTTCATCTATAAAGCGTTGTTTTTTAAACTAAATTTTCAAATTCTCGCATTACATCTACTAAAACGTGAACACTATTTAGTGGTAAAGCATTATAAAGAGAGGCTCTATAGCCACCAACAGAACGATGTCCTTTTAGTCCCGAAATACCTGCTTTTTCCCAAAGTTGATCAAAGATGGATTCGTGCTTTGGATTTTCTAAAACAAATGTGGCATTCATTAGGCTTCTATCTTCTGTAGTGGCCGTTCCTTTAAATAAGGGATTTCGGTCTATTTCGTTATATAAAAGATCGGCTTTTTCCTTATTTATTTTTTCAATGCTGTGAATTCCCCCCATTTTTTTTAGCCATTGCAATGTTAGTAAAGAGGCATAGATAGAAAATACGGGCGGAGTATTATACATACTTTCTTTGGCAATATGTAGTTGATAATCTAACATAGATGGAATCATACGTCCTGTTTTTCCTAATATTTCTTCTTTTACAATTACTAAAGTTGTACCGGCAGGCCCCATATTTTTTTGAGCTCCAGCATAAATTAAATCAAATTTACTAAAGTCTAATCTTCTTGAAAAAATATCTGAACTCATGTCACAAACCATAAGCGTGTTAGTTTTGGGAAATGAATTCATTTGAGTTCCGTAGATGGTGTTATTACTGGTACAATGGAAATAGTCCAGATTGTTTGGTATTGTGTAATCTTTAGGAATATAATTATAATCTTTATTTTTGGAAGAAGCTAAGACAATGGTTTCTCCAAAAAGAGTTGCTTCTTTAATAGCTCCACTTGCCCATGTACCTGTTTCAAGATAGCCTGCTTTTCCGTTTACTTTCATTAAATTATAAGGAACCATTAAGAATTCTAGACTGGCTCCACCATGTAAAAAAAGAGCTTGATACCCTTTGTTTTCTAGTTCTAAAAGTTCAAGAGCTAAAGCACGTGCTTCTTCTATAACAGCAACAAATTCATTGCTGCGATGTGAGATTTCTAAAAGGGATAATCCCATATCGTTAAAATCTAAAATAGCCTTTGCCGATTGATCAAATACTTCTTGTGGCAAAATACAAGGGCCTGCACTATAATTGTGTTTTTTCATAGTTTGTTTTTTATTTGATTTTATTTGTAAACGATTGGCATTAATGCGCGCTTCTAAGTTAAAACGAGGTTGGTGTATATGAGTTTCTTGTTCCTTTTGTTTTTTTATGATATCTGAAAAATTGATGCTCATTTTATAGTGAATTTAAAAAAGCAATAGTGTCAATATCGTCTGCATAATCCCAAAGTTTTGGTTTTTGTGTTTGACCAAAAGAAATGCTGTTTTTAGTTAATTGATTGGAAACAATGCACTGAATGAGATCTTTATCTTTTATAAGCCGATTTTTAAGGTCTTCTAAATTTTCATAATATTCATAGAATAAGGAAGAAATAGGGGAGGCGTAACTTATATCTTCTTTTACTGTTAGAAATTCATTATCTAAAATTTTAAATAAACTCATTAAGAAAACCGCTTTGTTATAGTCATAGTTATTGGCATATTTTTCATAATTGATAATTTCACCATAAGGATAAATGGCTTCAAAAAATAATTTAAAATCATAACCTTTAGGTACGAAAATCTTGGAAACATTACGACAGCCTAATCCAAAATACCTAAAGATATCTTCACCTAATAAGAATAAGTTTTCTTTACTTTCGGTACCATCTAGTATAGCTACGGAATTTCTGTTTTTTCGTATAATAGAGGGCTTGTTTCTAAAATAATATTCAAAATAACGTGCCGTATTATTGCTTCCTGTGGCAATTACAGCATCAAAATTTTCTAATTTTTCTTTTGTAAAAAGAATTCTTTCTATGAGTTTTGGTTCTATCTTTTTTAGATAATTAGCCAAAAAGGGGAGTAATTTTTGATCATTAGATGATAATTTGGCTAATATCTTATTTCCGCTTGCTAAAACAGATATAAAATCATGGAAACCAACTAAAGGAATATTGCCAGCTAAAACAAGAGCAATTGTTTTAGGCGTTTGTTGATTATAATTATATGGAGCCAACCATTGAACTAAATTATCTTCTGTTAAGGCTTCTGCCCAAGATTGAATTGAAAAATATACTTGTTCGGGGGTAAACCACCCATTATGTGCTTTTGATGTTTGAATAAGTTCAGCAAATGAGTCAAAAAAGAGTTCATTGTGGACTACTTGGTCGTTTGCTAGATTACCTTGTGGAGTAAACTGTTTTAAGAAATTTCCTAATTTCGAAAATGCAATAATAATTTCTTTTTGTGACATAGGTTACTTGCTTATGTATGGTTTAGATTGTATTTTTGCACAAAAATAAGATATTTAGCTTTAGGCTGTATGTACTTCCTGAAGCTTTTAGAGTAGTTGAACGCTTATAGCTTAGGGCTTGAGGCATAAAGCATGAAAATTATGGCAATTATAATTACAGACGAATGTATTAACTGTGGGGCATGCGAGCCAGAGTGTCCGAATACTGCAATTTATGAAGGGGCTGATGATTGGAGATGGAAAGACGGTACAAAATTAATAGGGAAAATAGTTTTACCAGATGGAACAGAAGTAGATGCTGAAGCAGCACAAACACCTATTTCAGATGACATTTATTATATTGTTCCTGGTAAGTGTACTGAGTGTAAAGGTTTTCATGAAGAGCCACAATGTGCCGCAGTATGTCCAGTAGATTGTTGTGTTCCCGATGACAATCATGTAGAAACAGAAGAAATTTTACTAAATAGACAGTCTTTTTTACATAATGAGTGATTTTTTATGTTAAAAAAAATAACCAGCTGTTTGTAAATGAGCAGCTTTTTTTGTGTTTTTTTGTAAATAGTTGAAAAAAATGACTTGTATAGTACTAATTCCTTTTTTTATGCAATATTAAAGGAAATATATCGTGTATATTATTTCAGAAAATAAATTTAATTGTAATTTTAGATCCATAAAAAAGTTTAATTTATTGTTGAATATATGCTCAATAGCGAAAAAAAATCTCAAGAAAAAGGTTTTTTGATTTTATTTTTTATAATTGGATTATTTGAAGTTGTAGCCGAATATTTCAATGAAATTTTAATGATGTATATTTTAAAACCTTTATTAATGCCCATCATGATGTTGATGTATTGGAAGGTTTCTAGCAAAAGAAATATTTACTTTTTGTTGGCTTTGTTTTTTGTTTTAATTGCAAATATATTGTTTGTATCTAAAAATTTTAATAGTGCTATAATAGCTTCCATCTTCTTTTTTATATATAGAGGTATTGTCATATACTTAGTAATTCAGGATGAACCTATTCAAAAAAAGTTACCTGTAGTCGTTGGAACGCTTCCTTTTTTTACAGCATTTGCTTATTTAACTTTTTTGACTAAAAATGAATTAGGAAAAGGAATTTATATTTATTTGATTCAGGTATTATTCCTTTCTTTTTTAGGAGGTTTAGCTCTTTCAAATTATATGATTAAAGGGTGTAAAAAGAATTTTTGGCTCTTAATTAATGCTGTTTTTTTTGCAATTATTCAATTTGTTTTAGTTCTAAAGCTTTTTTATGTATCAATTGCTATTTTTTCTTCTATTTCTATGTTTTTATATCTTTTTGCCCAGTTTGCATTGTATAGATATATGTTAGAACGTGAAAAAGAAATTTCTAATTTTGAGGATTGTGATTCCTTTCTGATAGAAGATATAGAATAATAAGATCTTAAAATAAAAATTTTCTATTTTTAATAGAAAAGCTTATTTAAACCCAGATTACGCATTAGAAATTTGTTATGGATATAAATGACTTTGGATCTAAAAAACAACCCCTTTTTTACCCTCAATGCAACAAAACTATATGTACAGAAAATTTTTTTCGTGTCTTTTAATTTTCATCAGAAAGGCTAACGCATGATCTGGTTTTTTAAGGGTGGTGGTATTTTACGATAAAAGAAGAAGAGTTTTAAGCAAATAAAAAGTTATCTCAAAGGAATAAATTGAGCGTTTCGTTCGTTACTTCATCGGTAAGAGGAGTTTAATTATGATCTGATCCTCTAAAATTAATTGATTCAAAAGTTTGCTGTCTATATTCTTATTAGTTTCATATTTAAAAGGAACAATTATTAGAATCTTTTTGACTTGTATGCTTCAGAATATTGTTTTAAAACTTATTGTTATTGCTTAATTTAGGGCTAAATGTGGTGAATTAATTCTAATTTTAGTAAGCTAAATGAAATAAGAAAGAAAGTTAGAATATATGTTTATTGTAGAGTTTTTTAGGATCTGTAATAAAATAATTAGGGTACAGGATCATAACCGCTACCTCCCCAAGGATGACATCGTAATATACGTTTAGTTCCTAACCATAATCCTTTTAAAGGACCGTGTTTTCTTAAAGCATCTACCATGTAATGAGAGCAAGTAGGTTGGTATCTACAAGTAGCAGGCATCAAAGGTGAAAGCACGTATTGATAAATGCGTACTAGAAAAACGAGAGGAAGAGTTAATATTGTTTTTAGATTCATATTGTTTTTTAGAATAAAAAAGAGGAGACTATTCAAAAGACTGACTATCTTGATCTTTGATTCGTTATTTTGAGAGGTGAAGTTCTATAGGCCTCGTTTGTTCACTTCGGTTCCTTAACACGAACCGAAGTGATTAATTAAATTATTGAACGAAGTAAATGATATGCCTTTTTAGGATAGCCTATTTATGTTTTTAATAACTATAAGTTGTTCCTTCTTTACCATCTTTTAATTGAATGCCCAATTCTAATAATTGGTCTCGAATTTGATCAGATAAGGTCCAATTTTTATTGATACGTGCTTCTTTACGCATTGTAATGAGCATTTCTATTACACCATTTAATTTACTGGAATCGTACCCCGCTGCTGATTGGTTTTCGATACCTAAAATCTCAAATACGAAATCATTCATTGTTTTTCGTATTAAATCTAAATCGTTTTGTGTGATTGTTTCTTTACCGTCTTTTATGATGTTGATAATACGAGCTCCTTCAAATAAATTAGCGATTAAAATAGGAGTATTAAAATCATCATTCATGGCTTGATAGCAACTTTCTACCCATTCAGGAATATTAATAGAGGATTGATTTTTAGGTGTAATTGAATCAATATTTTTAATAGCTTCCATTAATCGGTTATAACCTTTTTCGCTTGCCATCATAGCGTCGTTAGATATATCCAATTCACTGCGATAGTGGGCTTGTAAAAAGCAAAAACGGATGATACTTGGACTGAAAGCTTTTTCAAAAAAAGTATTATCACCTGAAATTAATTCCATGGGAAGAATAAAGTTACCAGTGCTTTTGCTCATTCGTAAGCCGTTCATTGTTAGCATGTTGGCGTGCATCCAATATTTTACAGGTGAAGAGCCATTGCATCCTTTTCCTTGTGCAATTTCACATTCATGATGGGGGAACTTTAAATCCATACCCCCACCGTGAATGTCAAAGCTTTCTCCTAAGTATTTGGTACTCATGGCTGTACATTCCAGGTGCCAGCCTGGAAACCCTTCGCCCCATGGGGAATTCCATCTCATGATATGTACAGGAGAAGCAGATTTCCATAACGCGAAATCTTGAGGATTTCTTTTTTCGTTTTGTCCGTCTAGATCACGCGTATTAGCAAGTAATTCATCAATATTTCTATTACTTAATTCACCATAATTAAGACCTTGTTTGTTATATTCTTCTACATCAAAATATACAGAACCTTGACTTTCGTAAGCGAAACCTTTGTTAATTAATTTTTGAATTAACTCTATTTGTTCAATAATATGTCCTGTTGCTGTAGGTTCTATATTAGGAGGTAAAAAGTTAAATAGATCTAAAACTTTATGAAAGTACACAGTATATTTCTGTACGACTTCCATAGGTTCTAATTTTTCTAAACGGGATTGTTTGACAAAACGATCATTATCTACATTTCCATCATCGGTTAAGTGTCCAGCATCTGTTATATTACGTACATAGCGAACATTATAGCCTAAATGTAATAGATAACGATAAATAACATCAAAACTCATGAAAGTTCGAACATTGCCTAAATGTACATAGTTGTATACGGTAGGACCACATACATACATACCTACATTGCCATCATGTACAGGGATAAAGGGTTCTTTTTCGCCACTTAAGGTGTTATAAACTTTTATAGGGTTGGATGTATGTAAACGCATTTGTTAAAATTTGAAAATAAGTGATTGAATTTGTGTGTTTAATAGTTTTTTGTTCAATCACTTAATTGAATACTTAAAACTTAGTTTCTAATTTTATATAGTCTAAAAATTCTTTACGAGTTGCTTCGTTTTTGAATTTACCACCAAATTCAGCAGTAACTGTGCTGCTTTCTATATCTTTAATACCGCGTGAGTTTACGCACAAGTGTTTGGCATCTATTACACAAGCTACGTCATCAGTACCTAGTACGTTTTGTAATTCTTGTACGATTTGCATGGTTAAACGTTCTTGTACTTGTGGTCGTTTTGCATAGTAATCTACTATACGATTCATTTTAGAAAGCCCTATTACAGTACCATTAGAAATGTAAGCAACATGTGCACGACCAATAATTGGTAGAAGGTGATGTTCACAAGTAGAGTAAACGACAATGTTTTTTTCTACCAACATTTCATTGTATTTATAATGGTTTAGGAAAGTTGAAGATCCTGGTTTTTTATCTGGGTTTAAGCCTCCAAAAATATCTTTAACAAACATTTTTGCCACACGATTGGGGGTACCGCTTAGGCTATCATCTGTTAAATCCATTCCCAAAGTTTTTAAAATACTTTCAACATCTTTACGGATTGAAGCAATTTTTTCTTCGTCTGATAAATCAAAAGCATCACTACGCAAAGGGGTAGTGGCGCTAGTTGCTATATGACTGTGTCCTAATTCGTCGTGAAATTCTTCGTTATGAGCCATTAATATAAATATAATTTATTTCAAAATTTTTTGAACTGCAAATATAGTGAATTACTAAAAACTAAAATAATTGTATTATTTGTTGTATGCTTTTAGTGCTTCGGCTAAAATTTGAGCGGATTTGATGATATCTTCTTTTTTTAATACGTAAGCAATACGAACTTCGTTAAGTCCTACACCTGGTGTTGAATAAAATCCAGCTGCGGGAGCTACCATTACGGTTTCTCCATTAAAATTAAAAGATTCTAAGAGCCATTGTGCGAAATCATCAGCATTTTGTACTGGTAATTGTGCAATACAATAGAAGGCTCCTTTGGGAGTGGCAATTTTTACTCCTGGTATTTTATTCATTTCAGTAATTAGAGTATCTCTTCTGTCTTTATACTCTTTTATTACTTCATCAAAATAGCTCTGTGGTGTATCTAAAGCTGCTTCACTAGCTATTTGTTCGTAAGTAGGAGGGGAAAGTCTAGCTTGAGCAAATTTCATAGCTGTTTCCATTACTAATTTGTTTTTTGAAACAATACATCCTATACGAGCTCCACACATACTGTATCTTTTAGAAACAGAATCAATCATGATAGCATGATCTTCTATACCAGAAACGTTCATGATAGAGTAATGTTTTGCTCCTTCGTCGTAAACAAATTCACGATACACTTCGTCTGCAATCAAGAATAAATCATATTTTTTTACCAATTCGGCTAATTGGTTGATTTCATCTTGTGAATATAAATAACCTGTGGGGTTTCCAGGATTACAGATTAATATTGCCTTGGTATTAGGGGTTATTAATTTTTCAAAATCAGCAATTGGAGGTAAGGCAAAGCTTGTTTCTATTCCTGACATTACTGGAACTACTTTTACTCCAGAAGCAGTGGCAAAACCATTATAGTTTGCATAAAAAGGTTCAGGGATAATAATTTCATCATCAGAATCCATTGTGCTTCCTAGTGCAAATAATAGTGCTTCAGATCCTCCAGTTGTTATAATTATGTCTTCTTTTGTAATAGGTAATCCTATTTTATTATAACTCTCAGATAATTTTTTTCTATAGCTTTCAAAACCAGCAGAGTGGCTGTATTCTAAAACTTTAATATCGGCATTTTGAATTGCTTTTAGAGCTACTTCTGGAGTTTGAATATCTGGTTGACCAATGTTTAAATGATATACTTTGTGCCCTTTTCTTTTTGCAGTTTCTGCATAAGGTACTAACTTTCTGATAGGAGATTCTGGCATTTGAAGCCCTTTATTTGAAACTTTTGGCATGATTTAATTAATTTGGTACTGCAAATTTGCAATAAAATATTTAAATAAACATTTTTTTTAGATATTGATTTAATTGATAGCTTAATAGTGTGATCTTATATACTGTGTTTTGAACTTATTTTAAATATAAAATTATATTGTAAAATGGTCTTATATATAAAAATAAAGGAACTTCTCCCACAGATGAGGGTTTTACCCTCAGATTACGCATTGGAAATTTATTACAGATAAAAATGCCTTTGAATCTAAAAAAGGACTCCATTTTTATCCTTAACGGGAGTAAAACTACAGCTGCGGTAAAAAATTTCCGTTTTTATCTTCATCACAAAGTCTGATGTATAATCTGGGTTTAAAAGAGAGAATTTTTTTATTTAATTTGGTTTAGTTACCTAAAGGAATATTTGATACTAAAAAGAGGTATAGGAAATAAATGTTACTTATAATGAGGTTTGTATTGGTTTATAAGATACCTCTTGAAATGTTAAGTTGTTGTTTATCAAAAGAATTATTATAATAGGTATAGGATTTAAACGGTGTGATATTAAATAAGGAATATTGGTAAAAAAGAAGGTTTGTTTATACTTTATTTGATTTTTATTAATATTCCTTATTTAGAAAAATTTTGTTAGTACGTTATTTACATAATGAATATTGAAGGAGAGGCTATTATAAATCTAGGGAGGGTTTATGCGCCATCATTTTTTCTCATATATTCAAGTATGTTTCTTGCTTCTGTATCTGTAAGGTTTTGATTAGGCATGCGTAATTTACATATTTCTAATTGTTTTTTTAATTCAGGATCTTTGTCAATCATTGGATCTGGGTTGCTAATAAAATTCATAATCCATTCAGGTGTTCTTCTTTGTGTTACACCTTTCCATCCAGGGCCGATTAATTGTTCATCGGTTAATTTATGACAAGAGATGCACTTTAATCCTGCTACTTTTTCTCCTTCAGAGGCCATTTTTTGATCGATTTTAGCTCCTAATTCAACTTTGTCATATTTACCTTCTCCTTTTTGAGCATCATATTTTTCAGTGGTTTGAGAGGTAGTTTCTACTGTTCCTTCTGAAACTGTAGGTTCATTAACTGGTTTTGAAAAATCTTCTTGTTCATTGTTTTTTTTACCACAGGCAATGACTAGACTTAGAGTGAGTGCCAATACTATAAATTTTTTCATAATTTAAATTTTAAGTTTAACAAATTTCATAATTCTAATATTTTAAGTTTATGATTTTAATCACAATTGAATATTTATTTGCTTTTTTAAATGTTTATTAAAATAACAGGTATTATGATTAGAAAACAAAAGCTTATTATGATAAGTTTCCAAGCGATATTTGCTTTTTTTAGTTCCATAAATTCAAATGCTATTACTAAGAATTTTATCGAAAAAATCAGCATTATAAGACCAATCTTAATAATATGATTTATTTCGAGAGGTTGTAAAACAAGTGTTAATAAGGTTAGTATTAACAAAAAGCTATACGTTTTAATTAAATGTTTTTCCATAGTTTAAAAGATTAAATATAAAACAGGAAATAGGATTAACCAGATTAGGTCGCACATGTGCCAAAAAGCAGCGGATGCTTCTATATCAAACAGATTTTTGGTTAAATCGTTTTTATCTTTGTTTAAATAAATAGCTAAGAGAATGAATAAACCAATTAATACATGTAAATAGTGAAAGCCTGTTAGTAACCAATAATAAGTAAAGAATGTATTTGTTTCTAAGTATATATTATGACTTAGTTTTTCAAAATATTCATAGCTTTTTAAGACTAAGAAGAAAGCTCCTAATAGCATGGTTATTTTTAGGTATAGATTAAATTTTTTATGATTATTCTTTTTAGCATAATTAACAGAAACAACCATAAAGAAACCACTTGTGAGTAATATGAAAGTATTGATAACTCCTATTAGATTATTTAATTTTAAACGTGATTCGTTAAATATTTTTATTTCTTCTTGTGCATTATAGCTCATAGCTATAATTGCCATTCCGAAGGTTAGAATTTCTAAAAGGATAATTATCCATAGTAAAATACCTCCAGGAGGATAATAAAAGTTTTTATAATTTTTTATCGTTTTTTCCATTTATGTTTTTTTAGAATGAAATGGTTTTAGAATTATACATTATTGTTTTTTAATTTTATCAAATAGATAGACTAGGGCGTTGATGAGTTCGATAGGGTTTTTAAGTATTTGAAAATGATTTTGACCAAACATTTGAGGTAAATAATATTTAGCTTGTGCCTCTATAGTTAAGGCATAAGAATTTATTTGATTTCTATATAATTCTTTTAATGCTTGTTTTACATCATTTATGCCATATTTACCCTCATATTTATCATAATCATTTGGTTTTCCATCTGAAATTAATATAATCCATTTGTTTTTAGTTTTACGTGTTTTTAATCTATTTCCCGCGTGTCTAATAGCACCTCCAATGCGTGTGTAACCTCCAGGTTTTATATAACCAATTCTTTTTTTACCGATGTCCCAAGTTTCGGTAAAGTCTTTTAGTGTAATATAATTTATATGATTTCTTGTTTTTGATGAAAAGCTGTCTATTGAAAAGTCAATATTAAATTCATGTAAAATTTCACCAAATAAGATAGAAACTTCCTTTTCTACATCTAAAACTTTGTTTCCATCTACATAACTATCACTAGATAAGCTGACATCCAGTAATAATAAAATGGAAAGATCTTTCTCTTTTTTTCTATTTGAAAAATAAATATTTTCAGAAGGTGTTTTTTTAGTGTGTATATCTACATATAAATCAGTTAGAGCATCAATATCAAATTCGTTGCCTTGTGTTTGTTTTTTTTGTTGTAATAATTTGTTATTTATATGAGTTAATGATTTTCTTAATTTGTTTAGAACAGGAGTATAGTTTTTTATAGTATCATAATAAAACTTAGGATCTGTTTTTAGTTGAAGTTTTGGATATACTTTACAAAAATTAGTACGGTATTTTAGTGCAGAAAAATCCCATTCATTGTAGTATATATAAGTTCCTTTTGCATCTTTTTCGGCTGATTCCGCTACGGTTAGGTTTTCAATAAAATCAGATTGATAAATAGAATGTGCTGTGTCATCTACTCGTACAGTAAAACGCATTTTTATTTCTTCTAAAGCATCGTTATGTTCTTCTAACTCGTCTTCTCCATCAAAATTTTTCCAATTTCCATAAAATTCATCTACGGTTTCTACTTTTTCAAAACTATGGTTAAGTACATCATCTTCTTGTTGCTTTTTATTTATTTGAAGGGATTTTATTTCTTCAACTCCCACAGTTTTTAAGGTTGTTTTTACCTCATTATTTTTTGTAGATTTTAAACTTGTATGATTTGTATTTTCTTCTTCTATATTTTCTTCTTTTTTTGCAAACATAAATTTTCCATATAACCAGTACAAATGTGGGTTCGTTGCTTTTTTAGTAAGAAAATGATCTAATAAAAAAGCATATATATATCTAGTTTTAGGGAAATTTTGAAAAAGGATAGGAAGTATTTGAGTGGAAGCTATTTTTGCTTCATTTTGTGATTTTTCTACGTCATTTTCTGGCTCATTCCAATTTAATTCAAGGGATTGCTGTGTTGAGAGGTATAGAATTCTAAAGAAATAAAAAGCAATATTTTTTTCATAGGATTCAAATTGGTTAAAATATTCAGGCAAAAAGAAGTTGTTGTTTTTGTAACCGCCTTCTTTTTCAGCGGGATAAATAGTAATAGATTTTCCACTAACGGCATTAGCTATAAGTGTTAATCGTGGTGTAATGTCTTTTAAAAAAACGGTATTTTTATTGGATTCTAGAGCTTTTTTTTGTGATTTTCGTAGATATTTTGCTACAAAACTAAAAATTATTTCGTCTAAATCTATACTCATAATTGATTCCTTTTTTAATTTGAAATTTAGGGTTGTTAATTTGTACTATATGATTCATAGATAAAGAGTTCAGTCAATTTTGACATTGAAAAGATATTATATCATTAAATCACACAAATCTTTTAAGGATTGAACGGTTTGTAAATCGTCCGTTAGAGGTTCTACAACAGCGGTGTGTATAGACAATCTTTTGGGCAATCCTGAATGAATAAGTTTAGCGGCATCTACGAGTAATCTTGTTGAAACGGTTTCGGTTAAACCAAGTTCTGTTAGATTTCTAATTTTATTAGCAATGGTTACAATTTTATTAGCAATGTTAGGATCAATACCCGTTTCGTTAGCAATAATTTCAGTTTCAATTTTACTTTTTGGATATTCAAAAGACAAGGCCACAAAACGCTGTCTTGTAGAAGGTTTTAGTTCTTTGAATCCTCTTTGATAACCAGGGTTAAAGGAAGCAACGATCATAAAGTTTTCATGTGCTTTATAGGTTTTTCCAAGTTTGTCTATGAATAGTTCTCTTCTATGATCTGTTAATGAATGGATGGCCACAATTACATCAGGACGAGCTTCGGCTATTTCATCTAAATATAAAATAGAGCCTTCTTTTAAAGCAGTTGTTAAGGGACCATCAATCCAGATTGTTTCGGCTCCTTTTATGATAAATCGGCCTATTAAGTCAGTAGAAGAAGTTTCTTCATGACAACTTACGGTTAAGAGTTTTTTATTGAGTTTATATGCCATATACTCAACAAATCTGGATTTACCTGTTCCAGTAGGGCCTTTGAGTAAAAGAGGAAGTTTGTTTTGATAAGCATGAGTAAAGACATCTTCTTCTTTATCTAAAGCAAAATAATAGGGTTTTATATCTTTCATAATTAATAAGATAAACGGAATCTTATCCCATTTTGTAAATAAGGTATGAACGTGTGTAGAAGGGGATAAAGA
>NZ_PCMX01000105.1 GCF_002530675.1 Flavobacterium columnare NBRC 100251 = ATCC 23463
TTTTTAAAATGAAAAAAAAACGTATCGAGAACTTTACTTTTTAATCCAGTATATTTTAAGTTTAAATGGTATTATTAACTCAAATCAAGCTACGAATTAGAAATTTATTAAAACAAAAATAATTTTAAATGACACTATCCTAAAAAAATCCCGCGTATTTTTATTCTTGTTTTTCCTTTTGATCTTCATCATAACATCTAACACACAATCTGGGGTTAAACTACTTCATTAGTTTGTTAATATTAAACTAATGGCAGGCTCAAAAACCCTGTTTTTTGTAGTTGCATCCACTCGTTTTTTTAACTCTTTATACCAATTTCCTCCATAATAAGTATAAGTAAAATCTTTTTCTACAAAATTATAAAAAAGCAAAGGATAGTAAATAGTCTGTATTTTTAGGGAGCCATCAATTGCTATTGAATTTTTAATCCATTTATTTTTTTCTATTAATAAGCGTTCTACTGCTATAAATAAACCTTCTCTAGGAAAAACGAGATTATAATCAGAGATATCAAAATAAGTTTTTCGGCTTCCTTTTTTGACTTGAACAATCAAATCCTTTGTTATTAATTCTTCGCCAGGTAATCCACTAGGTGTTACGTTATAAAAATGTATTTTAACACTTGCTGTTTCAATATTACTTTCTGTAAATAATCCTATTTTCTTTAAGTATCTATTTTTTTTAATCTTGGCTCCGTAAGGAAAATAAATGGCATCTATTTTAGGTCCATTTTCAAAAGCTTGGGAAATACTATTTGTTAATGATAATTCAAATATTCTCGTTTCTTTCTTATTTGTAATGATTACATCATTAAGTTGATAAGTTGTTGAAACAAGTTGTACGGTTTGTATAGCAGAAGAGGGTACTATTTTTTTTTCATAACCTAAAGCTGAAAAAACAATCATTTTTTCTTCTTTTATAGGTAAATAAAAACTTCCGTCCTCCTCAGAATTTGTACCTATTTTTTCATTTTGTACTCCAATATTTACATAAGGAATCGGTTGATTATTAGCATCTATTACTTTTCCTTTTATTTGAGCAGGAACTATAGTACTTGCTAATAAAAGAAACATAATTATTTTATTCATAGATTAATTCTTTTATTATCTCCTTTTTTATATGTTAGCTTTGAACTGGTAAAAGTACAATCTTTTTTAATTCTTCTCGTGTTGTTCCAACACCTTTAGCTGACCTATCATTAAATTGAATTAACCCAGAAAAACCTAACCGTTATCTACTGAAGGACTAAATGTCTTATTCGTTTCTATATACATTATAGACATTAGCTGGCTCGCTTTTTCTTTTTTGTTTTTTTCTCCCCAAAGTTCTTGACAAACTTCAAGCACTTTTTTTCTTTGGTCACAAGTTAATTTATCACTCCAATAAAATTGGTTCTCTTCTTGTTTACAAAAGCACCCTCCTTTCTTTTCCTCTTTTTTCTCCACCTTCGTTTTTCCTATAACAGCGGGGCTTTTTCCTTCGGGGATTTCAATGGTGTGGGGTTTGTCTCTTTGAGCGGTTCCTTGGGTTTCTGCCCAATCCCATATTTCGTCTATGGTTTCTGAAATGCTTCTAAATACTCCTTTCTCTTCTTTTTTACTCCTTGGTTTGTGCTCTGCCGGAGAACCTTTACTTTTTTATTTCTATGTTTAAGGTTGTGTGTGTTGGTTTTGTAATATCGCTCCTTTTTCTGTACAAATCCTTGTCTTCTTTTTGAGGTTATATACCAGTGGGGCAAGGAAAATGTTGCCA
Organism: Flavobacterium columnare NBRC 100251 = ATCC 23463; assembly: GCF_002530675.1. Classification (GTDB taxonomy): domain Bacteria; phylum Bacteroidota; class Bacteroidia; order Flavobacteriales; family Flavobacteriaceae; genus Flavobacterium; species Flavobacterium columnare. Next base: position 1,754 of record NZ_PCMX01000105.1, read on the forward strand.
TTTTCCTTCTTCTATCTCAGTTATGTCCCCAATTGGTTTTTAGTTTGTCAAAGAGCGTTTGAATTAAAAATATAAATTTTATTTTATTCGAAATTTTCGATAATAAATGAAATATTTCTTCTTTCTATTTTATCTAATTTACTTGTAACATCTTTGTAAAGAGGTTTATACCAATTTTATTTACCAAAATAAGTTGCTAAATCTTTACTTTTAAAAATGTATCCGTGTCTAGCGAAAATTTCATTTTTAATAATTCTTATTTCAAATGCTGTAAACTTTTGGAGTTCTGAAAATATTAATTCTCTTTCTGATCCCTCAGGGTATTTTCCTTGTCCTTCAGCATAAAAATCCTTTTGCTCAGATTTTAAAATATTGCTTTCTGAGTCAAACGAATAGTTTGAAATAATTACTACGAAAAAAGATATATGTAAAAATAATGTTTTCATATTACTCAATATTTCCTGGATAAGCTACTCCGTCTCCATCAATTTTCGCTTCTTCCCATTGTTTTTTAAAGTCTTTTAAATTATAAAATTTATGTTTTATAAATTCTTTTGAATATTTTCCTTCAGTTTTTCTACCTCCATCAAAGTTTTGTGCAAAAAAACCCATATTCGAAAATGGATCATAATCATTAGTGTTTAAGGCTATAAAATTTAAAATATTGGCAATTATCTCTGCTTTTTCAGAAATAGGCAACTCACTTTTGTCTATATATCTTAAATATTCATCGTTTAAAAAATTAAAATATTCTTTTTTATTTTCTTTTTCATTAATTATGTCTAGAGTTTCTTTATGAAATGTTATTTTGCCATCACAGGTTTTATGCCATAATAATTTATTAATTTCTTCAATATTTGAATTTTTTATGATTTTTTGGTTATCAAAAACAAATTCTAACAGTTGTTTGTCTTTTACATATCCGAAAGTTTTTACTAAAGATTCTAAAAAGTATTTATCATTTTTTTGTAACCATACAAATGATTCATTATTGTCATTAAATAAATATTTATTACGATTAATCGTTATTTTATTATTGATTTCCTGTTCTATTTTTAAATCACTAATTTCATACCAATATTCTATACTACAATTATCTCCATTTTTATTTTTGAATGATTTTTGGAGTTTTTTTTCTTCTTGATAAAGTTTAGGATATAGTGATTTATAATCTATAATTTCTGGTAAATAATGAAAATCAAAAATTAACTTATGAGTTTTACTAACATAAACTCCTTTATTATCAATGTTGTTTATAGGTAATAAATTTAATTTTCTATCACATATATCAAAAAAATTAAAATATAATATTTTTTTATCTGACTTAAAATCAATAGTCCTATTGAATATTAATTTTATTTTACTTGAAAATTCTTCTTCGGTTAATCTCTTAAATTTATTTGATTCTAAAAGGGTTGATTCTAAATTTGAACAAGCTTCTAAATCATTCATATCAAAGCTATTTTTAGGTAGTTCTACACCTGCCTCATCTAGATATTGTTTCGCTCCTTTTTTTAATTGTTTATTTAATATATCTTCTATCATTTTTATTTTGTTTACAGAAATATTTGAATCTTGGATTTCACTATCTTTATTTGTATTATTATTCTTACAGTTCAAAAATTGAAAAGTAACTAATAGGATTAAAAATTTTATTATTTTATTCATTTTATTTTTTTTATCTTGATGAACTATTAGAATTTTCTTCTTCAACGTCATAAATAGGTAATTTTTTTTCATTTTCCTTAGGATTATAATTCTTTGGTTTCATAATCGCGAAAATGTCTTTACTATTTTTTGAAACACTACCCATGCAAATTTTTTGTCCTCCTGTTACTTTTGAACCTTGATTACCTCCTAAATATATATATTTTTCACCTGTCTTATTCTCTCCTACAATTATAGCAACATGAGAGAAAGAAAACACAATTACTGCTCCAACGAAAACTTCACTTTTCTCTCCATTTATCCAGCCATCTTTTGTTGAGTTTCCTTTAATTCTTAAATTGCCCTCTTCTGCCCAATCAAATGCTCCTACATTTCCTTTTTCATTTGTATCCTTATATTCTGTGTGTTGAAAACACCAATGAACAAATGTAGCACACCAAGCATCTTTGTAAGTTAAACTTGGAGAACCTGAAAGTTTAAAATATTCAGAAATTCTTTCCTTTAACGGGCTTTCTTTTTCTGTTATCCCTTTGTATTTCTCGAATTCTTCGAATGCAACATCTACCCAAGGGGCACGTTCTTTATTATTACTTATAATTTCTTTTTCATCAATACATTTTCCTTTAAAAATATGATTTTTACCTAAATAAAATCCTTCATCTTTTAAAACCTGTTCAATTTCTTTTATTGTTGTTTTTCCTCCTATAAAACCAGGTCTACTTTCATACTTTTGTCTAGTGTAAACCCATTTTTTCCGTTTTTCTTTTTCTCCCTTTTCTGTTAAAAATTTTGGATTTGATGAATATCCATACTTAGTTACCCAAGGTTCTCTATTTATATTTATTTGGCGCTGCGCTGCATTTGTTTTACTACCATCTCCATCAGGAACACTTATGCTTTCATCAAAAACAGCATAATTAGAATCATTACCTTTTCCCACAGCACTTGGTTTCATTACTAATAAATACATATCTGTCATAGTATTTAGCTCATCTTTTCTTTTCATAAAGTAAGCTTTTACATAATCCATTTGTTTTATAAAAGTCATCTTCTTTAATTCAGCCCTTGTTGTACCTACTCCCTTAGCTGCTGCATCATTAAATTGAATTAAGCCTGAGAAACCTATACCATTATCAGCTGAGGGGCTAAATGTTTTATTTGTCTCAATGTACATTATAGACATTAGCTGGCTCGCTTTTTCTTTTTTATTTTTTTCTCCCCAAAGTTCTTGACAAACTTCAAGCACTTTTTTTCTTTGGTCGCAAGTTAATTTATCACTCCAATAAAATTGGTTCTCTTCTTGTTTACAAAAGCACCCTCCTTTCTTTTCCTCTTTTTTCTCCACCTTCGTTTTTCCTATAACAGCGGGGCTTTTTCCTTCGGGGATTTCAATGGTGTGGGGTTTGTCTCTTTGAGCGATTCCTTGGGTTTCTGCCCAATCCCATATTTCGTCTATGGTTTCTGAAATGCTTCTAAATACTCCTTTCTCTTCTTTTTTACTCCTTGGTTTGTGCTCTGCCGGAGAACCTTTGGCTTTTTTAATTGCCGTGGGTTGTGATGGTTTTTTATTTTCTGTGGGTGATGGATTTTTTATTTCTACGTTTGAGGTTGTGTGTTTTTTGGTTTTGTAATATTCTACTGTTACATAAAATTCTAGTTCTCGTATGTCTGTCTCGCCTTCCATGGCTTTTTTCATTAATGCTTTGGTTAGCATAAAGTCTACTTCTGCATCTCCGTATAGGTCTACTTTTGCTTTTTTGGTATCAATGAGTTGGTTGGTTGTATTGTGTCCGCTGCCTTTTGCATCGTCTTCCCATAAGGTAAATAGGACTTCTTTGTTAAACATATTTATGCAATGGGCTTTGGCTCGTAGTTTTTCTGTAAAACTAAAAACGCTGCCTTTGCTATCGTCTACGTAGTTTAGGTCTACTTTGCAGATTTTCGGGATTTTACTGGCTTTGGGGGTTATGATTAATCCGCCTCCTTCGGGTTGGTATAAATATCCTTCCAATCGGTAGGTCTCTCCTACTGAGGATTCGCCAAAGGTAAAACTGCTGTCTCCTTTTTTCTTAATATGGGTGGTGGTAAATCTACCATCGCTTCTTTTTTTGAATAGTTCCCAGGTAACCTTTGCTTGTTCTCTTTCGGATATCGGGGTATTAGGGTACCATTCGGATATGTGATAGGTGTATTTTTCGCCTACTGTGGGCGAGGTTACTCCTGATATTGCGGATATGCCTTTTTTCATTATAAATCTGTGTTTTTATTACCAAGCTTCGTTGTTTTTACTGCTGATTTCTTCTTGAAATTCTTCAAAATTCATAATGGGGTTGTATAAATGTTGTTCTCGTGGATTGGCTTTTTTTACTTGGCTTTTACTGCTTTGACTTTGTTGTCCGTGTTTTAAAATCGTTATTTTACCTCCTGTACTGCACATTAATTCGGATATTTCGGTAACGCATTTTTTATCTAAAATTTTTACTTTGTCGTAGGTTTTACTCCATTTTCCGGCTGCTGCAAAGGAGCAGGGCAAATAACCTCCGGAGCTGGGTTTTAGTTTGCATTGTCCAAAGGGTTGTGCTGATGGGTTTAGTTGTATGTCTGATTCAGTTACGGCTAGGTAATCTGATTCTCCTTCCGAATCGTTCCAATAGTGTTTGTTATGACTCGTTACTTTAAAGGATGGAAATTCAAAGCCTTGGTTGCATTGGCATTGTCCTTTTTGGACTACAAAGTGTTTGCCTTCATGTGCCGTGGAACTTGATGAAGATTGACTTGGACTTGTTTCTTTTTTTGTTGTTTCTTCTGAACTCTTGGATACCGCTACTTCTGATGTTTTTTCAGGGTTTTCAGATGGGCTGTTTTTTTCTTTTATATAAGGGGATTCCTCGGCTATTAGGAGTTCTTTCCCTGCTACTACTTCTGCCCCTAATAAGTCTTCTAAAGGGCAATATAGATTGTGAAATGCTCGAAGATGGGCTCCGTCTTTTATAGCAAATTTTTCAGCTAAGGAGTTTAGGGTGTCTCCTTTTTGTACTCTATATTTTTTCATATATAGTTGTTTAGTTTTGTTTGTTTGTTTTGTTTAATTTATTTTATTTTTAGGGTATGTTTTACATATATTTCTTGGTTGTTTTCTATCTTAAGTTCGGCTTCTGCTTTTAGTAATTGTTTGTTTTTTCTGGAGGTGTAATAGGTAAAATTTATGGTTCCTTGCCAATTTGATAGATCTTCTTCTTGGGGATCTATTGTAGTTTGGGAATATTCTATAACTTTTTTACGCAATATTTCTTGAAATGTACTGCCTTCTTCATAACTTGATGTAACAATGGTTTTTATATAGTCTGTGTTTTCAAAATCATGTTGTGTTATAACTGCACTTTCTACGTTGTATGAATTGGGTTGAAAATAAAAATAATCTTTTTTTTCTTCTTTACTAAACCAACTCATATTGGGGAAAAGAACTTGGTATAATAAGGTTGAACAATAACTCTTTAGAATTTTTTTTCTGTCTGTTAAAGTTTTTTCAAACGTATCAATATATGCTTGATTTATTTCCCCTGAAAAATAAGTTAACAGGTCTAATTTTCTTTCTTTAAATTTGTTTATTATTTCTTGATGATTTTTTATGTTTATTATCTGACCTCCAGGATTTATAATAAATTCTATCGGATATATTGCATTTATACAAGCTATGGCCAATGTAGAGATCTTATCTTCTGGGGTTTCTTCTTCTTTTTGAAAATGGCTGTTTGCTAACGATACTATGGTTCCTTCTTTTTCTTTTGTGGTTTTTAGGGTCGTCTTATAGCTTACTGTAAAGGGTTCTTTTGATGATGTTTCTATTGTTTCATCTATATCATAACTGGGTTTATGAAAATTTTGGGGTAGGTAGTGTAACGGTAAGCTGCTTAGGATTCTTATTTTTTTTTCTGTTTCTTTGATTTCTTTAATTTCTTGTGTAGAGGGTAAGATTAGTTCTTTTATTCCTTTTAGGTCATTATAATTTATCAAATATTTTAACTCACAATAGGTATTGTGATATTCTCGAAGTGATTCACCGCTAATTCCTAATCCTTGGGCTACTGATTCTAAGGTATCTCCTTTTTGTACTATGTGTACAGACCAACTGATGTTCATAAAATTAAAATATAAAAACAGAATACAATAACATTTATTTTTTTTCTCTTAACAAATTTAAAAATTTTACATTAAAATAGTATATTTTAATTCTTCATTTAAATGTAATTTATTCTTTATTTTTTTATTTATACATACGTTTTTTACACATTTTTTTAAAAACACACAATGACTTAATTTAGTTGACTGAAGAAATCAATTATTACTCTATAAATCCTATTATTTGGACCAAAGGGAGTCTCTCAAATGAAATGAACAACCAAAATAAATTACATAAACTTTATGCCTTTATTTTATTCCATTTATTATACTGTCGAAATGAGTAAACGAAGAGGAAATTTTATTGGATTAGTACCTAAATTTATTTTTACATTTGGATGTAAAAATTAGAACCTAGGTTCATAAAAAAACTCCTCAAATTGAGGAGTTTTTTATTTATTTCAAATTTAATTTTTGGCTTTTAGTGCCTTGTATTTATCTGTCATATCAAGTGCATTATACATATTTAATAGTGTATTTTTAATATCCTTATCACTTTCAAATAATTCATACGCTTTTTCTAGATGAGGAATTGCTGATTTGTATAAATTTTCTCTTTTTGTTTTTAAAGCTTCATATTTTTTCATGTCAGCTGCTGAGGTTCCTAATTTATTCATTTGATCCACAATTTCTTTCTCTCCATCTAATTTTAAGACCCCTAAATTTAAATACGCATTTTTATATCTTGGATCAATCTGAATGGCTTTTAAGTAATACCCTTCTGCATCTATTTTTGCTTGTTTATCATTTGCTTGACCTGAAATAACGCCTAGGTTATAAAATAAATCGGCATTGTTTGGATCTTGAGCTAAGGCTTCTTGAGCATATTTTTTATAGGTTGGATAATCATTTGCTTTTAATGCTACTTCCATACCAGCAGTATACAGTCCTGTATCGCCTGGATTGGCTTGTATTGCTTCTTCTACGGCTCTTTTAGCTGCTGCTAAATCTCCTTTTTGATTTAAAATTAAAGCGATATTTTTAACTATTTCTCCTCTTTTTGACGCAACGTTTTCTGTTCTTGGAGCCTCATGAGTTCCTATTTTTACGGAAAAATCTCTGTCTTTCATTGAGGCAAAAGTTTCTTCTTGTCCGTTTGATTTATTTTTTGCTAAATAATTCGTTGCTTTACCTGAATATTTCAGGTCTTTTAACATTTTATAATAAGAAAGGGCTGAATCATAATCCTCACCGTTTATAGCTGTCCCTGCTGCATAATATAAGATTGTTGTGTCTTTTTTATCCAGACCATACACTTCGTATAATTTTTGAGCACTTTCTTTATAGCGTTTTGCATTTGAGTCTGCAATAGCGTTATTAGTTAGCAAACGTTTAACTTCAATCAAAGAAGTTTCTGCTTGTCCTGTATATTTATTTTTTCCTGAACTGGCTTCAGTTGATTTTAATTCATTATAAGCTTTAGCTGCTGCTACTAAACTTTTTGCTTCTTCAATATTTTTCTTGGCCAATTCTAGATTTGTATTTCCTAATAAAAAATAATAGTGTGCTTTTGTAGGACTATCTAGGTTAATAACCATATACTCTATTTTATCTAACGCTGCTTTGGCTTCAGTAGGGTTTCCTGAACGTAATGCTTTCTCAGCGGCTTTTATATCATCTTTTTGAGCAATTGCAGTAACTGACAAAAACAAAGCCGTTACTAGTGCTAAATTCTTTATTTTCATTTTGTTATTATTTATATTATTCTTGATTTTCTAATTCTGTTTCTGTTTCAGAATCTGTTATTAAATGATCGTTTAACTCGTTTTCTTCTAAATTAGTTTCCTCTTCATCCTCTTCTCTCATTACTTTACATACTGCTGCAATAGAATCTTTTCCTTTGATATTAATCAAACGGACTCCTTGCGTTGCTCGTCCCATAACACGTAAGTCTGAAACTCTCATTCGAATGGTTAACCCTGATTTGTTGATAATCATCAAATCATCATCATCCGTAACATTATTAATAGCAATAAGTGAGCCTGTTTTTTCTGTAATATTTAAGGTTTTAACTCCTTTTCCTCCACGGTTTGTAATTCTGTACACATCTTCTCCATCATCGTCTACTAATTTAGTTCGTTTTCCATAACCATTTTCTGTAACTACCAATATTTGAGAATCATTTACATGATCTCGATCAATAGATACCATTCCTATTACTTCGTCTTTTTCGTCGGCAAGAGTTACACCTCTTACTCCAGAAGCGGTTCTTCCCATTGGTCTGGTTTTTTCTTCTTCAAAACGAACTAGTTTACCAGACTTACCAGCAATTAAAACTTGACTATTTCCTGTTGTTAATTTTGCTTCTAACAACTCATCGCCTTCTTTTATAGTAATAGCTGCTACTCCATTAGTACGTGGACGCGAATATTGCTCTAAAGACGTTTTTTTAACCTGTCCTTCTTTCGTTACCATGATTACATAGTGACTATTGATGTATTCTTGATCTTTTAGATCTTTTGTACAAATAAAGGCTTTTACCTTATCATCTTGCTCAATGTTTATCAAGTTTTGAATAGCACGTCCTTTAGCTACTTTACTTCCTTCTGGGATTTCATAAACTCTCATCCAAAAACATTTCCCTTTTTGAGTAAAGAATAACATATATTGATGATTGGTTGCTACATACATGTGTTCTAAGAAATCCTGATCACGGGTGCCTGCTGATTTTTGTCCAACTCCTCCTCTATTTTGAGTTTTGTATTCTGACAACGGAGTACGTTTTATATAACCCGCATGCGATATAGTAATGACAACTTGTTCATCAGCAATTAAGTCTTCAATACTCATATCTCCTCCTGAATACTCAATTGTGGAACGACGTTCGTCACCGTATTTTTCTTTAACTTCTAGTAATTCTTCTTTAATTAAATTCATACGAAGTTCTTTACTAGCTAATAATGCTTTTAACTCCGCTATCAACTTCATAATTTCCTCATATTCGGCACGTAGTTTATCTTGTTCAAGACCTGTTAATTGTCTTAAACGCATTTCTACAATAGCACGAGCTTGAATTTCAGAGAGATTAAATCGTTCGATTAATTTTCCACGTGCTTCCTCTCCATCTTTAGAAGAACGAATCAGCGCAATAACCTCATCAATATTATCCGATGCTATAATTAACCCTTCTAAAATATGAGCCCTTTCTTCTGCTTTTCGCAAATCAAACTGCGCTCGACGGGTAACCACATCATGGCGATGTTCGACAAAATAATGTATTAAATCTCTCAGATTTAACATTTGAGGTCTTCCGTTTACTAACGCAATGTTATTAACACTAAATGACGATTGTAATTGCGTATATTTATAGAGTGTATTTAATACTACATTGGGTACAGCATCTCTTTTTAAGATATAAACGATACGCATACCATTTCTATCCGACTCATCTCGTATGGTTGATATCCCTTCAATTTTTTTATCGTTTACCAAGTCAGCAGTTTTTTTAATCATTTCTGCTTTATTTACTTGATAAGGTATTTCGGTTACAATAATAGCTTCACGTCCTTCTACTTCTTCAAAACCTACTTTAGCACGGATTACTACACGACCACGTCCCGTTTTAAATGCTTCACGGACGCCATCCATTCCATAAATAACCCCTCCCGTTGGAAAATCAGGAGCTTTAATGTAAGTCGCTAATTCGTCTACTTCAATATCATTATTATTTATATAAGCTAAAGTCCCATCTATAACTTCTGATAAATTATGAGGTGCCATGTTAGTGGCCATACCAACGGCAATACCAGATGCTCCATTTACAAGCAAGTTGGGTACTTTGGTCGGCATTACTTTAGGTTCTTCTAAGGTATCGTCAAAGTTTAATTGAAAATCAACAGTTTCTTTATCAATATCCGCTAACATTTCTTCAGAGAACTTTTTCATTCTAGCTTCTGTATAACGCATAGCGGCAGGACTATCCCCATCTATTGATCCAAAGTTACCTTGACCGTCAACCATTAAATAGCGTAAGCTCCAATCTTGTGCCATACGAACCATGGCATCATATACAGAAGAGTCTCCATGTGGGTGATACTTACCTAACACTTCCCCTACAATTCTCGCTGACTTTTTGTGTGGTCTATTAGAAAAAACTCCTAATTCATGCATTCCAAATAACACGCGACGGTGCACAGGCTTTAAACCATCTCTAACATCTGGTAACGCTCTTGATACAATAACTGACATCGAATAATCGATGTAAGCTGATTTCATTTCGTCTTCAATGTTAATTGGAATTAACTTTTCTCCTTCAGACATAAGTATTTACGTTAATTTATCAAATTTTTTACAAACGCGCTAATATACGGATTTATCTGGTTTTGAGCATACCTTAACAAGGGTTATTTTATTTTTTTATTAACAAATAAAACCCCATTATTAGTTAATAAATACCTATAATAACCTTTGCTCTTTTCATTTTTTTTTTGTCTTTTAGCCTGACAGTATAATTGAAATGGAATGTTTTTTGCAATTCCATTTATAAATCATTAAATTTACAATTACTAATAACTGTAAGATATGGATGACAATTTTTCACCAAGAGTTAGAGAGGTAATTTCTTTTAGTAAAGAAGAGGCATTACGTTTAGGCCATGACTTCATAGGCACTGAACACTTTATGCTTGGTATTTTAAGAGATGGTAATGGTTCCGCCATTCATATCTTAAACAATCTTTCTGTTGACTTAGAACATCTACGTAGAAAAGTTGAAATACTAAGCCCAGCAAATCCTAATTTTATTTTAGGTAATGACAAAAAAAACTTACATCTAACAAGACAAGCTGAAAGAGCTTTAAAAACTACTTTTTTAGAAGCTAAGGTTTTTCAAAGCACAACAATCAGTACGGCTCATTTACTTTTATGTATATTACGTAATGAAAACGATCCTACTACAAAATTATTGCACAAACTCAAAATTGATTACGATACAGCTAAAGAACAATATTTAACTATGATGCCAAACGAAGAAGATTTTCAAGACAATTTCCCAAAAAACGAATCGTCTTATGGTGATGATTCAAGACAAGATGACAGTTTTAATCAAAACAGCCCTTCTAATCCTGCCAACAAATCAAATAAAAAATCAAAAACCCCTGTTTTAGATAATTTTGGACGTGATTTAACAGAAATGGCTGAAGAAGGTAAGCTAGATCCCGTTGTCGGACGCGAAAAAGAAATAGAACGTGTTTCGCAAATTTTAAGCCGAAGAAAGAAAAACAACCCGCTACTAATAGGCGAACCAGGTGTTGGAAAGTCCGCTATTGCAGAAGGCTTAGCCCTAAGAATTGTACAAAAGAAAGTTTCTAGAATTTTATACAACAAAAGAGTTGTAACACTAGATCTTGCTTCATTGGTAGCAGGCACCAAATACCGCGGTCAATTTGAAGAACGTATGAAAGCGGTTATGAATGAATTGGAAAAAAACAATGATATCATCCTATTTATTGATGAAATTCATACCATTGTGGGAGCAGGTGGCGCAACAGGATCGCTTGATGCCTCTAATATGTTTAAACCAGCTTTAGCAAGAGGCGAAATACAATGTATAGGAGCTACAACATTAGACGAATACCGCCAATATATAGAAAAAGATGGGGCATTAGAACGTCGTTTCCAAAAAGTAATTGTAGATCCAACATCTATTGAAGAAACAATTACAATTTTAAATAATATAAAAGGAAAATACGAAGATCACCACAATGTAAGTTTTACGCCTGAAGCAATTCAAGCGTGCGTTAAGTTAACGGAGCGCTACATGAGTGATCGTTTTCTTCCAGATAAAGCTATTGATGCCTTAGACGAAGCTGGTTCTCGTGTACACATAACTAATATTCATGTTCCTCAACAAATCCTAGATTTAGAGCGTCAGCTGGATGAAGTACGCGAATTAAAAAATACTGTAGTAAAACGCCAAAAGTACGAAGAAGCAGCCAAATTACGTGATGATGAAAAACGCATTGAAAAAGAATTAGCAATAGCTCAAGAACAATGGGAAGAAGATTCTAAAAATAATAGAATAAGCGTTACAGAAGACAATGTTGCCGATGTGGTGTCTATGATGACAGGTATTCCTGTAAATCGTATTGCTCAAACTGAAAGTAACAAATTAGCTCATTTACCTGAAATTCTAGACAAAAAAGTAATCGGCCAAAAAGATGCTGTTCAAAAAATTGCACGTGCCATTCAACGCAATCGAGCGGGATTAAAAGACCCTAACAAACCAATAGGTTCATTTATTTTCTTAGGCTCAACAGGTGTTGGTAAAACCCAATTGGCAAAAGTATTAGCAAAAGAATTATTTGATTCAGAAGAAGCTCTAGTTAGAGTTGATATGAGTGAATATATGGAAAAATTTGCCATCTCTCGTTTAGTCGGAGCTCCTCCAGGATATGTTGGTTATGAAGAAGGAGGACAATTAACCGAAAAAGTAAGACGCAAACCTTATTGTGTCGTTCTTTTAGACGAAATTGAAAAAGCGCATCCTGATGTTTTTAATATGATGTTGCAAGTGCTTGACGACGGGTATTTAACGGATAGCTTAGGTCGAAAAATTGACTTTAGAAACACAATTATCATTATGACTTCTAATGTAGGAGCTCGACAGTTAAAAGACTTTGGTCAAGGCGTAGGTTTTGGTACAGCTGCCAAACAAGCACAGGCTGATGACCATGCAAAAGGAGTTATTGAAAGCGCATTGAAAAAAACTTTTGCTCCTGAATTCTTAAACAGAATTGACGACGTTATTGTATTTAACGCCCTTGAAAAAGAAGATATTGATAAAATCATTAATATTGAGTTGCAAAAATTATATGCTCGTATTAAGGAATTAGGATATGAACTCCGATTAACAGAAGAAACCAAGGCATTTATTGCCGAAAAAGGTTTTGATAAACAATTTGGTGCACGTCCATTAAAAAGAGCTATCCAAAAATATATAGAAGACGCTCTAGCAGAAGAAATTATTACCTCTAAAATACATGAAGGAGATATAATTGAGATGGATTTAGACACTAGTTCACAAGAATTAAAAATTCAAGTAAAAAAATCTCAAAAGCCTACAGACTAGTAGGCTTTTTTATTCGAAAATAGTTATTGTTATCTTATTTGTTTGTTTTAAAGTATGTCATCTAAAAAAGAGATTATAGGGAGCGAAGAATGGTGCTCCTTTCCTGAATTAGAAATCCCTTATATTAAGGCTAGAGTGGATTCTGGAGCTAAGACATCCGCTATGCACGCCACAAATATTACTCCTTTTTCTAAAAACGGAGAAAATTGGGTCAAATTTGATGTAAACCCTCTTCAAAGCAATGTTAAAATAACCAGACATTGTGAAGCTAAATTAATTGATAAAAGAATTGTAAAAAGTTCTAGTGGCTATAGGGAACAACGCTATGTCATTAAAACCAATTTAAGTATTGGTAATGAAACGTTTCCTATTGAAGTAACCTTAGCCAATAGAGATTCCATGGGGTTTCGTATGCTTTTAGGACGCGAAGCCATGGTGGGAAAAATGATGGTCGATCCTGAAGAAAAATACCTCTTAGGTCAACCTTCCTTTGATGAAATTAAATCCCATTACCATGTTAATAAAGAATCAAGTGCTAAACTACGAATTGCAGTACTAGCCAGCAATCCTAGTTTATACAGTAACCGCCGAATAATGGAAGCTGGTGAAATGCGAGGTCATGAAATGGAGTTTCTTAATATCAAAGAATGTTATATTAAGCTAGATGCTACAACTCCTGAAATTCATTATCGGGGCGGACGCGTCTTAGATAATTTTGATGCTGTTATCCCTCGTATTCGACCAAGTATTACTTATTATGGATGCACCTTGATCCGCCAATTTGAAGCTATGAGAGTTTTTACTCTTAACTCCGCAGCGGCTATTACCCAATCTAGAGACAAATTGTTTTCTCTTCAATTATTATTACAAAGTGGTATTGACATTCCTACTACGGGATTTGCTAATTCTCCCTTGGATACAAATGATTTGATTAAAATGGTTGGAGGATCACCACTAATAATCAAATTATTAGAAGGAACTCAAGGAAAAGGAGTTGTATTAGCAGAAACAAAAAAAGCAGCTGAATCCGTAATCAATGCTTTTAAAAGTCTTAATGCAAATATTTTAGTACAAGAATTCATCAAAGAAGCTAATGGTAAAGATTTACGCCTTTTTGTTGTAGATGGCAAAGTGGTAGCCGCTATGCAAAGAGAAGCTGCTCCCGGTGAGTTCAGAGCAAATATACACATGGGAGGAAGTGCATCTGTTATAAAAGTAACTGCTGCTGAAAAAAAAATAGCCATCAAAGCAGCCAAAGCAATGGATTTAAAAGTAGCTGGAGTAGACATCATTCGCTCTAGTAAAGGACCTCTTCTATTAGAAGTAAATTCTTCTCCTGGACTAGAAGGTATAGAAGGAGCTACACATAAAGATATTGCTGGCGAAATGATAAAAGCTATTGAAAAAAGTTTTAAAATAAAATAATGAATCCTTTTATAGACATTATTATTCGTAGTTCATGCGTTTATTTCTTTATGATAATTGCGCTTCAACTATTTGGTAAAAAAGAGCTATCGCAACTTAATACAGCTGATGTTATTCTTATTTTACTCATTAGTAATTCTGTACAAAATGCAATGGTAGGAAGTAATACTTCTCTATTAGGAGGTCTAACAGCAGCTTTAGCTCTTTTTATAATCAACGTGGTGTTTAAAAAAGCTATGATAAAATCAAATGTTATTAAAAATTTAATAACCAGTAAACCTGAAATATTAATACATGACGGAATTACTGATTATAAAACTTTAACTCGCCTAGGAATAACTTTAGAAGAACTAGAACAAGCCATACGAGAACACGGAATTGAACATTTTGAAAACGTTAAACTTGCTATGTTTGAAACCAATGGAACTATTAGTGTGATTTCTGGAGAAAATAATTTAGTACAAACCAAACATAGACGCAAACATATACATAAATCGATGTTTTAATATATAAGTAAGAAAATACAACAGTAGCACAACAAAACAATGGTGTAACCTAAATTATGCGTTAGCCTTTCGGATCAAGATGAAAAAGGCAAAGAAGTTAAAAATAAACAGCTATTTTTACCAAAACTGTAGTTTTATCACCTTGAGAACAAAAAATGAAGTCGTTTTTATCTGTAATAAATTTTTAATGTATAATCTGGGTTTAAAAACATTACAACCTCTAAAAAAAAAGTAATTATGATAATCTTAGCAAAAAGCAGTATTCTTTTTATAGCCTTTATACATATATATATCCTATGGCTTGAAATGTTTGCTTGGACCACGAAGGGACCTAATGTTTTTAAAAATATTCCAAAAAATTTATTCGAACCAACCAAAAAATTAGCTGCCAATCAAGGTTTATATAATGGTTTTTTAGCAGCTGGATTGATCTGGTCCTTATTCATAAATAATCCTGAATGGTTTAAAAATATAGCTTTATTCTTTTTAAGCTGTGTAGCTATTGCAGGAATTTATGGTGCTTTAACAGTTTCCAAACGCATTTTATATGTACAAACCATTCCTGCATCATTAGCAATACTTACTGTTTTATTCCATTAATTCTTTTTTAAAAATTTATATGTCTTTATCCTTTTCAATCAAAAATAAATTTACAAAGGAGTTACCTGCTGACTCAATTAATGAAAATACAGTTCGTAAAGTATTCGAATCAGTTTTTTCCTTTGTTACTCCTACTCCTCCTAAAAAACCCCATTTAATTCATGCAAACATTGGTTTTGCAAACGAATTAGGACTCTCGGTAAGTGATGTAAAATCAGACGATTTTCTTTCCTTTTTCTCTGGAAAAAAAATCTATCCTGAAACAAACCCTTTTTCAATGTGTTATGGAGGGCATCAGTTTGGTGTTTGGGCAGGACAACTGGGCGACGGTCGTGCCATTAACCTGTTTGAAATTGAAAATAACAACAAAAAATACACCCTTCAATTAAAAGGTGCTGGAAAAACCCCTTATTCAAGAAATGCTGATGGTTTAGCAGTACTCCGCTCTTCTATTAGAGAGTACTTATGTGCTGAAGCCATGAACTCTTTGGGTATTCCTACTACCCGATCCTTGAGTATTATAACAACAGGAAATGATGTATTAAGAGATGTTTTATACAATGGAAACCCCGCTTATGAAAAAGGGGCTATAGTCTGCCGCGTTGCTCCTTCATTCATACGATTTGGTAATTTTGAATTATTTGCCGCTAGAAATGATTTAAAAAATTTACAATTATTAACTGATTTTACGATCAAACACTATTTTCCTGAGATTAAAACTACAGGAAAAGAGGCCTATATTGCGTTTTTTCAAACAGTTGCTCAACTAACGCGAAAATTAATAACAAACTGGCAACAAGTAGGTTTTGTTCATGGCGTAATGAATACAGACAATATGTCTATTCATGGCATTACTATTGATTATGGCCCTTATGGCTGGTTAGATGATTTCAATCCTAATTGGACACCCAATACTACTGATGCTCATCAGCATAGATACGCTTTTGGTAATCAACCTCAAATATCGCTTTGGAATTTATATCAACTAGCCAATGCTCTATATCCTTTAATTAATCAAACCGAGGAATTAGAAAAAATATTACACGAATATGAAGATGAGTACGAAAACGACTATATGAATATCATGCGAAAAAAATTAGGTCTTATTCAAGCTCATAGCACTGATCGTGAACTAATCTATCAACTTATAAATTCATTGCAATTACAAGAAACAGATTATACCATTTTCTTCCGATTGCTTGGAAATGTTTCAAAAGAAAAAACTAAAGAAAACGCATTTGAAACGATACAATCTTCTTTTTACGAAATACCAAATAAAAATCCTGAATTTGAACATTTATGGTCAGTATGGTTTCAAAATTATTTAAATAGAATTAACCTAGAACCTCTTTCTGATGAAGAAAGAAAAGAAAAAATGAATTTAGTAAATCCAAAATATATTCTTAGGAATTATATGGCTCAACTTGCTATAGAAAAAGCAGAGCTAGAAGATTATACATTACTGGAAGAACTCTATCAAGTAATTCAAAAGCCTTATGAAGAACAACCTGAATATGAAAAATGGTTCACTAAAAGACCCGATTGGGCAAAAGAAAAAATAGGTTGCTCACAACTCTCTTGTAGTTCTTAAACCAATGAACATTTGATTGCTAATATGTCGTTCCTCTTTCTGAGTGACAAAGAAAACTACCAATTGATTAACACTATTCCAAAAAATGTACTTATCGCGTCATTTTTGGAGTACATCCTTCGTTTTAAATTATAATTATACCATCTATTATAAATAATACTTTTGACGTACAAACGAAACCCAAAAAGTTATAATACTCATTCTTTTTAGGTATAAAACAAAGGGAGTCATCTAAAAATGTATAATCTGGTTATTTGAATGACAAAGAAGAAGACCTATAAAAGGGTACTATCTTTCATTTTGACCAAAGGGAGGATCGAACGAAGTAAGCAGGAGATGCCACAGACTGTATAGGTGACTTCCCCTGTCGTTTGAAAAGACAAACTTTAAGTTATTACTTTTTAGACACTTACTTATAATTATTGAACAGTAGATATGGATAGTTATTTTTCGAACAGGCTCATTAATAAAATGTTTTTTTATTATCCTCTAAATTTCCATTCAAATTCATCGGAGTGATCATTAAATACGGCTCCTAATTCAAAACGAATTATAGAACCATACTCCACTTGAAAAATCATCCAATTTGATTCGTTAAAATAGTTGTCTACTGAATCAAAGGATTCTATTTCTAAAGGTTTCCATTTTTTAGCATTTAATAATTCTTGAATTTCGTTAATAGGTTGTGCTAAAATAGTTTTCTCAAATAATATTAAATCTGGATTAGAGGAAATAATATATCCTAAACGAAATGCTTCATCTTCGTAAAACGTCAAACGCCATTTTTGATCATTATACAAATAGATTAAGTTTTGTTCTTCATCTTCAAATTGTTTGTTGGGTTGACCGTATAATTTTACGACATCATTGGGTTTCATCCCGAAAACCAATTGATCAATTCCTATTTTTGGATTAATTTTCATCATTATTCAGCAAATTCATCATATCTTGTAGGTACTTGTGGATCGTATAAAGGACATTTGAATTCCTCCATTATTTGGCACAATTTATCCATATCCGTACCTTTAGTTCCATAACAATTAATTAACACGCTCTGACTAGTAGTTTGTATATGAAAAGCACCTACTCCCATCGTATTTTTAAAACTCATTGCGTCTATTTTTTCCCATTTAGAAAACACATTGGAAATACGACTCATAATAAGCGTAAGAGGAAGTTCTTCCAACCCTTCAATCATTTCTTTTTCTAACAATCTTTCATACACTTCATGATTATTAAGGTAAACCTCGTCTTTGTATTTCCAAAATAGTAATTCGTACATTGGGTATTGAATTTTTAGATTCGCTTTTATTTTTTATACATTGTTATTACTTCGTATAAGTATCATTTGTTTTACCTAAATTAGTATTCAAAAATACCAAATTCGGAGGTAATGGTTAATTTTTTAGTTTCAGAAGCTTCCACTCGACCTATAATTTTTGCATCAATATTAAATGACTGGGCTATCGTTATGATATTGTTTGCTATTTCGGAAGGAACGTACAATTCCATGCGATGACCACAATTAAATACTTGGTACATTTCTTTCCAATCGGTCTTAGATTGTTCTTGAATTAACTTAAATAAAGGAGGAACCTCAAATAAATTGTCTTTAATAATGTGAAGATTCTCTACAAAATGTAAAATTTTTGTTTGAGCTCCACCGCTACAATGTATCATTCCATGAATTTGATTTGGAGTATATTTTTCTAAAATTTGTTTGATCACAGGCGCGTAAGTACGCGTAGGTGACAATACTAATCTTCCTGCGTCTATAGGAGATCCTTCAATAGGATCTGTAAGTTGAATTTGTCCTGAATAAACTAATTCTGATGGTACTGAAGCATCATAACTTTCAGGATATTTACTTGCTAATTCATTAGTAAACACATCATGTCTAGCGGAGGTTAAACCATTGCTTCCCATTCCTCCATTATACATTGTTTCATAACTAGCTTGTCCGTAAGAAGCTAAACCAACGATTACATCTCCTTCTGTAATACGGGCATTATCTATAACCTCTGAACGCTTCATACGAGCTGTAACGGTAGAATCTACAATAATGGTACGAACTAAATCTCCTACATCAGCCGTTTCACCACCTGTGGTGTGAATGGTAACTCCAAAGGATTTTAATTCTTCTATAAGTTCTTCTGTTCCATGAATAATAGCAGAGATAACCTCCCCTGGAATTAGGTTTTTATTACGTCCGATGGTAGAGGACAACATTATATTGTTTACTGCACCTACACATAACAGATCGTCTATATTCATAATAAGTGCGTCTTGTGCAATACCTTTCCATACGGATAAATCACCTGTTTCTTTCCAGTACATATAAGCTAGTGATGATTTTGTACCTGCACCATCAGCGTGCATAACCAAACAGTAATCATCGTCTGATGTTAGATAATCGGGAACAATTTTACAAAAAGCTTTAGGAAATAAACCTTTATCTATATTTTTTATGGCGTTATGTACATCTTCTTTAGATGCAGAAACACCACGCATTGCGTAACGCTTTGAAGTATCAGAAGTCATTATATAAAGTTATGTTGTTGTCGCGCAAATATAAAAAGAAGTTAATTCTTAACATGAAATCCTATCTTTTTTTTTAAAACTAATTCTCGACGACTTCTATTTCTACTCTTCTATTGGCAGCTCTTTCTTCTTCGTTTTTTTCAGGTAAATCATATAATGGTTGGGTACTACCAAATCCTTTGTAGGACATTCTCGTTTTGTCAATATTTTTAAATTCTAGAAATTTATATACTGCCTTAGCTCGTTGAGTTGACAAATCTTGCCTGTCTTTTGCTACGCAACAAACATGTCCTTGGATTTGTATTTTTAACCTTGGATTTTGTTGCATAACTAACCAGAGTTCATATAGTTTTCCTCTAGACTCTTTGGTTATAGCAAAGGTATTTAGCACAAAATTTAGATTTTCAATTTTCAATTTTTCTCCAACCTTGGATTCGTATAATTTTTTCATAAACTGAACATCTAAATCTATTTCGGTTTCACTTCCATCGGGGTTATTTAGCACGATAGTCTTAGGAAAAACAATAGATTCGTTGATCAATTGAGTTGGTATTTTTGATGCTATGATTTCTTTTTCTTTATATAAATCTTTTTCTTTTAAAAAAAAGAGTACTACTTTTCTGTTTTCAGCTTTTATATTTGATTGTTTGTGTAATTCTCCGAAATTTATTTTTTTAAAATCTTCTCGAATTACGATTTTCCCTTTTATAAGATTAAAAACGGTTTCTGTTCTTTTTTTAGCTAAACTGTCATTGTATTGATAGGTTCCATCTTCATCTGTATACCCCTTTAAAGTTAAAATTTTACTTTTTTTATTTTCTTGAATCCATTTTTCTAATACTCCTTTTTCAGAAGGAGCTAAATCATATTTATCGCTCTTAAAATAAATAGAAAATTGTTCTTGTCCAAAGAACTTTAAATTCAAAAAAAACATCAATAAAACGTATGGTAACTTACTCATTTAAAAGTTTTTTATATAAATCCTCAATTTTATAATATTACACGTAATATAAAAAAATAATATAATTCTTGTTTATTTTTTTTTAATTCCAAATTTTATTACAGATAAAAAGGGCTTTGAATCTAAAAAAATATTTCTTTTTTTGTCTTCAATATAGTAAAACTAGATCTTCTGGAGAAAAATTTCGTCCCTTTTTTCTTCTTTGCTCTTTTCTTCTTCAGCACAAAATCCAACGCATAATATTGGAGTTTAATAAACAGAAACTGTCGTAAAAGTTGAACTCACTTTCTAAGAATCTAATATATGAAAATCATCTCCGATAGGTATCCGAATATTTTAGTAATAAAAAAGGCTGTCCTAAAAAAGTTTAGAACAGCCTCGTGTGTGTTATTTAATATTAATCTTCTAAATAAATTTTACATTTTCTTAATTCTGGTTTTTCATGTGTGTATTGATAAAACCAAGATGACAACTCTTCTACTTCATAAGGCAAAAGAATTTTTAGTGCTTTTTGTAATTCTTTTGCAAATAATTTGGCATCAAAACTTACTCTTTCTAAGATTGATTTAACAAAATCAATATTTCTCTTTGGCATGCTATTTAGTTTTATTTTAGTTTACCAAATTTAATTCTTTTAAGGTTAAATAAGTCTTAAAATAACTATAATTTTTCTTTAATTTTTTTTAAAACCTATCATCATTTCTCTTTTACCCGGAGGTCCAGGAACCTTAACCACCTCAAAACCAACAGATTTCATAGCGCGTTTAACAACACCTCGTGCTGCATACGTTACTAACACTCCTTTGTCCTTTAGTGCTTTATACATTTTATGAAATATTTCTTCGGTCCACAAATCGGGTTGTACTTGGTAACCAAAAGCATCGAAATAAATTAAATCAAAGCGATTGGTATCTTCTATCTCATGAAAAAACTGTTTTCTTTTTTTTAAGGAAAACCTTTCGCTTAAATCTATTTCTTTGTTCCATTCTGAAATGTGTATTTTTTCAAAAATAGGAATTTTAGATTCTTCATTTAAAGCGGAACAATAATTCATCTTTTGTACTTCGTCTATATTTATGGGATAGGCTTCTACCCCTTCATATTTTATGTACTGCTTTTTTCGTTCTGATTCTAAAAATGTAATAAAAGCATTTAGGCCTGTTCCTAAACCTATTTCTAAAATTGAAATGGATTGGTTTTCAAAAAAATCTAAACCATTTTTTATAAATACGTGATAAGCCTCTTGAATAGCTCCCATCTTTGAATGATAACATTCGTTCCAATCTACTAATTGAATAGTCGTAGATCCATCTAGGGTCGTTATAATTTTTCGTTCCAATGTTCTATTTGTAGTTTTATGACTGATATCTGTTCTATATTCTTATTCGTATCAAACATTCTATAAGAAATTTATACTTCTAAATATTTTCTTTACAAATCTATGAAGTTCGTTTCACTTTATAAAGACTTGTCACAATTAGTCAATATACATTCTATCTGTTTTTTTTACCCAATCTTATTCTAAGTAATGATGCAATAAAGTCCTTTCTTATTTTAAAATTGAGACAATTTAAAACACATTGGTAATGCAACCTCTTATGCGTTTTTCTTATTTAAATTTATTTCAAAAAAAA
>NZ_PCMX01000106.1 GCF_002530675.1 Flavobacterium columnare NBRC 100251 = ATCC 23463
TCTGGCGATAGGATGTCTATCCAATTACCTGCTACGCATTGATAAGCTATTCCTACTCGTAATTTGTCGCCATTTGACCACTGAGACCCTTGTAAAGTGTAGGTTGATCGACCATATCCTTCATATACTCGTGTCCCATTTTTTGTCCAATAGTAATAGTAACTTCCTGTACCGCCAGTTTGTGTTAAACTTAAGTTTAAGCTATCACTTGCTAAAAAAGGAGCTAAACCGTTTACAGCTAATGAATTTGGAGACGTGTATTTCTCTACAGTATATTCTTGTGAAGCTGTTTCTACCCAACTACCTGAAATACATTGATAGCTAACCACTAATTTTAGTTTATCACCATTACTCCATTGATTCCCTTCTAAAATATAAGTGGATTTACCATAGCCTTCTGATACGCGTGTCCCGTTTTTTGTCCAGTAATAAAAGAATCTTCCAGAACCTCCTGTTACATTAGCAGATAAAGAAATCAAATCTGAATTGCAAAATGCTCGTAATCCAGTTACTGCAACAGCACTTGGTGAAGTATTTTT
>NZ_PCMX01000107.1 GCF_002530675.1 Flavobacterium columnare NBRC 100251 = ATCC 23463
ATATTTGAAATATCTGATTTCTCAAATTTTTCCCCAATAATATTTTCGTATAATTCTATATATCTATCAGAAACGGTTCCTATGTATTCGTCAGTCATTTCAGGTATTTCTTGCCCTTCCAACCCTTGAAATCCATTTGAAATTAACCACTGACGCACAAATTCTTTTGATAATTGTTTTTGATCTTCTCCTCTATTTTGTCTTTCTTGGTAACCATCAGCATAAAAATAGCGAGAGGAATCAGGTGTATGAATTTCATCAATTAAAACAATCGTTCCTTCTTTCGTTTTACCAAATTCATATTTAGTATCTACCAAAATTAATCCCTGTGATGCGGCAATTTCAGTACCTCTTTGAAACAAATCACGTGTATATTTTTCTAAAACTAAATAATCTTCTTCAGAAACAATTCCTTTAGCTAGAATTGTTTCTCTTGAAATATCTTCATCATGCACTCCTACCGCTGCTTTAGTTGTGGGTGTAATTATAGGGTCTGGAAATTTATCATTGGGTTTCATCCCTTCCGGCATTGTAACACCGCATAATGTACGTTTTCCTGCGTTATATTCACGAGCTGCATGACCAGATAAGTATCCTCTAATAACCATTTCTACTTTAAAAGGTTCGCATAAATGACCAATTGCTACATTAGGGTCTGGTGTTGCCACTAACCAATTTGGCACAATATCCTTTGTCATTTCCATGAATTTTGTGGCAATTTGATTTAAAATTTGTCCTTTGTAGGGAATTCCTTTAGGCATGATAACATCGAAAGCTGATAGTCTATCCGTAGCAATCATTACTAATAGATCATCATTGATATTATAAACTTCACGTACTTTTCCGTGATAAACTGATTTTTGCCCAGGAAAATTAAACTGGGTAGAAGTAATAGTATTCATTTCTGTTGTGTTGTTATAATTTACATTTATTGTAAACAGTCTTACAAAAATAAAGGTTTCCTATTTACTCACAAGATAAATCCTTTTTTTATTTGTTGTATTTAAAATACAACTTATTCGTTTTTTTTAATATATTTGTTCCATAAAACACAATTTATAATGACAACAACCGAAAAAGAATTAATTAAAGCAACTATTCCTGTATTAAGAGAAAACGGTGTATTATTAACAAAACATTTCTACAATAGAATGTTTGCTCATAATCCTGAATTGAAAAATATTTTTAATTTAGGAAATCAAGCAAGTGGTAAACAACAAACTGCCTTAGCAATGGCTGTATTAGCTTATGCAGAACATATAGAAAACCCAAGTGTTTTAATAAACACTCTCAAATCAATTGGTAACAAACACGTTAGTCTTAATATTACTAAAGAGCAATACGAAATTGTAGGAAATCATCTAATCGCTTCTATAAAAGAAGTCCTACAAGAATCGGCAACAGCGGATTTATTAAGTGCTTGGACAAAAGCTTACGGGCAATTAGCTCAACTAATGATACAAATAGAAGAAGAAATGTATCAAAATAATCTTAGCAAAAAAGGAGGATGGAAAGGATGGAGAAGTTTTATCATTACCAGAATCATTGAAGAAAGTGAAGAGATTAAATCCTTTTATTTAGCTCCTAAAGACAACGAAGCAATTGCTGATTACCTCCCTGGACAATACATTACAATCAAAACTCATATAGAAGAATTAGGGCATGAACAACCAAGACAATACAGTCTTTCATCCTCATTTAACGAAAAATATTATAGAATATCTGTAAAATCAGAAAAAGGCACTAACAATAATCCTGACGGATTAGTTTCTAATGTTCTACATCATAAAAAAGAAGGAAGCGAAGTATTTGTATCAGCTCCTGCAGGCATTTTTAATATTGGAAAAAAAATAGATTATCCAATGGTTCTAATAAGCGGAGGAATAGGAATTACTCCACTATTAAGTATGCTTCAAAGCCAAAAAGATTATGACAATCAGACTATATGGATACATAGTTGTCGTAATGAAAAAGTACAAGCATTTAAAGATGAAATAGAAGAAATAGCTCAAAAAGACAAAAACTTAAAATCATATACATATTATGAACAAATAGACTCTGAAACAGATAACATAAGAAGAGGACGCATTAATTTAATGAATCATCAAGAAGAAATTTTAATAGAAGATGCTAAATACTATATTTGTGGTCCAGAATTATTTATAAAATCGCATTATCAATCGCTTATCAACTTAGGTGTGGATAAAAATGCTATTCATTTTGAAGAGTTTGGTCCACAGATTTTAAATCTTAATTAAAAAAGTTTATGAAACTGAATCACTTTACGGATTTTTCTATGCGAGTACTAATTTTTTTAGTCCATCTAAACAAAGAAAAAGCTACTTCTTTAGATGAGTTGGCCAGTACTTTTAATTTATCTAGAAATCATCTAATCAAAGTTATTCAGTTTCTTTCTAATCATAATTTAATAGAAACCAAAAGAGGCAAAGGAGGCGGAATACGTATTGCTGAAAAAACCTTAGAAACCCCTCTTGGTAATTTAATTCATTTATTAGAACAGGATGAAAATCCTATTATTGATTGCAAAGCTAAACCTTGTATTTTTCCGAGTAGTGAATGCCAATTAAAACATTTATTACAGAAAGGGTATGATTCATTTATTCTCACTTTAAATCAACATACTTTAGAAGATCTTCGTTTTAAAAATTGGAATAAAATACTTAACCAGTCATAAACCTTATTATTACCTCTTATATTGCAATTGTTTTGTTTTTTTATAAATTAGTATTTGTCGTCTTAGAGCTTTGCGATGGTGTGAGTAAAGAAGCCTAGACTTTCAGTTTAAGAGATACTGAACTTTACAAATACAAAACCAACATTAAATTGAGCCTGAAGCCACACTATTTCAAAACTCTTGTTGTGCGATCGGCAAAATTGGTTCAATTATAGTTCGTTTACTGTTCATTTATTTTAATGGTATTAGTTTAGGATTTTCAGCCATAACAACAATGTTTTTTCTATCACAACCTCCAAATAATTTTACAAGAATTTGAATTTTTGTTTTCTTATCCCAAACTGTTAGCAAAAATAATTTATTATACAACTCTAGTGTATTAAAAGTTAATTGATTATTTTTAATTTTATTATCAAAAGTTATTGATTTATTTATGAATTTGGGTAATTTATTTATATCAATTTTAAATTGATTTATCTGTTTTAATTTAATTGAATCCATAACTATTCCCATATAAATATCTTCGGAGGCTAAATTTATATCTTTTATCTCCACTGAAGTAATTTCGTATTTCAATTCGTAATTATCTTTTCTATAAAATTCAAATACAAATTTGCCACCTCCACAAGCTTGTGAATATGAAAGTTGATAAAAGTAACTTAATAAAATAAGGGTATATAAAGTTCTCATAATTATAAAATTATTTTTTTTATTACTTCTATGGCAACATCTATAACCTCTTTAATTCTAGTTACATTATCAAGATTTGCTAAATGGAAATGCCCAACGGGTTTACTTGAGGAGACTCCCCTTATGGCTGTAGTTCTGTACATTATTTCGTTTGACAAATAATTTCCGCCACCACCCTCAGTCGATGAATTTAACTTTGAACTATCAAATCTAACATCTAAACCATTTATATTCACAGAAAGATTATTACCAAAAATTTTAATTTTTGGTAATGTAGTTAAGTTATGTTTTTTGTTGGTGTTTAGAACAAATCTACTAGAGTTGTAATTGTATTCTTTATAATCCTGTCCTCCAATACACATATTATCGTGGAAACCTCCCCTATACTCAATAGCATCTGCTTCAATATCAAACCAGTTGTTACCTCCATTCAAACTAGTAGTTATAATCAAATCTACCTGTCCAATATGTTCTTTTATTACATTTTCAACAACTTGATTGTCAAAATCCTCATAGCGAACAGGAAATACACAAGTTTGAATTTGAATATTTTTATTTTGTAAATCTTGATTATTTTGTAAAAATAAAGCTAAAATACCAGAAGGATTAAAAGTGTTTACAGAATCTGCCCCCATACTTGTATTAAAATTTGTATCAGGATTAAGTTGAAACGGATCAAACCCCGTAATCAAAACTTTTTTATTTCCAACTGCTTTTGAAAAATCTATTCCAGTATAATTACGGCTGTTTTCTTCAAAAAGCTGTATTGCTTTGTAAAGTTTACTATTTTTCGGAACTATTGATTTGATAAAGAAATCGTCTTGGTCTTTTTGGGGTAATGCTTTAATATCTTCTATGTAAACATATTGGCGTTTTAGGATTACTTGCATTGCATTTCTTGCCCAATACAATGGTCGGTCATCAAGAATGGCTTCTATTTCTTTTATTTCCTTTTCCTTTTCTCCTGTTTTTTTGATAGTGGTAACAATGGTAGAAGTATGGTCTTTGTGTTGCCAAACGGCATAATCCCACAATTCTTTAGCACTTTTTATTACTTTTGCCTCGATTTGGTCTGTGGTTAAATCTCTGTTATCCTCGCATAGATATTCAGAGAATCCATCTACAATGTTTTTTATGGCATCGTTTTTTTCTTTGTGCGCGTCTATAAATTTATTTTCGTAGTTGGTTAATAAATCTTTTGAACCTGAATCATCTGTATTGAATAAACCTATTAACTCTTCATAATTTCGTTTGTAGGTTACTGGTTTTAGGCGTTCGCCTTCGAGTGGGAGATAAACGGGTTTGGCTTCAAAGCTAATTTTGACATAAAATTCGTTTAAATCTTCTTCTTTTATTTTGGTTATGTGTTGGTCATAATCGTATTCTTCTAAATCATCGCTGTACCAATTTGGATTGAGTTCAAAAAGTGGCGTTTCGTATTGATTGTTAAAAACAGGAACAAAGCCCCAACGGTAACCGCTACCGTTCATCATATCAAAATTTTGGTTCTTGCTTTTTGATTTTCCTTGCAAGGTAAGATAAATCATTTTGCCGTCTTTGGCATTTTTGGTGGTAACTTTTATTTTGAGTTTTTGACCATAATAAAAATCTTTGGTGTTTTGATTGAGTAGTTTATTGTTTTGGTCAAAAAATTCTACTTTTTCAACATAAGGATGTGTAGTGTAATATTTTTCAGGTGGAACATATTCGCCAAATGTAACTTCTTTTTCTTTTCCGCTCATTATAATTTGTTCACCAGCATTATATTCAATACTTTCTGCCCAAATATGATAATCTCCACCAACTGTCTCGGTTATTTTTCCGTCAACTATGGTTGTCTTGCTTCCTCCAGTAAATATTTTTGTCGTTTCTCGCATTTTCCTTCTTTGGTTAAAGGTTCTCGTTGCTGACGCACAACATCCTTATTTGTGTATTTACTCGTATTCAACAACCATTCTAACAAGGTTATTTTAGCAACGTTTATTGATTAATCTTGATTTTCTATGCTTTTATAAGCATCAATAATTTTTTTAACTAATTTATGACGTACAATATCTTTATCATCTAAATAAATTATTCCTATTCCGTCTACATTTTTTAATACTAAAAGAGCTTCTTTTAATCCTGATATTGTTCTACGAGGCAAATCTACCTGACCTGGATCGCCTGTAATAATAAATTTAGCGTTTCGTCCCATACGAGTCAGGAACATTTTCATCTGGCTATGTGTTGTATTTTGAGCTTCGTCTAGTATAACAAAGGCATTATCTAGTGTACGACCGCGCATAAAGGCTAGAGGCGCAATTTGAATAACCCCTTTCATGATATAATCTTCTAAAGTTTGAGGAGGAATCATATCGCGCAAAGCATCGTAAAGTGGTTGCATATACGGATCTAGCTTTTCCTTCATATCTCCTGGTAAAAAGCCCAAATTTTCCCCCGCTTCTACAGCAGGTCGAGTTAATATAATTCGCTTTACTTGTTTTTCTTTTAAAGCTCTAACAGCCAAAGCAACTCCTGTATAGGTTTTTCCTGTCCCTGCAGGTCCTACAGCAAAAACCATATCATTTTTTTGCAAAGTATCTACTAATAATTGCTGATTAGGTGTCATAGCTTTTATTAGTTTCCCTCCTACACCATGAACTAATATTTTATCATGATCAGACATTTGATTATTTGGTTGTACATCCCCTTCTATAATCCGCATAATAACATTATCATCAATACTATTAAAACGTGTAAAATGAAGCATCAATCTACGAAATCGTAGTTCAAACTCATCTAACACATCTTCTTCTCCAAACGCTTTTAAAGTAGTTCCTCTAGCCACAATTTTAAGTTTTGGATAGTATTTTTTTATTGTTTCTAAATGTTTGTCATGAGCTCCCCAAAATTCTTTAGGAGCTATATTTTCTAATTCTATAACCCTTTCGTTCAATGTCAGATTAATTTAGTTAAAAATAAATTCGTTTTGTTTATCCCAAATCTAGTAATTTTGCCCCAATAATACAGCAATAGTTATAAACAATCGAATGTCAATAATTACACTTACTACCGATTTTGGACTCAAAGACCACTTTGTAGGTGCACTAAAGGGAAAAATTTTCACACAAATCCCTAATGCTCAAATTGTTGATATTTCTCATCAAATAGACCTATTCAATATAATAGAAGCAAGTTATGTAATTAGCGCTGCGTATTACAACTTTCCAAAAGGTACTGTTCATCTAATAGGTGTTGATAGTGAACAAACTGTTAGCACAAAACATCTGGTTGTATATTGGAACGAACACTATTTTGTATGTGCTGACAACGGAATCATGAGTTTGGTTTGTCAAAACCAAAAACCAGAAAGCATAACAGAAATCAATGTTTCTAATCATTTACCTAAAACAGCTACTGATACAGACATTTTGTTAGCTGTGGCTTGTCATATTGCAAAAGGAGGACAACTGGATGTCATTGGTAAAAAAATTGAAGATTTGAAACCACAAAACCAACTACAGGAAATGGTAGAATCAAACAAAATTAAAGGAAATGTTATATATATTGATCATTACGGAAACTGCGTGACCAATATTACTCGAAATTCTTTTGAAAAATTAAATATTGATAAGAAGTTTGAAATAAAATTTGGCAATAAAACGATAAAAAAAATACATCGCTCGTATTCTGATTTTAATATAAGAGAAGGCTACACCCTTAAAGATTATGAAGGTGAAAAGTTAGCTCTTTTTAACGAAGCTGGCTACCTTGAAATTGCTATATTCAAAAGCAATCCGAATACTACTGGTACAGCTAAATCATTATTAGGATTAAAATATCGAGATACCGTGAGCGTTATTTTTGAATAAAATCATCATACAGTTAAACTCATAAGCAACACTATATGTTAACCCGAATAGTAAAACTCAGTTTTCATGAAGAAAACATTCCCGCTTTTTTAGAGAATTTTGAACAAATAAAAGATAAAATTCGCAATTCGCCTGGCAATCAGTTATTAGAACTTTATCAAGACCAAAATAATCCTTGCATTTTTTTCACATATAGCTATTGGGAAAGTCCTGAAGCCCTAGAAAATTACAGAAATTCCGCATTATTTGATGAAGTTTGGACCTTTACCAAAAAACTATTTAATGATAAACCAGAGGCTTGGAGTGTAAACAAACGGGTTTCTTTGGTTTAAAATTTTAACTTTGAGCTTATTGAACTACTTTTGTCCATTATACAATATTTTTAAACTTTAGACTTTAAACCTATATAAAAATTTATGAAAGCCATACTTCTAAAAGAATTTCGATCATTTTTTGGATCTCCCATTGGTTATTTAGTCATTGCTTTATTTTTGCTCATAACGGGATTACTTTTATGGGTTTTCGAAGGTAATTACAATATACTTAACTCTGGTTTTGCCGATTTAACCTCTTTTTTTACAATTGCTCCTTGGATTTTATTGTTTCTAATTCCCGCTGTAACTATGAGGAGTTTTACTGATGAAAAAAAACAAGGCACTATCGAGCTCTTATTAACCAAACCTATGAGTTTAGGTGAAATTGTTATTGGTAAATCCCTAGGTGCTTTTTTATTGATACTTGTAGCTATAGTTCCCACATTAGTTTATGTAAAAGTAATCTATGATTTAGGTTTACCCGAAGGAAATTTAGATTTTGGTAGTACATTAGGATCGTATTTTGGATTATTATTTCTCGTCGGATCGTATACCTCTATAGGTATTTACACATCTACTTTATCAGATAATCAAATTGTAGCTTTTCTAACAGCTGTATTGATCTGTTTTATATTTTATTTTGGATTTCAAGGCATCTCTACATTAACCTTCTTTGGAAATTTCAATGACTTTGTAGCATCATTAGGAATGGATTATCACTACAAAAGTATCAGCCGAGGTGTCATTGACACACGTGACCTAATCTATTTTATCAGTGTCATTTTTTTCTTTTATATACTAACTGTTATTAACCTTAAAAACTACAAGAAATAAGATGAAAAATTCTGCAAAAAAAATGATTGGTCTTATCCTTGGATTGGTTCTATTAAATAGTATTAGTCATTATGTCTTTAAACGTTTTGACTTAACACAAGACAAAAGATATACATTATCAGAAACATCTTTAGATATTCTAAAAAACGCACAAGAACCACTTTATGTAGATGTATTTCTAGAAGGTAGTTTTCCTACAGAGTTCAAACGCTTACAATTAGAAACAAAACAAATATTAGAAGAATTAAAAGCCTATAACCCTAATATTATATTTCAATTTGTTAATCCTCTCGAAAATCCCGAAGAAGCAGAAGCAGTGATGCAGCAATTTTATGAACGCGGATTAACTCCTATCAAAATAACGGTTGATGACAAAGGAAAACAATCACAAGAAGTAGTCTATCCTTGGGCTATTGCTACCTACAAAGGCAAAAGTACAAAAGTCCCTTTACTTAAAAACCGTATGGGAGCCAGTACAGAACAAAAAGTTATTCATTCAGTACAACATTTAGAATATGCTTTTACGGATGCTTTTCATAAAATAACAACGCCCAAAAAGAAAAAAATTGCCATCATAAAAGGTAAAAATGAACTGCCAGATGTCTTAAAAGCTGATTTTTTACAAACCGTTCGCGATAATTATTTTATTGCTCCTTTCCCTATAGACTCTGTAAAAGCTAAGCCTGAATTAATACAAAAAGCACTCAAAACATTCGACTTAGCCATTATTGCTAAACCCAAATCAGGTTTTACAGATGCCGAAAAACAGGTATTAGATCAATTCGTGATAAACGGAGGAAAAACCCTTTGGCTAATGGATGCTGTAAACGTTTCTATGGAAGACTTAAATCAAACAGGTAGTACATTAGCATTTGCAAATAATTTAGGCTTAAATGATTTATTTTTCAAATATGGCTTTCGTATAAATCCCGTATTGATCAAAGATATGCAAGCCGTACCCATAGCATTAGCTACAGGAAAAAGAGGAAGCGAGACACAATACCAAAATTATCCTTGGCTCTATTCCCCTTTTGTTTACACAGAAAGCAAACACCCTATTGTAAACAATATTGATGGTGTTAAATTTGAATTTGCAAACCCTATTGACACCTTAAAAAATGGTATAAAGAAAACTATTTTATTAAAATCATCCCCTTATTCAAGAACGGTAGGCACCCCCGTGGAAATTAACCTTGAAATGGTTAACGAAAAACCTATCCTAAAAGATTATATTCCTGGTAATTTTCCTGTAGCATTATTATTAGAAGGTAAATTTCATTCTGTTTTTGAAAATCGTGTATTGGCTTTTAAATCGCTTGATTTTAAAAACGTGGGTAAGGATTCTAAGATGATAATAATATCTGATGGAGACATTATTAAAAACCAACTCGATCAAAATGGACAGCCAATGGAACTAGGTTTTGACAAATGGACTAACCAATTATATGCTAATAAAGAGTTCTTAATGAATTGTGTAAACTTCTTATTAGACGACAAGGGGTTAATTAACATCCGTAGTAAAGAGGTAGAACTTCCCTTATTAGATAAAGAAAAAGTGTATAAAGAATATACTTACATTCAATTCATTACGGTTGGCGCACCACTAATTATTTTAATCCTTTTTGGTGTTATTTTAAGTTATTTCAGAAAACGAAAATTTGCTCAATAATTATTTAAAAAAATAATTTCAAAAACTAATTAGTTTACGATATATTTGTAAAAACTAAAATCTATACACCATAAGGTTACTTACTTAAATAATTTGCGATGAAATTTATTGTATCGAGTTCTTATTTACAAAAACAACTACAGGTCCTAGGTAGCGTAATAAACAGTAGCAATACTTTACCTATCTTAGACAATTTTTTATTTGAATTAAAACAAGACCAATTAGTGGTTTCTGCTTCAGATCTAGAAACTACCATGTCGGCTTCTTTAAGCATAGATTCTACCAGTGAAGGAAGTGTGGCTGTACCCGCTAAACTATTGTTAGAAATTTTAAAAACGTTCCCAGAACAGCCTCTTACTTTTACAGTCGAGGAGAATAACACTATTGAAATCAGTTCTCAATCGGGTAAATACGCTTTAGCCTATTCGCCAGGAGCAGAATTTCCTAAGGCAGTTGTTCTAGAAGACCCTTCTAAAACATTGGTTCCCGCGGAAGTATTATCAACAGCAGTAAGCAAAACTATTTTTGCAGCAGGTAATGACGACCTACGTCCTGTTATGAGTGGTGTATTTTTTCAGTTTTCACCCGAGGGATTGATTTTTGTTGCTACAGACGCTCACAAATTAGTGAAATATGCACGAACTGATGTAAAAGCTTCTCAAGTTGCTGATTTTATTATGCCTAGAAAACCTTTAAACATTTTAAAGGGTATATTAGCTGCTTCTGATGCTGAAGTAACTATTGAATATAACGATGCTAATGCAACTTTTTCTTTTGACAATTATATTTTAACCTGCCGATTAATTGATGGAAAATACCCTAATTACGAAGCTGTTATACCAAAAGAAAATCCAAACAAATTATTAATAGATCGTACACAATTTTTAAGTTCAGTACGCCGTGTAGCCATTTTCTCAAATAAAACCACACATCAAATTCGTCTTAAAATTGCAGGTGCTGAATTAAATATTTCAGCAGAGGATATTGATTATTCTAATAAAGCAGAAGAACGCCTTACTTGTGATTATCAAGGAGATGATATGCAAATCGGTTTTAACTCTCGTTTCTTAATGGAAATGCTAACAAATTTACAAAGCGACATGATCCAATTAGAAATGTCTATGCCAAATCGCGCAGGAATATTAACTCCCGCTGATGGATTAGATGAAGGAGAAACAGTTACAATGCTTGTTATGCCAGTAATGCTTAATAGCTAAAAAACATCAGGCTGTCCGAAAAGAGCACACAATCTTATATCATTCACCCAAAGGGAGAAACAATAAATGTGTCTAATATAATTTCATAGAAGTAGTCATTCAAACATTAAATCATACTTTTCGGACAACCTTATCATTTCCAACACAACCAGTTTCACAATATAAATATCTCTTTTTAGCAATAAAAATCTTCTAGTAATAAATTCTAATTGAAGTTATAGTCCTTTCTGCTAGAAATATCGACTATAAACAATACCTTTGCAAAAAATACAATTAGAAATATGTCATCATTTGAGCCCTTTAATTTACCAAAATCTTTACAAAAAGCATTAGACGAATTAAAATTTGTCAGCCCTACTCCTATTCAGGAAAAATCATTTAATGTAATCATGTCAGGTAGAGATGTTATGGGAATTGCTCAAACAGGAACAGGTAAAACATTTGCCTATTTACTTCCACTACTAAAACAATATAAATTTGCTCAAACGT
Organism: Flavobacterium columnare NBRC 100251 = ATCC 23463; assembly: GCF_002530675.1. Classification (GTDB taxonomy): domain Bacteria; phylum Bacteroidota; class Bacteroidia; order Flavobacteriales; family Flavobacteriaceae; genus Flavobacterium; species Flavobacterium columnare. The sequence continues at coordinate 11,763 of NZ_PCMX01000107.1, forward strand.
ACAATCCACGAATCATGATTTTAGTACCTACTAGAGAATTAGTGGTGCAAGTAGTAGATGAAGTAGAAAAACTGACACAGTATATGTCTGTTCGAACTCTAGGAATTTATGGGGGCGTAAACATAAACACTCAAAAAAACCAAGTATATCAAGGAATAGATATTTTGGTTGGAACCCCTGGACGTATAATGGATTTAGCTTTAGATGGTGTTTTATCTTTGCAAGAAGTAACTAAACTAGTAATTGATGAATTTGATGAAATGTTGAATTTAGGTTTTCGTCCACAGATTACTTCTATCTTAACCATGTTAAAACCCAAACGCCAAAATATTCTTTTCTCAGCTACTATGACAGATGAAGTAGATGAAATACTTAATGATTATTTTGATTTTCCTGAAGAAGTTACCCTTGCCAAGTCAGGCACTCCGTTAGAAAAAATAGAACAGGTATCATACCATGTTCCTAACTTTAATACTAAAGTAAATTTATTAAAACATTTACTACAAACGAATGAAACTTTAGAACGAATTTTAATATTTGTTAATAATAAAAAAATTGCTGACATGCTTCATGATAAAATTGAAGCCGATTTTCCTGATCAATTTGGTATAATTCATTCTAACAAATCACAAAACTATCGTTTACTTACCATGTCATCTTTCCAAAAAGGGGAAACTAAAGGTATTATTACCACAGATGTAATGGCAAGAGGACTGGATATTTCTAACATTACACATGTCATAAACTTTGAAATGCCTGAAATTCCAGAACAATATATCCATCGTATTGGTAGAACTGGACGCGCTGACACAGAGGGTATAGCAATCAGTTTTATCACACCAAGAGAGGAGGATATAAAAATAGAAGCCGAAATGCTAATGGATCTTGAAATCCCTATTTTAGATTTCCCTGAAAGTGTAGAAATTTCAACACAATTAATAGGACCTGAAAAGGAAAAGCAAAAAATAAAGCATTTACTTAAAAAGCCTAAAGCATCTGAAAACACTGCCTTTCAAGAAAAATCAGAAAAGAATAAAAAGGTAAATTTAGGTGGTCCTGGTAAACGCAAACCTCGAAAAACAGCTCCTAGAAACCGCGCTGTTGAACGTAAACGCACAGAAAAACGTAAAAAGAAATAAAATTCTATTAGCCCTTGCTGAAAAACTAAAGATAGTTTGTTATAAAGAAACAAACCTATCATCTCTGCCTCTTTGTTAGAGAGAAACGTTTAAAAGATTGCTTTTTAATCAAATTTTGATACAATTATTTTTCTATAACCGTTTGTAAATATAAGGCATTAACCTTTTATAGGTACATTCGTAATAAGATAAAGACCTGTTTTTCAGCAAACCCTCTAATTCGTATTTAAGTTAATCTCTACTCTGAACATTTTCTAGCCCTACATATTGGTTTAAAAGGACTACTAACTGTTCTTTTTCAAAAGGTTTTACTAATACATCATTCATACCTACACTTTTACATTTACTAAATACCTCAAATTTATCAAAAGCAGTCAAAGCAATAATAGGAGTAGTAATATTAAAAGTTCTTATCTGAATAGCCGCTTCATAGCCATCATAAATAGGCATATTGATATCTAAAAAAACAATATCAAAACTTTCTTTTTTACAAACTTCTATTGCTTCTAATCCATTTTCAACAATCAACACCTGACAACCAAAAGCCTTAAATATTTTTTCTGTTACAATTTGATTGATTTTATTATCCTCTGCTAAAAGTATTTTCAGCACACCTCTGTCGTTTTTATCTAGCAATAGATTAGGTAAAAAAATCTGATTATCAATTTCAAAGTTTAGCTGAAATACAACTTTAGTCCCCTTGCCTTCTTCACTCTCTAAAAAAATAGTCCCGCCAAATAAGGCTACTAATTTTTTCACAATAGGCAACCCTAAACCAGTTCCTTGATAGTCTTCTTCTCGACGTTCAATTTGAACAAATTCTTCAAAAATCCGTTGCTGGTTTTCCTTAGCAATTCCTATTCCTGTATCTTCTACAACAAATTCTAAACGCAACTGGTCATCTACTATCTTGAGTAATTTAACCTTTATGTCTACGGCTCCATTTTCCGTAAATTTAAGTGCATTACTAATCAAATTCATTAAAATCTGGGAAAGCCTAAGACCATCTCCTATAATTCTTTCAGGGATTATATGATCAATATCTATATTTATTGCATTCATTGTCTTGACAGATTGCATGTAAAAACTATTTTTAATAGCCTCTAGCTTATCTCTAAGGTTAAAATTACTTTTCTCTAAAATAATTTTCCTTTCGGTTATCTTATAAATTTGCAAAACATCGTTTACTAAAGACAATAAATATTGGGCTGAGAATTTTAAAGATTCTAAATATTTGCTGTTTTTTATTTCAGGATATTCGTCAGCCAACAAATCAGAAATACCGATAACTCCATATAAAGGGGTTCTTAATTCATGTGTAATAGTTGATACGAATTGCGATTTTATTCGGGTAGATTCCTCAGCTTTATCTTTGGCATCTTCAAGTTCACTATTAATTCTTTGCAAACGCATAAAACTTTTGCGTCTATTACGGTTATTTTTATACAATATGTAAACTAAAACAATTAGAAAAACCACAATAACCATAAATAATGCAATGATTACATACGTTTTTTTTAAACTAAGTTCTTTTTCTTCCTTTTGTTTTTCAATATAACTTATGTGTCCTTCATATTCTTTTATTTTTATCGCATCTTCTTTGTTTTTTACTGATTCAGAGCGGGCTTGGTTGTAAACTTTATCTTTATATAGAGAACTTAATCTTTGATATTTTAGAGCCTTTTTATATTCCGAAAACTTTTCAAAATGTATAGCATAATCATAATAAACCTCCGCTAAATAACTATCTAATAAATTTTCTTTTTCTGTTACGCCATATTGAATAGCTTTTTCAAAGAAATGTTCTGCTTTCTCTTTTTGATTTTTATAACTACAATATCGTGCCCACAAGGCATTATAATTTAATTGAGCTTCCGATTCTTGATTGTATTGCATATAATGACCTGCCTTCCTTAAAAAAGGTATTGCTTCTTCATAACGATTTTCATCAACATAAGCCCCTGCAATATTCAAAGAGTTATAAACAGTTTGAATCGGTTTATTTATTTTTTCCGCGTAAACCAATCCTTTTTTATAATACTCAATCCCTTTTTCAAAATTGTTTTCGTAGTAAGAATAAACTGCACCAAGGTTATTATATACCAGATTTTTGAGTGTATCATTTTCTACTAAATTGGCATAGTATAAGGATTTAAAAAAATAATCTTTGGCTTTTTTCGTATTTGCAAATTCAGTAAAATTACATCCCAAAACCATGTAAGCTTTAGACTTTAAGGTATTGTCGTTTAACAAAAATGATTCGGATAATCCTTCTTGAGCCAGCACCATTGATTTTTTAGTATCTAACTCTCTCAAAGCTCGTTTTGCTTTTTCGATTTTTATTTCCGTTTTTTTTACTGTATTTACCCCTTGTGAAGAAGCATCATTAGTTACAATAATAAGACTTAAGATAATTATAAAAAAACGATGCATCTTCTCACTATTTGATTTTTTTAAGAAAGGAATTTAGTCAAAAATAGTTTATTTTTGACAATTAAAACTGTTTTGAATCAATTTTAATGAATTAAGCACCAATGTATCAACAACTTTCTAAATTCGCGAGAAAATTCATCAAACCCTCTGTTTTTTTAAAATATGGATTTAATCTATCTCCTATGTATAAGCGTAGTACCGCTCGCATAACCCATATATCAGAAGATTTAAAAAACATACACATAAAAATCCCTCATACTTATAAAAATAAAAATTACGTTGGATCTATCTTTGGAGGCAGCCTTTTTTCAGCTGTAGATCCCATTCCTATGACACAATTAATGTACATTTTAAAAGAAAATTATATCGTATGGGACAAAGCAGCCTTAATTCGTTTTAAAAAACCTGCGCGAGAAAACGTTTATGCAACTTTTTACTTTAGTGATGATGAAATAAATGAAATTATAGAAAAGGTAAAAATAGGTAAAGAAATAGAACACACTAAAATAACACATATTACTAACAAAACAGGCGATGTTACATTTTGTGAGGTAACGAAAACTATTTATATAGCAGAAAAAGAATTCTATAAAGAAAAATTAAAGAAAAGAGAACTTTCCTCCTAAGTTTTGATTTTGCTTTTTTTCTTAGAAATATTTTTAAAAAAATTACTAACCCATTAATCTACTCACAAGATTCAATCTAAAAAATGTATCTTTGACAAACTCAAAATATAAATGCAATTTAAACATCCTGAAATCCTCTATTTTCTTTTTTTACTGATCATTCCAGTAATTGTGCATTTATTCCAATTACGTAAGTTTAAAAAAGAATACTTTACGAATGTTCGTTTTCTAAAAGAATTAATCGTTCAAACACGTAAAAGTTCCAAAATAAAAAAATACTTATTATTAGTAACTAGGCTTTTATTACTAACGGCTCTCATCATTGCTTTTGCTCAACCGTTTTTTAAAGCTCTTGATCAAACAGGTAAAAACAATGAACTCATTATACTATTAGACAACTCTTTTAGTATGCAAGCAAAAGGCAAAAAAGGAGAATTACTTAAAAGGGCAGTACAAGATTTATTAGAAAACATCCCCGAAGAAACAACTTTCTCAATTCTAACAAATGATACCGATTTTTGGAATACCAATATTAAAACAATTTCGAAAGAACTTCAAAATTTAAATTATAGTCCAATTCCTTTTTCTCTTGAAAATGCTTTGATTAAAACAAAATCACACAATAATAATCAAGGAAAAGATATTCTTGTAATTACAGATGCTATTGGCTTACAAACAGAATCCTTAACAAAACAGCCTGCAAACAATAATACCTTTTTCTTAATTCCTGAAGCCGAAAAAACAAATAACGCAGCTATTGATAGTGTTTTTATAAACCAAACATTTGATCATTTTTATGAAATTGGCGTATTAGTATCTTCTAATTTTAAAGAAGCAAAATCAGTGCCTGTTTCTTTATATAATCAAAACCATTTGATAGCTAAAGCCATCATGCCTTTAAATAAAAACAAACAAACCTTATTATTTACAATTCCAAAAGACACCTTCAATGGATGCGTTTCATTAAACGACAACAGTCTAACTTTTGATAACACCTTTTATTTTAATTTTTCAAAACCTAAAACTATAAAAGTCCTCAGTATAGGAGAGCTTGAAAAAACTAATTTTCTTAGCCGAATTTATACATCCCCCGAATTTAGTTTTTCTAATAGCAATCCAAATCACTTAGACTATAGAAATATAGAAAGCCAAGATTGTATTATATTGAATGAGCTAGAAAATATTCCTTTAGCCATGCACACTAATATAAAAAAGTTTGTGGAAAAAGGAGGCAGTCTGATCATTATACCTTCTGAAAAAACAAACCCCCTTAATTTAAATGCTTTTCTAAAAAACTTTGCCCCCCTTCAATTCGGTAATTTACAAAACAGAGAAAAGAAAATTACAAAAATTAATTTCTCAAACCCTTTGTACAATGATGTTTTTGAAAAGAAAATCAACAATTTTCAATACCCTAGTGTAAAACAATCTTTTGAAATAAAAAGTGACCTTCCTCAAGCGCTTACCTATGAAGATCAATCAGCATTCTTAAACACATCATACAAAAACACAGGGGTTGTATATATTTTTTCAGCTCCCTTAAATAAAGAAAATTCTAATTTCCAAAATGCACCATTAATTGTACCAACTTTTTATAAAATGGGGGTTTCAACTAGCAAAAATGGTTTACAATATCACATAATTGGTCAAAACAAAACCACCCTAATTAAGGCATTACTCAACAAAGATCAAGTAGTTTCTATTGCAAATAAAGAAGAAAACTTTATCCCCATACAACAAATTCTAGAAGATAAACTAAAATTTAGCTGTGGCGACAATCCAAAAAAAGCTGGTAATTATCAAATTAGTCAAAACCAAAAAGCGATTCATCCTATTAGTTTTAATTACGATCGCAAAGAAAGCCTATTAACCAAAGATACTAACCATAACAAAATCAAAACGATAAATAGCTTAAATAATTTTTTTGAAACCCTTCAATTGGAACGTACTGATCAACAAATCTGGAAGGGGTTTCTTATTTTTGCTTTATTGCTTTTGATTATCGAATTGCTCATTCAAAAATTTGTAAAATGAACCTAATTATCCGCAATGCTCGAATTATTGAAAAAAACCACACTTTAAATCAAGAAATCGTTGATATTCAAATCAGTAATGGAAAGATAGAAAAGATTGGCAAAAGCCTTCCGATTATGATCGATTATGAAGAAATTACGTTTGCTAACTTGCATATTTCAAAGGGGTGGATAGATACTAGTGTATCTTTAGGAGAACCTGGATTTGAAGATCGCGAAAGTATTAGCAACGGATTACAAGTAGCTAGTAAATCCGGTTTTACAGCGGTTCTTCTACAACCCAATTCCTCTCCTATTTTAGACAATCAATCCCAAATCATTTTCGTTAAACAAAAAACGAATCAAAGTACTACTGATTTATATCCTATTGGTGCACTTACAAAAAATAGTAACGGAAACGACTTAGCCGAACTTTTAGACATGAAAAATGCTGGGGCGATAGCCTTTGGCGATTATAATAAAAGTTTAGACAATGCTAATATTCTCAAAATAGCTCTCCAATACACACAAGATTTCAACGGGAAAGTTATTGCCTACTCAATGGACAACAACATAAAAGGTAAAGGAATTGTAAACGAAGGAGTAACTTCTACTCAACTAGGATTAAAAGGAATTCCTGCTTTAGCGGAAGAATTAATTATAGCTCGTAATTTATACATATTAGAATATACAGGAGGAAAACTTCATATTCCAACTCTTTCTACAGCGCATTCGGTGGAATTAATTCGACAAGCAAAGGCAAAAGGCCTACAGGTAAGTTGTAGTGTGTCTGTTCATCACTTAACATTAAACGATGAAGTTCTAACCAGCTTTGATTCTAATTACCGTGTAACACCTCCAATCCGAACGGAAAAAGACCGTAAGGCTCTTATTGAAGGAATTTTAGACAACACTATTGATTGTATTACAAGTGACCACAACCCTATAAACATTGAAAACAAAAATTTAGAGTTTGATTTAGCCAAAAACGGAACTATTGGATTAGAAAGCAGCTATGGAGCCTTGCAAACTATTTTACCTGTTGATGTTATCGTAGAAAAATTAACCGCAGGACGAAAAGTTTTCACTATAGAAGAACCTCTTATAAAAGAAGGTGCAATAGCTAACTTAACCCTTTTTAGTCCTAGCGAAAACTGGTTTTTTTCAAAAGAAAACATTTTATCAAAATCTAAAAACTCAGCTTTTATAAACCAACCCATGAAGGGAAAAGTTATAGGAACTATTAACAACTCTCAATTTATTAAAAACCAATAATGAACACGGACTTAAACGATATTAAAAAAGGAAAAAGCACCGCCATAATAAGCTACATACTAATAGTAGGTCCTCTCATTGCTCTATCAATGAATAGCGGAGAAGATAAAACCCAATTTGGTTCTTTTCATGTGCGACAAGGCTTAGGATTATCTGTTACCTTTATTGCATTAGGACTTATGCTATCTAATTTTAACATCCCTATGGCAACCATAAGTATGTGGATTTTTATCTCTTTATTAAGTTTTTATGGTCTATATACCGCTAGCAAAGGCGAATCCCGCCCATTACCATTATTAGGAACATTATTTCACTATTTTTTTAAAACTATCTAATGAATTTATCTCTGCACCATCTAGTCAAAGAACCTAAAGTAAAAAAAGACAAAAATCCCTTACTTTTATTATTACACGGTTACGGAAGTAATGAAGAGGATTTATTTTCATTTGCCTCCGAACTTCCCGATCATTATTACATTATTTCTGCTCGCGCACCTTATAATCTGATGCCTAATGCTTATGCTTGGTATGCCATTAACTTTGATGCCAATGAAAATAAATTTTCGGATTTAGATCAAGCGCGCGGTTCTAGAGAATTAATAGCTCATTTTATTGACGAATTAGTAACCAACTATCCTATAGACCCTAATAAGGTAACTCTAATTGGCTTTAGCCAAGGATGTATTTTGAGTTATGCAACTGCTTTATCATATCCTAACAAAATTCAACGGATAGTTGGTATGAGTGGTTATTTTAATCAAGATATTGCATTAGAAAATTACTCTCGAAATGATTTTAGTAATTTACAAATATTTGCTTCACATGGTAGTGTAGACCAAGTCGTTCCTGTAGAATGGGCACGCAAAGCACAACCTATATTAAACAGTTTAGGAATTAAAAATAGTTATAAAGAATATCCTATAGGTCACGGAGTAGCTCCTCAGAATTTTTATGATTTTAAAAATTGGCTCTTAGAAACTGAATAACAAAAAAAGGTATCCTAAAAATTGAATTCACTTTCTAAGAATCGGATATATGAAAATCATCTCCGATAGGTATCCGAATATTTTAGTAATAAAAGAGGCTGTCCAAATTAGGACAGCCTCTTTTTAGCTAAATTCTTTCCTTCTTCTCTAGTCTATTTCCTTCTTCTATCTTCTTTATCTAAATAGTTAGGAATACCATTACGATTATCATCCCCATCTGCTTCATATTTGGTAAATATTCCATCGTTATCATCATCACGATCAATGTAATTAGGATATCCATCCCCATCTGTATCTCGTTTTAAATTAACCCAAGGAGCATTTAAGTTTGAAGCATCAAAACTATATTCTTCTTCAAAAGTTGTATGACCATCAAAATCATGATCTTTCCTTTTCATTGATATTAATTTTATATTAAAAATCAAAGGCGAATAGGCAGGTATTTTTGCTTGTACCCCAGAATAATAGGCTAATCCCGAAGGCAAAAAGAATACCGCTGCACCAAAATCTTTAAAACTTTGAGTATTTGTAACAGGATCAATAGTTATACTTCCTATCGTCATTAATGAAACCACTCTAGACCAACCTACTATTACTTTATCTAAATCAAAACGAATTGGATTTTCTGTTCCGTCAAACAATTGATATTTATTAAATGTTGTCTTTTCTTGATCAAAACCTGTTTTTTCTTTTAACAACATACCTTTATAAGCAACCAAAACAGAATCTATAGGACAAGGAGTTTTAGATAGTTCAGGTTTTAACTCCTCTCCTCCATTATGATTAATATAATATACCTTAAAGTCATAATCATTATATCGTATCGTTTTAAACTTTGGCGCATACTGATCTTTTATAGAAACTAAACCAGACTTAGAACCAATTCTTTTTACGAATTCAACATTTTTATCCGCATCAACATCCATGTGGTAATCTTCAAAAAACTTTTCTATCGCTAGAATTTCCCCAGGTATTTGCTCTGAATATGCCTTAGGAGGTACTGAATCTACTGTATCATCATTCTTATTACAAGAAACCAGCGAAGTTAACAACAACAACACTGCTATCAATTTATTCAATTTATTCATTCTTTTTTAAAATTTGCACGCAAGATACAATTTTGAATTATTTTTGTATACTAATTTAACTAAGATTTTTGATTTTATGCGTATTGATAAATATTTGTGGTGCGTACGGTATTACAAAACTCGTAACATGGTAACCGAAGCTTGTAAAAAAAACCAAATAACTGTAAACGGAATTACGGCCAAACCTTCTAAAGAAGTTTTCCCTGGAGATAAAGTAACTTTTAGAAAAGATCAAATTACCTATAGCCTTCAAGTTTTAGATATTCCTGCTAATCGAGTAGGTGCAAAATTAGTAGACATCTATCGGAGAGATGAAACCCCTGAAGAAGCATTTGCTCACTTAGAAATGCTTAAACTTTCTAAAGCACATTATAGAAAATACGGTGAAGGGCGTCCTACAAAAAAAGACCGTCGTGATTTAGATGAATTTGAATTAGATTTTGAAAACGAATTAGAAAATGAATCTGAATAATAATTATTGGGAAAGTAGGTATCAAAAAAACGAAATAGGCTGGGATGTTGGTACTATTACCCAACCATTAAAAGCATATATTAATCAGTTAACTAACAAAAACCTCAAAATACTAATCCCTGGCGGAGGTAATTCCTATGAATTTGAATATTTAATCCAAAAAGGTTTTAATAACACCTATGTGCTTGATTACGCTAAAACACCTATCGAAAACATAAAAAAGCGATTCCCGCAAGTTGCGCCTAACCAAATTATATTTGAAGATTTTTTTTTACATAATGGCAATTATGATCTCATCATTGAACAAACTTTTTTTTGTGCTATTCCTCCTTTTTTAAGAAAAGAATATGTTTCAAAAATGAATTCATTATTAAAGCCACAAGGAAAAATAACAGGTCTTCTATTCCAATTTCCTTTGACTGAACAAGGCCCTCCTTTTGGAGGCTCCTATGAGGAATATCAGCATCTATTTGCTCCTTATTTTAATATAAAAATATTAGAAAGCGCCTATAATTCAATCAAACCCAGACAAGGTAAGGAACTCTTTTTTATATTTACAAAAAAATAACAACACAAATGAACACAAATATTATCCTAAACAACACTGAAATAGAATTCAAAATGAAACGTATTGCATATCAGATATACGAAACATTTATTGATGAAAAAGAAATAATTATTGCTGGCATACAAGGAAACGGAAGTATATTAGCTCAAAAACTAGTTGTTATTCTAAAAGATATTTCTCCCCTATCCATTCAATTTTGTGAAGTTATAATCAACAAAAAAAATCCTACCTCTCCCATAGAAACAAGCCTATCAAAAGAAGACTATAACAACAAAGGACTTGTATTAGTAGATGACGTACTCAATACAGGAACCACCCTTATATATGGAGTAAAACACTTTTTAGAAGTTCCCCTTCAAAAATTTAAAACCGCTGTTCTTGTAGACCGAAATCACAAAAAATATCCTATAAAAGCCGATTTTAAAGGCATTTCTTTATCAACCTCCATATTAGAACATGTTCATGTGGTATTTGAAAACAATAACCAATACGCCTATTTAGAATAAAAGAGCGATCAAATCATCACAAATTACATCAACCGTCTTATTATCGACAGAAACTACTTTTTTACAACTAGTATAATAATAGCTTCTGTCGAATAGATGCTTGGCCACAAATTCTCCCATCTCCTCTTTATTCAAATTAGCTACCAAGGGTCTTTTATCTGCTTCCATAATCAAACGAGCAACCAATAGTTGAACAGAAGCTTTTAAATAAATAGAATTCACATTATCTTCTTGCAATAATAAATGATTTCCCGCATAACAAGGAGTTCCTCCTCCTAAACTTAAGACAAAAGACTCTTTTTTAAGCAACTGCTTTTTTAAAACAATATGTTCTAGCTTACGAAAGTAAATTTCTCCTTTTGTTTCAAAAATTTCTTTAATTGTTTTTCCTTCTTCTTCAACAATCAAATCATCTAAATCTATAAATTCTAACGCCACCCTTTGAGCCAAAGCCCTACCTATTGTTGATTTCCCTGATCCCATATAACCAACTAGCACAATTTTACTCATACAAAACAATTTAAAAATCAAACACTTACAAAAAACAATAAAAAAAAAAGAAATAAAAACCCCTTTTCTTTGAAAAATCAAAAATAAGGTAATATATTTGCACCCGCAAACAAGAAATGTTTACGACTCCGTAGCTCAGTTGGTAGAGCACATCACTTTTAATGATGGGGTCCTGGGTTCGAGCCCCAGCGGGGTCACCAAAGCCAAACAAAAGTTTGGCTTTTTCGTTCTCAATGGCCATGTGGAGAAATTGGTAGACTCGCCATCTTGAGGGGGTGGTGTTGAAAGACGTATGGGTTCGAATCCCATCATGGTCACCAAAAGGTTCTTGAAAATTAAAAATAAAAATATTGACTCCGTAGCTCAGTTGGTAGAGCACATCACTTTTAATGATGGGGTCCTGGGTTCGAGCCCCAGCGGGGTCACTCAAAAAGGCTATTTTAATTTAAAATAGCCTTTTTTTATTCCCACACATTCAAAAACAGGATCAAGACTGATAGGACTAAATAAAGATATTTAACAATCTAAAAAAGAAGAAGTTTCTCATTCCAGACTCCCCTTACAACTTCTAAACGCTTTTATTTTAATGTTAAAAGCAGATCAAGTTACCCCAAAAAACCCTATAGAATTAATCCCCCCTTTTAAAAACAATAAAAAACAAAAACACCAGTGGTTTTTTATTTTTTATAACAAAATATTTGTTTTTTAAAACCAAACCCGCTATATTTGACTTAATCATATTTCCATAAATGGTTGTTATTATTAAAAACAAAATATGTCATGAAACCACAAAACCCAAACAATCCTACTCAAATTGGTTC
>NZ_PCMX01000108.1 GCF_002530675.1 Flavobacterium columnare NBRC 100251 = ATCC 23463
TAATTATACTTTTATATTCCATTACTTTAACTTTAAATAACCATAATAATTACTTCTAAACTGATTTTTTGTTAATCTAATTTTTCTCATTGGTAAACCTGATGTTGGATTCACAGAATCATTTCTTAACTCTCCCCAAGTAAATACATTGAAGTTTATATTTGTTACATTGTCATAATCTGACTCAGGTTTTAAACCATTAAGAATTTCTAGTCCACCTTCATATACAACCCAGTGATATTCGCTGAAATCATCTAATGAATAATCATCTCCTGGTTTGTAGTCTACCATAGTTCCGTCTATAAGTAAGCATATTTGATATCCATTTTTAAAATCTGCATCAATATCTTTCTCAAGTATTCTTAATTTTTCATCAGAACCAAAAAAGTCTCTTAAATACGATTTATTAATTTTATAATAATCCATTTCAACATCTGTGTAACCCAAAAGGTTTTTTCCTAGAGGCTTCATTAGCGTAGGCCAATTTATTGCCTCTGCATCTTGCCCTTTTTTACCTTTATACAATAATTTTCCAAAAAATGAACTTTCTTTGCTCCTCACACAAGCTAAAGTTAACCAATCTACTTCTGGTAATTTAGGGTGGTCTTTATCTTTGTAGGGATTTACAGAGTACATTTCAATAGCATTCTCGTGTGGTTTCACAATATATTTATTGTACTTATATTCGCCAGTTCTGAATAGTTCTTTAGCTAATTTTTCGTAACCTTTCCCATCTTTTTTTGCTAATAAATAAAATAAGCTTGCCATTCCACATAGTGAGGTTCCACCTTGATCAATTCTCCACGGTTCTTTTGCTCTTGCTTCTGCTTGCTCATAAACAACCATTCTATCAAACCATCTAAACCTATTATGCTTCCAAACTTTTATTTCTCCTTCACTTTTAGGATCGTCAATATAAGCTCTAATATAAATAAATCTGCCACACATATCCTCTTCATTCATAGTAATTTTTACTGTATCTCCTGTAACTTTTAATGGTATATCTATCCATTTGTTTTGTGAGTATTTTGGACTATGGTAGCGTATTTGCCACTTAGTTAGTCTACGACTCAATGATGTTTCATTATCATATTGTGTGACTTGAAACGTATATTCTTTTCCAAAAATCATTCCTAGCTGAGTACTTCCTGACTTGTCATTCTTTGAACCAAGGTCTAGTTTAGTAACTAGTTCTACTTTTTTTACTTTTCCTTGGTTTAATACTATTTTGGGAGGCTCTATTGGCGTTTTATATGATGTGCCTTTTTGGGCACCGTTAATAGAAACTATACCCTCGGCATTGAAACTCATTTTTTGAGCAAATAAATTGTATTCTCCTGTGCAATGTTCTGTTATAGATCCACCTGCAATTTCAATATAATTTCCTGATTTATTGCTCATAAGAATTAATGATTTTTAGTGTTTTTACCGCTGTTTACAAATACCTCGTCTTTGGCGTGTTTATTAATATTGGTTTGGCTTGATACGGTTATGTCTTTTAAGGCTTGTTTTGTTATATCATTACTGGAGGTTTGTATGTTTTCATGTGCTATTTTTTTTATGTTTTTGGCTAGTAAACTAAAATCGCCTATTGCATTTTGTATCATCATGGCTCCTGCTGTAGTGCTATGGTTCATTCCAGCACTTTCGGAGATATTCATACCAGCGGAGGTTGTAATATTCATGCCTGCTGTCATGCTAATATTTCCGCCAGCATTCATAGTAATATCATTAGGCGCATTCACACTAATATTCCCCTGTCCGTCCATCGTCCAAGTGTTGCCACTAGGATCCTCTATAAAAACAGAACCTTGGGCATCGTTTAGAATAATTTTAGTTCCAGATCGGGTATGAATGGCTTTTACATCATTGCC
>NZ_PCMX01000109.1 GCF_002530675.1 Flavobacterium columnare NBRC 100251 = ATCC 23463
TTGTAAAAGTGAAAAAAGAAAATGTGATAATGCAGAATTAAATAATGAAATAATTATAAAAGATTGGGGAGAAAATAAAATCAAGAAAGAAGATATCAAATTATACAAATATGACTCATTATTTTCAAAAAAAATAGATTCTTTTAAAATAGTTAAATTTTCCACTTATAATGATAAAAAAACAATAAAAGAATATTATGGTAGCATGAGTATTATTTTAGATAAGGAAATAGTATCAAAAGGCAACTATAGACTTATTTTATTAGACTCCTTAAAATACGACATTTCTAATATAAGAATTTTAACAAAAACAGTAATGATAGGGACGAGAGAAGAAAATATGTGTTTGATTGAAAGCTACAAAATAAATAACCGTGTAAGTAAATTAGGTTCTGGAGGAGTTCAAATAATTCTAAAAAAGGATTATAAACCGTAAGAGTTCACGATTATTTTTCAAATAGTGATTTAGAAGAATTAATAGAAATTGATAAAAGTCATAAATTGGGACATAAAACTTAAAGATGATTGTGAATGATAACAAGTCGAGTCATAACATTCTTGCAGATATTTGAAATGATTCACACTGGGTAGTTTATGAAGGTGGCTTACAGTTTTATGATAAAAATGGAAAAGTAACGTCAGTATTAGATGATATTGAGTCGTTAACTTTTAGAATTTTCACGTGGGGATATAACCCTGTGGATTACAAAAATGAAAAAGGGAAACCAATATGGGATAAGAATAGTGTTTTTCTTTTAGGTAATAACAGAATTTCAGTTAAATTTTTTAAATCCAACTATTATGGTTATATCGAGGTATATTAAATTTTATTATATATCATTTTTTTTTATTTTATTAAGTTGTGATAATTATGAAACTATAAACGATTCTTTCAGTTCTGTAATGATAACAAATTGGGATTCTGATGAAGATTCTTTAAAAATTAACTTTTTTAAATACAAAAAAGGAAGTAACTTCAAAATAGTTGAATCTAAAAATTCTGATTTTATTATTGAGAACAATAAATCCTTAAAAATATTATATTTAACTCCAAAATTCAAAAACGAGGGAGAAATAAATTCGGATATTGTTTTAACAATAAACGATAGTTTGAAATATCAGTTTGAAAACATACAATCAATTAGAGACACTACCCATTTAACATTTACTTTAGGAAGACGATATACTATTTTTTATAAAATCAATGCTATAGTAAATAATCAAATTATAAAAGGGGAAGATTCTTTTATTGTATTGGATTCAAAATCTTCATTATGTAAGCTTCCCCAAAAACAGCTACGATTAAAAGTATAATTTTTTAATTTTAGCAATATGAAAAAAAGTAAATTTACTGAGACACAAATCATCAAAATTATCTCAGAACAAGACAAGGGCAAAACGGTCAATGAAATTTGTCGTGAATTTGGTATAAGTCAGCCCACTTTTTATCAATGGAAAAGTAAATATTCTGGCATTGAACCCAATCAGCTCAAACAATTAAAAGAGCTTGAAAAAGCGTTGTCCAACCTGCAAAAGCCTCAATACGATAAAGTGGGGAATAAGAGAAATAAAAAAGGGCAGTTTATTAACCGCCCTCATTTTTTGTATATTATCAAATCTATTGCTGGTAGGAACAATTTCTTCTTTCATTTGATGTTGAAATATAATCAATTTAGATTAAAAATTCATGAACTATTTGATTACATTACCATTAAAGTAAAAGAGTCTAATTATTCTTGCATGGTATGAAAAACGTTCATAACGTCATCATCTTCTTCTATTTTTTCAAGTAATTTTTCAACATCGGCTACTTGTTCTGGTGTTAATTCTTTGGTTACTTGAGGGATTCTTTCGAATCCAGAAGATAAAACTTCTATGCTTCGATTTTCTAATTCTTTTTGGATAGCTCCAAAACTTTCAAAAGGTGCGTACATAACAATTCCATCTTCATCTGCAAATATTTCTTCAACACCAAAGTCAATCATTTCTAATTCTAATTCTTCAACATCTTGTCCTTCAGAAGGAATCCTGAAGTTGCAAGTATGATCAAACATAAATTCAACAGAACCTTGTGTGCCTAATGTTCCATTGCATTTATTAAAATAACTTCTGATATTAGCTACCGTTCTATTGTTATTATCTGTTGCTGTTTCTATTAAGATAGCAATTCCGTGTGGTGCGTAGCCTTCAAATAAAACTTCTTTATAGTTGGCTGTATCTTTATCAGTTGCTTTTTTTATGGCGCGCTCCACATTGTCTTTAGGCATATTAGCTGCTTTGGCATTTTGTATAACAGCTCTTAATCTAGAGTTGGTCTCAGGGTTTGGACCTCCTTCTTTTACTGCCATAACAATATCTTTACCAATTTTTGTAAACGTTTTAGCCATTGCTGACCAACGTTTCATTTTACGTGCTTTTCTAAATTCAAACGCTCTTCCCATTTCTATTTCTATTGGACTATATGAATGTTTACTAATTTTTATTCCTGCAAAAATACTATATGTATGATAAAAAAAAAATACTAAAAAAATATTTGATAGACCGTTTACTTTTATTATTTCTTGTTTTTAGTGTTATTTTCTTCTATTAATTCTTCTTCATCGTATTCATCATCTTCTTCTTTTTCAAATTCAAAAAAAGTGAAGACTGAGCCTCCATAGATTTTTTCGAATGAAAAGTTTTCTTTATGTGAGAGTTTTGTATATTTTGAATGTTCTATGATAAGCATTCCGTCTGGATCTAGTAGATTGTTTTCAAAAATAAGAGCTAAAATTTTTTCAAAGTTTTTTTGGTCTAGATCATAAGGAGGATCTGCAAAAATGATGTCATAATTGTTTTTGTTTTTTTCTAAGAATTTGAATACATCACTTTTGATTGGGGTAATATTCATTTCAAATTCCTTTGCTGTTTTTTTGATATAATTGATACAACCGAAGTCTCCATCTACACTAATTACGCTTTCTGCTCCTCTGGATAAAAATTCGTAGCTTATATTACCCGTACCACTAAATAGGTCTAATACGCGTAAGCCATTAAAATTAAAATAGTTATTCAATATGTTAAAGAGTGATTCTTTGGCCATATCTGTTGTAGGTCTTACGGGTAAATTTTTAGGTGCAACTAAACGTCTACCTTTGTATTTTCCTGAAATTATTCGCATGCGTGTATTAAAATAAAGTTTTTTAAATAGTTGTCTTCGGATATTGATTGGTCAAATTGTAAGTTTTCTGTGTATAGACTTACATTTCGAATGTATTTATATGCTATTTCAAATAATTCATTGTTTTTTGTTATTTTTCCAAGTAGTTTAACGATAACTGATTCTGGATTTAGTTTTAATTGTTCAGTAGTGAAAAGTAGGTGGTAGACAAAATCTTCTGATTTGTGATATTCAAATGAATTATATAATAATAATTTTTGATTTTTTACAACGATTATCTGAAACTGTTTTTCTTGAATATGTGCAAAAATCTGAGGTTCTGCTACATTTTTGCTTGTTTCTAAAATCTTTTTGACTAGAATAGTAGCTGTGTGTTTGTAATGAAACTGTCCATATAGATCTATTAGTGCGTTGTTAAGCTTTACAAAAGGGATATAGATGTTGTTCATATCATTACCTGTAACTTCATCATAGGTTACAAAATCATCAGGAGATACTTTTACGTTGTAGTGTAAATAAGATTTTAGATATTGTTCGTCAAAAAGAGCTTGGGGAACAAAGCTATTTAATGTACTATCGTGTAATATTAAAACATCATCAAAACCAGTTTGTAAAACAGTACTTTGACGAATTAGGTTTAAAATTTCTTCTTCTGTTTCTTGGAGCGTATTGTTTTGAGTTAAAATGTAGTTACTAAAAAATTCTATTTTAGATTCTAAAGTATTGTACAAACAAAATGATACTTCATGTAATGAAATTTGAAGCAATAATTTCTTGTATTCTTTGTTAAGTATTGTATTAGTTGATGTTTGCATTCGTTTCTATACCCTTAATAGTGACAAAACTACGATTTTTTTAATAAAGAACCGATTTTGAAGAGGCTTAGATTATTAATATTTTTATTATTTTTAAAGAATTTATTGATAGTGTTGAGTTAATATTTATGAATGATGGATGCTATATCTTATGGAGATGTTTTATATTTGACCTTCTTAATGATATTAAAATATAGCCATGAGTTCGATATTATTTTACAGTATTTTACGAAAAAAATTTCCCTTTCAACCTACTGTAAAACAGGATGTTTTTTTTGGTAAAGTGGCTGAATTTGTAGAAAGTTCAAATAAAAATGAACTGTTTGTGCTAAAAGGATATGCAGGTACTGGTAAAACTACTTTGATTTCCACTATAGTAAATCATTTAGCGGAGGTTCAAAAGAAATATGTTTTGTTAGCACCTACAGGTAGAGCTGCAAAGGTAATTGCTAATTACTCTGAAAAACAAGCATTTACGATACATAAGAAAATTTATTTCCCTAAAAAAGGCAGTGGAGGAGGTGTTCGTTTTACGATGCAAACTAATAAACATACCAATACTATTTTTATTGTAGATGAGTCTTCTATGATTTCAGATGTAGATACAGATTCTACATTATATGGAAGCAGTTCATTGTTGGATGATTTGATGTCGTATGTATATTCGGGACAAAATTGTAAAATGATTATGATAGGCGATACGGCTCAGTTGCCTCCTGTTAATTTAGATATTTCGCCTGCGTTAAATGTAGAAACGTTAAGTTTAAATTATGATAAGGAGGTTTATTCAATAGAATTAGATGAAGTTATGCGTCAAGAAGCTAATTCAGGAATTTTGTATAATGCTACTGAATTAAGAGAATTATTGAAGGATCATTTTGTTACAGCCTTTCAATTTAAATTAAAAGGCTTTAAAGATATTTTTAGATTATCTGATGGATATGATATACAAGATGCAATCAATCAGGCTTATAGTAATTATAGTATAGAGGACACAACCTTTATTGTTCGTTCTAATAAAAGAGCTAATCAGTATAATCAACAGATACGGTCTAAAATATTAGGTAAAGAAAGTGAGTTATCGGTAGGTGACTTTTTAATGGTTGTGAAAAATAATTACTTTTGGTTGAAGGATTCAGATGAAGCGGGTTTTATTGCGAATGGTGATATTATTGAGGTTTTAGAAATTCGTTCTATAAAGGAATTATATGGTTTTAAATTTGCAGTTGTTAAAATAAGAATGGTAGATTATCCTAATCAACGACCTTTGGATACTATTTTGTTATTAGATACGATAACGAGTGAGTCCCCTTCATTAACTTATGAAGAGTCAAATAAACTGTATCAGGAAGTAACGAAGGATTATGAAAATGAACGAGCACAATATAAAAAGTATCAAAAAGTAAAAAATAATGAATATTTTAATGCTCTTCAAGTAAAATTTTCGTACGCTATTACTTGTCATAAATCACAAGGAGGACAATGGAACACAGTTTTTATAGAACAACCTTATTTAGCTAGTGATATAGATAAGGATTTTGTGCGTTGGTTGTATACTGCTATGACCCGTGCAAAAGATAAGTTGTATTTGATTGGTTTTAAAGATGAATTTTTTAATATATAATAGTTTCTTTTTAATCCTTAATTAAAAAAATGTTTAAAATAGTTTAGTATCGTTTCTGTTAAAAAAAATAAAATGAAAATAATAGCCGTAATACCCGCTCGTTATGCTTCCACTCGTTTTCCAGCTAAGTTAATGCAGGATTTAGGAGGGAAAACTGTTATACGTAATACGTATGAATCTGCTGTAAATTCTCAATTATTTGACGATGTATTTGTAGTAACTGATTCGGATTTGATTTATAATGAAATTGTTTCTAATGGAGGGAAAGCTCTAATGAGCATAAAAGAACACGAAAGTGGAAGCGATCGCATAGCCGAAGTCGTTGAAAATATGGATGTTGATGTTGTAATAAATGTGCAAGGTGATGAGCCTTTTATTAATGCGGAACCGTTAGGGAAAATTATTGAAATTTTTAAAAAAGATCTGAATAAAAAAGTAGATTTGGCTTCGCTTATGTTTGAAATAAAGGATAAAGTAGAAATTGAAAATCCTAACAATGTTAAGGTAATAGTAGATCAAGAAGGATTTGCGTTGTATTTTTCACGTTCAGTAATTCCTTATCCAAGAGAGGAGAATACAGGAGTTAGGTATATGAAACATATTGGTATTTATGCCTTTAGAAAAGAGGCCTTGATGGCTTTTTATCGTTTGCCGATGTTATCCTTAGAAGCTTCTGAAAAGTTAGAACAACTTCGTTATTTAGAATATGGCAAGCGTATCCGTATGGTTGAAACTACTCACGGAAGTATAGGTATAGATACTCCTGAGGATTTAGAAAAGGCTAGAAAAATGATAAAAAAATAATTTAGAAAAAACATTACGTTATAGATATAATTTGGATGTATATAGCTATAATTTTAAAAGAGGTTGGTTATAAGAAAATAAAGTGGGTGTTTCCAAAAGGAGTAGCTTAATGTTTAGTTTATTACTTTGATGATAGGAGAACTCACATTATCAGTACTATGTGGTTTCTCCTGTTCTCGAAATAAAAGATTACGACTTTTTAGCCCTCTCTTTTATAGAATTGGTTGTGTTTTTAGAAATTTAGTTAAGTTCAACAGTGCCTTTAATTTTTAAAGGGGTTAAACCATTTTCAGTATTAATAGCATTACTTTCCACCATAATGGACTTACGAATAGGTCCTGGATTCATATTGTATTTAACTTCTATTTTTCCAGATTGACCAGGCCCAACAGCTTCCTTTGAAAAGGAAGGTATAGTACAACCACAGGTGGATTGTACATTTTTTATAATAAGGGGTGCATCCCCTGTATTCGTAAATTCAAAAAAGCGAATACCATTATCAGTAGATTTACTAATCGTACCATAATCAATTTCATGTGTTTTGAATTCTATTTTTGCCCCACTCTGAGCTTGTAAGGAAAAACTGAATAACACCAATATTGTAAAAAATAAAATTCGTTTCATTTGCTTCAATTATATTAGTAAAAATACTTTCTTTCAAGTAAACCTACAAAAAAAATACTTAAACTTTTTATTTTTATGTGGTTTATTTACTTTTGCATAAAAAAATACAAAAAGTGTACCAAAAAAATACGTATATTTTTCTAAAGGAGCGAGTCTGCTTTCTACATCAATAATTTTTATTCCCACTGTGAAATCTATATGTTTTAGTAGTTTCCGTTGGGACTTTAGTTATTCATAACACTTTTATAAATGTTCTTTCAGTAAAACTGAAATCAAATTTCTAACTTTCAAAAATCTAAAATTTAAAATGATACCAGCACAATTTGATCCCAAGACCGTAGAAAAAAAATGGTATGACTATTGGATGGAAAATAAATATTTCCGTTCAACACCAGACCATCGTAAACCTTATACAATTACTATTCCACCACCCAATGTGACAGGCGTTTTACACATGGGACACATGTTAAATAATACGATTCAAGACGTATTAATTCGTCGTGCTCGTTTAAAAGGATTTAATGCTTGCTGGGTTCCTGGTACAGATCACGCATCTATTGCTACAGAGGCAAAGGTAGTAGCTAAATTAAAGGCAGAAGGGATCAATAAAAATGATTTATCTCGCGAAGAGTTTTTAAAACATGCTTGGGATTGGACACACAAATATGGCGGAACTATTCTTGAGCAATTAAAACAGTTGGGATGCTCATGCGATTGGGATAGGACCAAATTTACTATGGATGATGATATGACGGCATCAGTAATCAAGTCATTTGTAGATTTATATAACAAAGGAATGATTTATCGTGGTTACCGTATGGTAAACTGGGATCCTGAGGCTAAAACAACTTTGTCAGATGAAGAAGTAATTTATGAAGAGCGTCAAGGAAAATTATATCACTTAAGATATAAAATAGAAGATAGTAATGAGTTTGTAACGATTGCTACAACTCGTCCTGAAACTATTTTAGGGGACACAGCTATTTGTATTCATCCTGAAGATGAGCGTTACCAACATTTAAAAGGTAAGAAAGCAATTGTTCCTATTTGCAACAGAGTAATTCCTATTATTTTTGATGAGTATGTAGATATAGAATTTGGAACAGGTTGTTTAAAAGTAACACCTGCTCATGATATAAATGATAAAGAATTGGGAAATAAACACAATTTAGAAATCATTGATATTTTTAATGAAGATGCGACTTTGAATAGTTTTGGTTTGCATTATGTAGGCAAAGACCGCTTTGTAGTTCGCGATGAAATTGCAAAAGAGTTAGAAACTATTGGAGCATTAGTTAAAACCGAAAATCATCTAAATAAAGTAGGAACTTCCGAAAGAACTAAAGCTGTAATTGAGCCAAGACTGTCTGATCAGTGGTTTTTACGTATGGAAGAATTGGTTAAGCCTGCAATTAAAGCGGTATTAGAAACCGAAGAGGTGAAATTGTATCCATCACGTTTTAATAATACCTACCGTCATTGGATGGAAAATATTCGCGATTGGAATATTTCACGTCAGCTATGGTGGGGACAGCAAATTCCTGCGTATTACTATGGTGAAGGAAAGGAAGATTTTGTAGTAGCTGAAACAAAAGAACAAGCACTTGAGTTAGCAAAGCAAAAAACAAAAAATCAAGAACTAACAAAGGATGACTTAAAGCAAGATGTAGATGCTTTAGATACTTGGTTTTCTTCATGGTTATGGCCTATGGCCGTTTTTGGAGGTGTGTTAGATCCGGAAAATAAAGACTTTAAGTATTATTATCCTACTAATGATTTAGTAACAGGACCCGATATTTTATTTTTTTGGGTAGCGCGTATGATTATTGCAGGTTATGAATATGCAGATGAAAAACCTTTTACGAATGTATACCTAACAGGTTTAGTACGCGACAAACAAGGACGTAAAATGTCTAAATCTTTAGGAAATTCACCAGATCCATTAGATTTGATAGATAAATTTGGTGCTGATGGGGTTCGTTGTGGGTTATTGTTAAGTGCTGCTGCAGGTAACGATATTTTATTTGATGAAGAATTATGTAATCAAGGGAAGTCTTTTGCGAATAAAATTTGGAATGCTTTTCGTTTAATAAAAGGTTGGGAAGTAGCAGATATTGTACAGCCAGAAGCCTCTAAATCCGCGATTGCTTGGTATGAAGCTAAATTGCAAAAAACATTAGCAGAAATTGAAGATAATTTTGAGAAATATAGAATTTCGGATGCTCTAATGGCAATCTATAAATTAGTTTGGGATGATTTTTGTTCGTGGTTTTTAGAAATGATTAAACCAGGTTATCAGCAACCCATTGATAAAACTACTTTTGATAAAGCAATTGAAATGTTAGAGGCTAATCTAAAGTTATTGCATCCATTTATGCCCTTTTTAACAGAAGAAATTTGGCAATATATTGCTGATAGGAAAACGCCAGAAGAAGCATTAATTGTTGCTCAATGGCCAGAAATAAAAACCTATGATGAAAAATTAATTTCAGATTTTGATTTTGCTACAGAGGTAATTTCAGGAATTAGAACGATTCGAAAAGATAAAAACATTTCATTTAAAGATACTATTGAATTAAAAATAGTTAATAATGAAAAAGCTTCTACTTTTTTTGACACCGTAATTGCTAAACTAGGAAATCTATCTAATTTAGAATATGTTTCTGAAAAAGTAAATGGAGCCTTATCTTATCGTGTAAAATCCAATGAATATTTTATTCCAATAGGAGAGGGAATTGATATTGAGGCTGAAATAAAGAAATTAACCGAAGAGTTAAATTATACAAAAGGATTTTTAAAATCAGTTCAAGGCAAACTTTCTAATGAAAAGTTTGTTTCAGGTGCTCCAGAACAAGTAATTGCTAATGAGCGTAAAAAAGAAGCGGATGCTTTGGCCAAAATAGCAACTATTGAACAGAGTTTGGCGGGATTGAAATAAAAAGAAACATCCTAAAATATTTATAAAAAAGCTGTGCATTTTGCACAGCTTTTTTATGATTTGTTTTTTATTTAGGTTGTTTTATTTTTGAAATGAACTACTTTTTGTGATTAACCTTTTAAGTTTGTGGATCTAAGTTTTTTATTACCTTTATTTTTTTGAGAGAGGGCTAATGATTTCAACGTTTTGAAAAGCAATAGCTCCCCTTAAAACTCCTGAAATTACATTGCGTAAAGCATCTATAATATGGATTTTTAATTCATTTTTAGGGATTAATAAACTAACTTCTCTTGATGGTTTGGGATCTTTAAAATGACGTAGTTTTAATTTCTCTTTATCAGATAATTCTAAAGTATGCAAATAAGGAAGTAAAGTAACGCCCAACCCTTCGTTAGCCAATCGTATCAGTGTTTCAAAACTGCCACTTTCTAATTGAAATTTATTTTCTTTAGATGTATTTTTATTTTTACAAAGATTTAATATCCCATCTCTAAAACAATGACCATCTTGTAGTAATAAAATTTCATCTACATTTAAATCCCCAATTTCTAATTCAGCTTTGTTAAATTTACTATGACTTTCAGGAACGTAAACCATGAAAGGTTCATAGTACAAGACCACTTCTTTAATTTTTTCTTCTTCTAACGGAGTGGCTGCAATTGCTGCATCTAAATGACCATTTTTTAGTTTAGTGATTATTTCGTTGGTATTTAATTCTTCTATAATGAGTTTAACTTTTGGGTATTTTTTGATGAAATTGTTCAAAAACATTGGCAATAGGGTAGGCATTACTGTAGGGATAATTCCTATTCTGAACTCTCCCCCAACAAATCCTTTTTCTTGATCTACAATATCTTGAATTCGATCTGCTTCATTCACTATGTTTTTAGCTTGTTCAACAATTTTTTTACCTACTTCAGTAAGTTGAATTGGTTTTTTTGTTCTATCAAAAATAATAATATCCAATTCTTCCTCGATTTTTTGAATTTGCATACTTAGTGTAGGCTGTGTTACAAAACATTTTTCAGCTGCTTGAGTGAAATTTTTGTGTTCTGCAACAGCTAATACATATTGTAATTGTGTAATAGTCATTTTATAAAGTTCTTTTATACAAATATAAATATAATCAATTTGTTTTATGGTAAAAAGTGCTTAAATAAAAATAATTTTGAGGAACAAAAAGAAAGGCTTTAAAGAATTGATAATTTAATTTAACAGATTGTATTTATTTTGTTGTTAAAAAAAGTTAAAGAATCTATTAAAGAAAAAATATAAAACCGGAATGATGTTTCAGTAAGAATCTATATCATCAGGAACTTAAACTAAAAATGACTAAAATGAAAATAAATAACTTAGGACTACCAGTAGAAGAAACAAAAGAGTTAGTAATTCAATTAAATGCTTTGCTATCTAATTTTCAAATTTATTATCAAAACTTAAGAGGCTTACACTGGAATATACGTGGAAAACGTTTTTTTGATTTACATTTAAAATTTGAAGAGTTGTATAATGATGCACAACTTAAAATAGATATGATAGCTGAGCGAATTTTAACTTTAGGCGGGATTCCTTATCATACTTTTGAAGATTATTTGAAAGCTAGTGAACTTACGGCAGGTAAAAATATTTCTAACGATGAAAAAGCTATTAGACTTATCGTAGAATCGATCACCATTTTGTTGGTAATTGAACGTAAAATATTAAAAGGATCAGATGTAATAGATGATGAAGGAACGAGTTCAATGATGAGTGATTTTATAAAAGAGCAAGAAAAAACTATTTGGATGATGAGTGCTTGGTTAGAAGAAACTATAGATTAGCGTTCATCTAAGTTTTCATTGAAAGCAGAAGGAAGGAGTTTAGGAATAAATTTGATTAGGATAGGTAATAGTAAACTGCCACCAGGAACTAAAAAAATAGTAAGGGAGGGGATTGTTTTGCAAATATCTAAGATTTGAGTCTTAACTTTTTTCTTTTCCTCAGGATTAAGTTCACGTAGAGTAGATTGTGATAATAAAATAACTAGTTCTTTGCTTTGTGAAAGTTCAATTAAAAGCCGTTTTTTATTTCTTTGTATAAGTGTTTGGATATTTAAACTGGTTTGGTCGTAAAAATGTTTGACAGGATTTGAGTAATTAAAATAAGGAATATTTTTTTTATTAAGACGTAAAAAATGATCCATATCATTAATACTTTTGCTGACAAAAGTATCAGAAAGATTTAATTGATGATTTAGAAATTTTAAAAATTGATATTCTGATTCATCCATCTGACCATCATTCCATAATGCCATGTTTGTAAGATCCATGAGATAAAATTTTTCATAATCATCTACTAAATAACTAAAATCGATGTTTTCTAAAGTTGTTTTTGTATTTGCTCTGTTAAATTTAGAATAACGCACAGAAGAATCAAACAATTTCTGAAGAAGATCGTCATACACGGATTTAGTAGTTTTTGTAGTTAAGGCAAGTGAAATAACATTTACAATTATTTCTTCAATTTTTTTTAGATATTTTTTAGGGAAATAACCGTTTTCAAGATGTTTTTTAAATGCTAATACATCAATAAATAACAACGCATTGATTACTATATGTGAAAAATTTTTACTAATAATGTTATCATTAGTTTTGATACGGTTGGAAATAATTTTTTCTAATTTGCTTTCAAGCGTATCGTTAGGTAAAAAAAAATCAAAAAGACCCGACCCTTTAGGATGTAATTCCTGATAAAAAGTAACAATTTCTTTTGTAAAACGAATGCTATTATTGTCCTTTTTGATGATTTGATAAACACCAAACAAAGAATTTAATAAAGCAATTTTTGAAATTTCTTCTATGGTAAGCGAATGAATTTCAATAGGAATAGAGGTTACAAAATGAGTCGTATACCCAACTAAGAATCCCGTATTTCTTGTAGCCAGATAAAAACCTTCAGAATCAAATACGTTGAATTGTTCTTGTGAGGATTGCTCAAAGAAAAATTTGTGGACCCAACCGTGTGCTGATGGATTTATCATGTAACAAATTAATAGAAAAAAAGAAATTCAAGCAAATTTATATAATGTAATCTACTTAACATTTAGTCAATATTTAGAAGATTATTTTTGTGCTAAATAAATGAATAAAAAAAATAGAAAGCAGATCACTTTCATAAACAAATGAATAAGATTAACATTTAATCTTATTAAAGATACAATAAATAACTAAAAATAATTAATAACACAAAAATGAATATTAAATTAAAAATTACATTATTATTACTATCAGGTATTGCAGTTCAACCAATAGTAGCGCAAGGTTGTAGTGATGCTGGATTTTGTTCCGTAGGAAATCCTTTTAAGACTATAAATAATGATATAAAAAATTATGTAGAAGTTAATACAGGTTACGGTTTAGGAGAACAAAACGTAGGTATTATTTCTTCTCATATAGCCTATACACGCCTATTTACAGATAAGTTTGCTATGAATGTAAAAGTTACAGGTTTATCAGCTAATGGTAATTTAGGTACTAAAACCAATATAGGGGATCTATTTGTAACGGCTAATTACAAATTAAGTAATTCAGAAAAAATGAAATGGTCTGGGGTATTAGGACTTAAAATTCCATTAACTAATGCTAATGATAAAATTAATAATGTTTCTTTACCCATGCCTTACCAGTCCAGTTTAGGAATTTATGATTTAATAGCGGGTATTGAGGCAGGAATAAAAAACTGGGATTTTAATTTAGCGACTCAAATACCATTAACTGATAATAAAAATTCGTATCTGAGTAATTTATCTTCCAATCAAGAATTTGTTTCTACAAATTTATTCCATAGAAGCCCAGACCTATTATTCAGACCTACGTATAAAATAGTGTTAGCAAATGATCAATTAACATTAAAACCTAATTTACTATTTATTTATCATTTAGGAAATGATTCGTACATAGATCAATTAAATCAAAAAATAGAAATAGCTAATTCAAATGGTTTAACACTTAATGGAAATGTTATTGCAAATTATAAATTAGGAGCTAATAGTAGTATAGAAACATCTTTAGCAGCTCCGTTTGTAATACGTAAAGTTCGTCCTGATGGATTAACGAGATCATTTACTTTTGGAATAACATTTAAACAAGGATTTTAGTAAAATGCGAAGTTTAATTGTTTTAGCCTGCGGTGTGGTAAGTACAAGCTTTGGCCAAAAAGTAATTTCTGAAATTACATACACGGATGAAAGAAAACCTTTAGAATACGTTTATTTGCCTAATCAAGATAAAGTTGTACTAATTCAAGGAAAACCTGTAAATAAGGTTTATAAAAACGAAATACATGATATTTGGTCTTTTGATAAAGATGGATTTACACAAAAATTAATTTCAGACGAAAAATTAACCAATTGTGTTTTTTCGCCTATAGAAACCGCTTTTTTAATTGGTAAAATTTCAGATAAAAACGAATTCCCTAAGGAATATAAACTCAATTTAGACGGCTCTTCAAGCAAATTTTTTAAGATTAATGAAAATTTTAGATACTTTAATGATATTTACGGACTTTCAATAGTGAATCAAAAAAATAGCGATAAAGTAGATCTTAAAAATGAGGATTTGTTTTTAAAAGTAGTTGATTTATTTTCAGGGCAATTTACACAAAATAAGTTGGTTAAACCCGACCTAAACAAAATTGAAAATAAAACAACTACAACTTATTCTGAAGGGGTAAATTTTGATGTTCGGATAAACGAAGATAACATTAGTTTTATAACTAAATCTATAAATAAAAATTATAAATCAGCCACTATCTATAGGAATGTATATAATTTAAATGGAACCAAAATGGGCGATTTTTCCTATTTAGTAGATGTGCCTAAATATTATTTGTTATTTGCTGATAATGGAGGAGGGACTGTAATAGATACTAAAGGGAATAAAAGACTTTCTGAGTTAGCAATTAATAATTATGTAGTTGATAAAAGTACAGGAAATGTATATGTATTTGGAATTTTTGGAAATGAACCCAAAGAATTAGGAGAAAACATTAACATCCCATTAGGAGTATATGTGTTTAAATTTGATGCTAAAGGTAAATTAATTTGGGAATCGGTACAAGAAATTACAGATATAACAGGATTTAATCAAAAACAAGATATATCAAAAATTAATTTATCGTTACGAGTTCGTAAGGATGAGGTGTTATGTACTGTTAATTCTAAAGAATTAAATTATTCTGATACAATCGTTATTCAAAATGATACAGGACAAAAAAAATCAGATCATTTATTAAAATTCACTTCTGATCAAAATGTTATCTATGAATATGGAATTCAATCTAATTTAATAATAGATCAGTTTAAACAATTTAGAATAGATAAAGAAACACTTTATTTTATAAATACTTCGGATTCATTAAAAAAATATTTGAATTCACTAGATAAAACAAAATCATTATTTTTCAAAAGTTATATTGCCCAAAAAGGCTTTTGGCTAATAGAAACGGATAATGCTTCTTATAGTAGAGTGTTATTTTTTAGTTAAGTTTGTTTAGATTAGGTGTCCTTTTGGGCACCTTTTCATTTTTAATAAAGAGCTTACTTTAAATAAAAAACAAAAATATTCTGTTAAAAATTAATCGGATGTAAACTAGATTACATTTAATTCAGTAAAACACAACTACCTTTAGTTTATAATATAAAAAAAGATGATTATGGTTAGGATTCTAAAAAAAGGAATTTTGTTTTTATTTCTAATTACATTAAATTATATGAATGCTCAAAACGGGAAAATTAAAAATCCATATTACTCCCATACAGCTACTAACAAATTAAAGCTAACGGATAAAGAATGGAAAAACATTTTACCAGAAAATTTGTACTTAGTTTCTAGAAAAGCAGATACAGAAGCCTCTTTTACAGGTAAATATTGGAATTATACAGGAAAAGGCACTTATTATTGTGCTGCTTGTGGAAACACATTATTTCGATCAGATGCTAAATTTGCAAGTTCATGCGGATGGCCTAGCTTTTTTGAACAAGTTGACAAAAAGAGTATTGTTTTTAGAAGTGATAAATCACATGGAATGGATAGGATAGAAGCTTTGTGTGGGCGTTGTGAAGGTCATTTAGGGCATTTGTTTGATGATGGTCCTGAACCCACAGGAAAACGTTATTGCATGAATTCAATAGCCTTAGATTTTGAACCCGATTCTAAAATTAAAAAATAAAAGATGAAAAAAGGAATAGTTATTTTTATAAGCTTTTTTAGTACAGTAATTTCGGCTCAAAAAACAAAAACACAAATAGAAACCATTACACTAGGAGGGGGATGTTTTTGGTGTATAGAAGCCGTTTTTGATAACTTAGATGGTGTTATTTCAGCGGAATCAGGATATTCAGGAGGAAATAGTTCAAACCCAACCTATGAAGAAGTATCTACAGGAGAAACAGGTTTTGCAGAAGCAGTTCAAATAAAATACGATACCACTAAAACCAATTTAGATGAAATTTTTAAAGTTTTTTTTACCGTACATGACCCAACCACTCTAAACCGTCAAGGAGCAGATATGGGATCTCAATATCGTTCCGTTATTTTTTATGCTAATGAAAAACAAAAAAATACAGCTAAAGATCTTATTATAGCATTAGAAAAATCAAAAGCTTATAGATCTAAAATTGTAACTCTATTGCAACCCTTCAGAGGTTTTACCAAAGCTGAAAATTACCATCAAAATTATTACGAAAACAATAAGAAGAAAAGTTATTGTCAATACGTAATTCAACCTAAATTAGAAAAATTTGAAAAAGTCTTTAAAGATCGCTTAAAGAAAAAATAATTAATATATAAGGTTATATAACTTTTTGAGCGTAAAAAAGTTGAATACAAAAAAAGAAGAGACTCTAAAAACGGGTAATTTTGTTATTTATCGCTCATATCCATGATTTGAGTAAAACTTAAGAGAAATCGGAATGAAGTAAATCATTGAAAATCAGATGTAATTTATTCTAGTGTAAAATTTCTTCAGTTTTTAAAGCAACAAAAAATCTTGTTTTTTTATTTTTAGGGCCTCTTCTTTGTTGATTCAAAAATCTAAAATTGGAACAATAGATAAAAAAGTATAAATCATTATCTAGAACCCAATTCAATGACTTCCAATTCTTTAATAGTTTCCCCTTCGATAATAAATCGCAACATAGTCCGTATTTGATGAAAACCACTTTTACCACAAGCCCCTGGATTCATGTGTAAAAGGTTTAATTTTTTATCAAATTGAACTTTCAGTATATGAGAATGCCCGCAAATAAATAATTTAGGAGGATTTTTATAGAGTTCGTCTTTAATTTCTGGATTGTATTTATTTGGGTAACCTCCAATATGAGTCATAAAAACATCAACCTTTTCACAATAAAAACGATTGTGTAAAGGAAATTCCATTCGGGCACTGGTTCCGTCTATGTTTCCATAAACAGCACGCAATGGTTTGTATTTTTTTATGGTATCTGTAACGATTAGATTTCCTATATCGCCAGCATGCCATACCTCATCTGCCCAATTTATATGTTTAAGTATTGATTCGTCTATGTGTCCGTGGGTATCAGATAATAATAAAATTTTTTTCATACAAGGAAAACCTAATGGCTAATTCTAAAAGTTGTTAGATGATTTAAGCCCAAATTACGCATTAGAAATCTATTCCAACCTAAAACTATTTCAAAAATAAGCACTTACTCCTTTTTGAAATATTAATATATTCCAAAATTTCAAAAAGTCCGTGAGCACTCATTTTTATTATTTTTTTAGATTTCACAACGAAGTCTAATACGTAATCTGGGTTAAAAAAATATTCTTCTTTTTATTCAGAAGTATTTTCAGATTCAAATATATAAAATCATTAAATTTGAAATGAATAAAAATAATAATTAATTTCAGATAAAAAATATATGAAATTAATTATTATTTTACCTGTTTTAAGATTTAAAAATGAAAAAAGTATATTTAGATAATGCCTCTACAACTTCATTGTATCCTGAAGTAATTGAGGAAATGACTCGAATATTAAGTACTCAATATGGAAATCCATCGTCTTCTCACCAAATGGGTAGAGAAGCAAAAAATGAACTTGAATTAGCTCGAAAAAGTATAGCTAAAAACCTTCAATGCAATGCTCAAGAAATTATTTTTACATCTTGTGCAACAGAGGCTAATAATTTAATACTTCGTTCAGCTATAAAAAGTTTGGAAGTAAAAAGGATTATTACAAGCAAAATAGAACATCATGCCGTTTTACATACAGTAGCCGTTTTACAAAAAGAATTTGAAATACAAGTAGATTTTGTCTCTATTAACCCTGATGGGACAATTAATTACGCTCATCTAGAAAACTTACTAAATTCAGATGTTAAAACCTTGGTTTCATTAATGTATGTTAATAATGAAATAGGAACCGTTTTAGATCTTCAGAAGGTAGCCCATCTATCAGAAAAAAACAATGCTTATTTTCATACAGATGCAGTTCAAGGAATAGGAAAATCAGTTGTTGATTTATCAAAGATTTCAATAGATTTTTTGGTAGCCAGTGCTCATAAATTTCACGGACCTAAAGGGGTTGGTTTTGCATTCATCAAAAAAAATATTGTTTTGCAACCCATATTGTATGGAGGAGAACAAGAAAAAGGACTTAGAGCAGGTACCGAAAGTATTCATAATATAGTAGGAATGGCTAAAGCCTTAGCTATTTCATTAGCTCATTTAGAAACGAACAAAGAATACCTTCAAGGGTTAAAAAAATATTTAGTAGAAGCATTTAAAAAACATTTTCCAGAAAGTATTTTTGTTGGAAACCCAGAAACGACTCAACATAATATTGTAAATATTATTTTACCATTAGAAGAAGCTAAATCAGGGATGATTGTTTTTTTAATGGATATGAACGGAGTAGCTATTTCAAGAGGAAGTGCTTGTCAATCAGGAAGCTCTAAACCTTCGCATGTTTTAGAAGCATTTATTCCTAGTGAATATTTAGCTAAACCCAATATTCGAATTTCATTATCTAAATACAATACCTTAGATGACATTGATTTTTTAATTGAAACTATTAAGAAACTATGAAACAAATACTAAGACTATTATTATTTTTACCTTTTATGAGTCAAGCCCAAAAATTTGATATTCAGGGGCATCGCGGATGTCGTGGTTTGCTTCCTGAAAATTCAATAGAAGCAATGAAAAAAGCCATTGATCTAGGAGTTACTACTCTTGAAATGGATGTTGTTATTAGCAAAGATAAACAAGTTTTATTATCACATGAACCCTTCTTATCACATGAAATTTGTTTAGATAAAGAAAACCAAACCATTAGCGAAGCCACAGAACAATCATTTAATTTATATCAGATGAATTATGATGAAATAAAAAAATGTGATTGTGGTAGTAAAATACATCCCCGATTTTTAGAACAAGAAAAGATAAAAATCAATAAACCTTTATTAATAGAGGTAATTGATTTTGTCGAAAAATACATTCAGACAAAATATCCTAATAAAAAAATCTTTTACAATATAGAAACTAAATCAGATCCCAAAGGAGATGAAATATACCATCCGCTACCCAATGAATTTGTAGATTTATTGGTTAACGTTTTAGAAAATAAAAATATTATAGATAGGACTTATATTCAATCTTTTGACGTTAGAACGTTACAGTATTTACATCAAAAATACACTTCATTTAAAACCGTTCTTTTAGTTGAAAATAAATTATCTATTAATGACAATCTAAAGCGATTGGGTTTTAAGCCAACTGTTTATAGCCCAGATTTTATTTTATTAGATAAACAAAAAGTAGATTATTTGCATGCAAAGAATATAAAAGTAATTCCTTGGACCGTCAATAAAAAAGAAGATATGCAAACAATAATGTCATACGGAGTAGATGGGTTGATTACAGATTATCCGAATCGTTATTTTGAGCTAAAAAAACATAATTTTTTCTAAGTTCAAAATATAAGCGTAATTATTATATTTTGAACTTAGAAGGTAAAAGAGGGAATTATTTTTTATAAAAAGGTAATTTAACCACTTTTGCTGCAATATCTTTATTTCTAATTCTGATAAAAATTTCAGAGTCAGGAGCAGATAAAGCTGTTGGTACATACCCCATACCAATTCCTTTGTTTAATGAAGGAGATTGTGTACCCGATGTTACAATACCTATAATATTTCCATTAGCATCTACAATTTCGTAATCATGACGAGGAATACCTCTTTCTAATAATTCAAAACCAACTAATTTACGAGTAACCCCTTCTTCTTTTTGTTTTTTCAAGTTTAAAGAATTTGTAAAATCTTTATCAAATTTTGTAATCCATCCTAAACCCGCTTCAAGAGGAGATGTCGTATCATTAATATCATTTCCGTATAAACAAAAGCCCATTTCTAAACGTAACGTATCGCGTGCAGCTAATCCAATAGGTTTAATTCCAAAAGGAGCTCCTGCTTCAAAAACTTTATTCCAAATAGTTTCAGCATCTTCGTTTTTAAAATAAATTTCAAATCCTCCAGAACCTGTATAACCCGTAGCAGATACAATTACATTATGTACACCAGCAAATTCACCTATTTGAAAAGTGTAGTAACCCATATTTATTAAATCAATTGAAGTTAGGCATTGCATAGCTTCAGCTGCTTTAGGGCCTTGAATAGCTAATAAAGAGTAAGCATCTGAATGATTTTCCATTGTAACACCTAAATCATTATGAGATGAAATCCAGTTCCAATCTTTTTCAATATTAGAAGCATTTACTACTAACATATAATGGTCATCTGCAATTTTATATACAATCAAATCATCTACAATACCTCCTTCGTTGTTCGGTAAACAAGAATATTGCGCTTTACCATTAACTAATTTTGAAGCATCATTAGAAGTTACTTTTTGGATTAATGCCAAAGCATTTTCGCCTTTGAGCATAAACTCACCCATGTGAGAAACGTCAAAAACACCTACACCGTTACGAACCGTTTCGTGTTCTATATTTACTCCTTCGTATTGTACAGGCATATTAAATCCTGCAAAAGGAACCATCTTAGCTCCTAAATTCTCGTGAATATGAGTTAATGCTGTGTTTTTCATTTTAAAGTAGTTTGTAAAAAATTGATTGCAAAATTAATATTTTTAAATAGAAGTTTCGTGTTATTATTCTTTGAAATCAAGTGAAAATTGTTTTATTTTATTAGACTTTTCATTTTGAACACCATTTTTTCTTTATACCATATTGTTTGAATAAAAGTAAAAGACTAAGAAGAACGGTCTATTTATTGAAAAAACTTCGTAAATAATAGTATTATGAAATAATTAAAAAATAAATAAAGCAAAACACTTTGTATTTATACTTAAACTTCAGTTAGTACATAATTTTTTATTTGAAATGCTAAACTTCTTTTTGATTTCTGATCTTTTTTATGGAATTTTGGGCAACAAATTTTAGAATAAAGATGGATACTACTCATTATATTTCTTCTGATATATTTTCATTAGAAACGTTACAAGAAATTATTTCACAAAATCAAAAATTAGCATTATCAGAAGAAGCACGCTTAAACATTGTAAAATGTCGTGAATATTTAGATAAAAAAATGGAGGAACACAAAGACCCCATTTATGGTATAAACACAGGTTTCGGCTCGTTATGTGATGTGAAAATTTCAAATGAAAATTTATCAAAACTTCAAGAAAATTTAATGAAATCACACGCCTGTGGAACAGGAGATGAAGTGCCACAAGAGATTGTAAAAATCATGTTGTTGTTGAAAGTAAAATCTTTAAGTTATGGACATTCAGGTGTGCAATTAGCAACAGTGGAGCGTTTGATAGATTTTTATAATAACGATGTTTTTCCTGTAGTGTATACACAAGGATCATTAGGAGCCTCTGGTGATTTAGCACCATTGGCGCATTTATGTCTACCATTAATAGGAGAAGGAGAAGTATATCTAGATGGATTTCGTCAACCAGCTATGAAAGTACTTGAAAAAATGAATTGGCAACCTATTACTTTACAATCTAAAGAAGGATTAGCATTATTAAATGGTACACAATTCATGAGCGCTTATGGAAGTTATATCTTATTAAAAGCGGTGAAATATAGTTATTTAGCTGACGTAATAGGGGCTATTTCATTAGAAGGTTTTGATGGTAGAATTGAGCCATTTAATGATTTAATTCACATGGTTCGTCCGCATAAAGGACAAATTGTAACCGCACAACGTTTTCAAGAGTTGCTAGATGGAAGCCAAATTATTAAACAATCCAAAAAACATGTACAAGATCCTTATTCTTTCCGTTGTATTCCACAGGTACACGGAGCGTCAAAGGATACAATTGATTATGTAAAAAAAGTTTTCAAAACAGAAATCAATTCAGTTACCGATAACCCGAATATTTTTGTAGAAGAAGATTTAATTATCTCAGGAGGAAATTTTCATGGGCAACCTCTGGCGTTAACCTTAGATTTTCTAGGGATGGCATTAGCTGAATTAGGGAATATTTCAGAAAGAAGAACCTATCAATTAATTTCAGGCTTACGTGATTTACCAGCATTTTTAATAAGTGATCCAGGATTAAATTCCGGATTTATGATTCCACAGTATACCGCTGCCAGTATCGTAAGTCAAAACAAGCAACTAACAACACCAGCCAGTACAGATAGTATTGTTTCTAGTAATGGGCAAGAAGACCATGTTTCTATGGGAGCTAATGCCGCAACTAAGTGTTTGAAAATAATGGAAAATCTAGAACGTATTTTAGCTATTGAATTAATGAATGCTTCACAAGCTATTGAATTTAGACGACCATTACAATCTAGTACGTTTTTAGAAAGTTTCTTAAAGTTATATAGAGAAGAAGTTCCTCTTGTAAAAGAAGATCGAATTTTACATTATGATATAGAAAAATCAATTGCTTTCTTATCTAGTTTTTATGTAGAAGATTTAGAATAATTTAAAAGGCTGTCTGAAAAGTTCAAAATCTTGTTATTTTGACTAAAGGAGGGGGAATTACATAGTGTTGATAATATGATTTCTTCCTTTAGTTAAATGACAGACTATATGTTGAGTTTTTTTCAGACAGCCTCTTTTATTAGGATTTTAAAATTTATTTAGTATTTTAATTGAACTTTTAATTCAAATTCATCATCAATAGCTTTGTCTGCTAAAGCACCAAAGTTTTTAGAAGCATACTTTACATCGTATTTAGTTCGGTCTACCATTAGAGTAGCACTTGCAACATTTTTATTAGTTACTAGATCAAATTTTATAGGATTTGTAATTCCTTTTATAGTTAAATCAGCTTCTATACTATACGTATTTGTTGATTTCTTACCAATTTTTTTGAATACTAAAGTTGAGGTAGGAAATTTATCTACAGCAAAGAAGTCACCATCTTTAAGATGTACATCTAATTTGTTTTTCCATTCACCTTGTAAATCCAAAGTATTAATAGTAGTCATATCTACTGTAAAATTTCCGCCTTTTAATTCTTTTCCATT
Organism: Flavobacterium columnare NBRC 100251 = ATCC 23463; assembly: GCF_002530675.1. Classification (GTDB taxonomy): domain Bacteria; phylum Bacteroidota; class Bacteroidia; order Flavobacteriales; family Flavobacteriaceae; genus Flavobacterium; species Flavobacterium columnare. The sequence goes on from NZ_PCMX01000109.1 coordinate 23,490, forward strand.
AAAAATTAATTGTCCTTCTTTTAGTTTTATATCTCCATCGTGTTGGCCACCAAATTTTTTTGCCAACCATAAAACTTTACTTTTTGATGCGTCTACTTTTTTTGAAGTTTGAGCAGTGGTAGTTAAACCCCCTAAAGTTACTAGTATTGCTAAAGCAAAAGATTTTAAAATATTCATTTTTTATGTAGTGTTAGATATTAATAAATAATTTTTCGTTTGATTTTCTTACTTTTTTATCGTGTTGAGTAAGATCTTCCTCATGTCTATAACCTATAGTAGCTACTAAAGAGGCATTTAAATTTTGAGAATTTAGATTGAGTATTTCATTATACTTTTCGGCTTCAAAACCTTCCATAGGAGTTACATCTATTTTTAGTTCAGCAGCGGCATTTAACAAATTACCAAGCGCTAAATAAGTTTGCTTAGAAGTCCAGATACTTTGTTCTGTAGTGCTTAGTTCTAAAATTTTACTTTTCATAAATGCACTATAACCAGCTAAATGTTCTTGTGGTACTTCTCTAACGAAACTCACTCTTTTTATAAAATCATCAATAACAGTTTCATCTAAATGACTATAGTTTGCAAAAACAAATAGATGAGAAGCATCTGTTATTTGGGACTGATTCCAAGAAGCAGGTTTTAATCGTTCACGAATCTCTGGATTATCAACAATTAGTACTTTATAGGGCTGAAGCCCATAAGAAGAAGTACTTAATCGAATAGCTTCTTTTAGTATATTTAAATCCGATTCACTAACTTTTTTAGAAGAATCGAATTTTTTGGTGGCATATCGCCAATTTTGGTATTCAATAAATTTACTCATTATTTAACTTCTATATTTTTCTAATAATTCATTGAAAATTTCTAATTCAGCAGGTGTTAACTTATCAGCAAACTCATTTTCGTGTGCTAATACTAAAGGATCCAAGGCCTCTAATACTTCTAGTCCTCTTTCTGTAATTGTAATTTCCATTTTTCTTTTGTTCTCAGGACAAACTTTTCGAACGACTAGTTCTTTTATTAATAATTTGTCAACCAATCGGGTAGTGTTACTAGTTTTGGCCAACATACGTTCTTGTATACATGCCATATTAGCAGGTTTGCCTTTTTGTCCTCTTAAAATTCTTAATACATTATATTGTTCACTTGATAAGTCATGAGGTTTTAATATTTCTAAAAATTTATCTCCAACAACATTTCGTGTGAACGTAAGATTTAGAAGTACCCTTTTTGCTAGCGATAAGGTAACTGTACTTTTAATTTCTTCTTCTATTTTCATTTCTATAGAAATTTTGATACAGCAAATGTAAAAAAAATAAACATTTGTATATACAAATGTTTGGTAAAAAAATGTTAATTTATTTTATGTAATATAAATTAGAAACTCTAAAAGGAACCTTTTCGTTTTATTAAGAGTAAGCTCGAATGAAGTGAACGGGCGAAGGGAATCATATATCACAGATAATGTGGACTTCTTTTGTTGTAGAAGAGACAAACTAGATCTTAAATGACTACTTTTTAGAGAGTCATTTCGATATTTGTTTTTATATAAAATGTTTTTGCAATTTTGTGTAACTTTTTTTTTCAACAAACGTATAACTAAGGTATTTAAATTTAATCAATGTAAGAATGGCACTAAGGTGTTACTAAATTAAAAATAGAATTCTAAATTTTACTGCAGTAAGAATTCCTATTTGTAATAAATTGAAAAATAAACTCCTATTTTATTTGGTTAAATTTTATTAGAAATATTTTATTCAAACTAATTAATTGTTTTATTATGACATCAATTATTTCATTATGGTGGTTATTACCATTGGTATTAACTGTTGTATTTTACAAATTTGTTTTAAGAGTTTTTTTTGGAATGGTCATCGTACCTGAGGACAAAATAGGTTTAGTAACCAAAAAATTTGTATTGTTTGGGACAGATAAATCGTTGCCAGATGGTAGAATTATAGCAACAAAGGGAGAAGCTGGTTTTCAGGCACAAACATTGGCTCCAGGATTGTATTGGGGGATGTGGATCTGGCAATATTCAGTAGATATGACCGCATTTACGATTATTCCAGAAGGTAAAATAGGTTTAATATTAAGCAAAGATGGAAAAGAAATTCCTACAGGTAGAATTTTAGCACGCAGAGTAGAATGTGATAATTACCAAGATGCTACGGGCTTTTTGGATAGAGGAGGACAAAAAGGCCGTCAAACAGCCTTTATTACGAGTGGATCGTATCGGATTAATACCTATTTATTTGAGATTGTTATCGTAGACCAAATTAAGATTTTTGAAAACATGGTTGGGATTGTAACAGCACTTGATGGAGAGCCTATACCTCATGGTCAAATTGCTGGAAAATTTGCTGATGGACATAATAATTTTCAAAATTTTGATCGTTTTTTAGATCAAGGGGGAAATCGTGGTTTGCAACCGCAAGTAATGTTAGCAGGTTCTTATTATATAAACCCTTGGGCAATACAAATAGAACAAAATCCTATGACTGATGTTCCAATTGGGCATGTAGGAGTAGTGATTTCTTATATAGGAGAAGACGGACAAGATGTAACAGGAGAAACTTTTAAACACGGTAATATTGTTTCTAAAGGGCAACGAGGTGTATGGATGGAGCCCCTAGGGCCTGGTAAGTACGCATTGAATAAATATACCACTAAATTAGAATTAGTTCCTACAACGAATTTGGTTTTAAATTGGGCAAATGCACGTAGTGAATCACACGATTTAGACAAAAATTTATCAACTATTACGGTTCGTTCAAAGGATGGATTCCCGTTTAATTTAGATGTATCTCAAATTATTCACGTTCCTGCAAATGAAGCACCTAAAGTTATTGCCCGCTTTGGTAGTATGACTAATTTAGTTTCTCAAGTGTTAGAACCAACAATAGGAAACTATTTTCGTAATTCAGCACAAGATAGTGATGTAATATCATTCTTAAGTACACGTAAAGAGCGTCAGGAATCAGCAAAAGTACACATTAAAACCGTTTTAGATGAATACAATGTAAACGCAGTTGATACCTTAATTGGAGATATTATACCTCCTGAATCATTAATGAAAACATTAACGGATAGAAAAATAGCAGAAGAAGAACAAAAAACATATCAAACGCAAAAAATGGCACAAGAACAACGTCAAGGAGTTGAAAAAGAAACAGCCATTGCAGATATGCAAAAAGAAATTGTTCGAGCAGCTCAAAGCGTAGAAATAGCACAGCGTACAGCGGATGCTACTGTTAAAAAAGCAGAAGGAGATGCCGCTAGTTTAAAATTAAATGTTAATGCAGAAGCTGAGGCTACTAAAATGAGAGCTATTGCTGAGGCTGAGGCTACTAAGGCAAAGGCTGCTGCTCAAGCAGAAGCAACTAAATTAAATGCAAGTGCAGAAGCTGAAAAAATATCAAAAACAGGTCTAGCCGAAGCTGAAAAAATTATGGCAATTGGTAAATCAACGGCAGAATCATATCAATTACAAGTTTCCGCAATGGGTGGCGATAATTTTACTAAATATAAAATTACAGAAGAAATTGGTAAAGGAAATATTAAAGTAATTCCTGAAGTACTAATTTCAGGTTCAAATGGAACGGATGGAGGTATTAGCGGTCTATTAGGTATGAAATTAATGGAACTTATGAACACATCCAACGACTCTAAAAAAGAATAACGATTTTTTTATCATTTATTGGGGTACTGTTTAATAATGACTAACAACTGGGTGTCCGAAAAGTAATATTTTAATGTGTAGTTTGTTTTTTCAACAATTAAATCCAAATTGCCATTAGAAAAATGTTACAAATTAAGACACCCTTTTTTATAAAATACCTATCATTAACTTTTGATTAACCAACTCTTAACCTACGATAACCTAGTGTTTGCGCAATTTTGAATAAAAAAATATACGTCATTCAGTTGTTTTATTATTTCTATTTCTAAATTGGAAATTAGTCAGTAAAGAAGTTAAAAAAGATTCAAGAAAAAGGATTCAAGAAATTCAAATTCTTAATACACAAAAAACTATTGAGCGAAAAATAGATAGAGTACAGTTTATAACAACTCCAACCAATGAAGCCAGTACTGTATGGGATATTTTAAAAAAATCTCAAGGAATTATTGCCAAAGGTAATAACTTGACAGTAAAAGGAAAAAGTGTTAAACTTACGGTAAATGATAAAACTATTAATCTGTCAGGAGAAGAACTCAAATCGTTTTTAGAAAACATGAAAGGGGATGAATAAAAAAAAATTGAGATCATAGAAAATCCACCCGCACGATATGATGCTCAAAATGGAGTCATCATTAATTTAAAAACTAAAAAAAGGGATCAACTTTAATTAAAAGTTAAACCCCATTATTTGTAATAGTTAATAT
>NZ_PCMX01000011.1 GCF_002530675.1 Flavobacterium columnare NBRC 100251 = ATCC 23463
TAAGGATATATTTTATAAATAGCTCCAATGGTTATAAAAGAATAATCAAAACTTAAAGTATAGTTTTTACCTAAAGCATTGTTGAATGTTAATTTGTCTCCTGTGTTTCTGTAAAGGATTTCACCTTGTAAGGCTACTCTTGTATTGGGTAGTTTAGCATTTACAAAAAAACCGCCTTCTACTCCGTAACTTCCTTTAGAATCTAGGCTAAAATGAGTTAAAGAATTGTCTCTTCCAACAATCATTTCGGGAAGATTACTAACGGATGAATGCACCGCACCTATTTTTAATCCGTATGTAAAAGGTTCTGTATGTTGTGAATAAAATTTATTGAAAAAAAGAAAAATTGTGAGAGATATAGTTTTTTTCATTGTTTTTTTTCAAAAATAAGAAAATTCTATAAAAATCCATTTGTATTTTGAGTATACTGAAATAAATTGTGATTTTAAGCATGCCAAAAAAATCAAATGACAATAAATGAAGACCTTGATTTTTTATAAAAATCATTTGCAAGATCATTAGGTACATTAAAAAGATCGAATAAAAGTTTAAATAATATAAAAAACTCTATTACATTCTACTTAAAGACAGCTGCTTTGATTAATTAGGGGCTTCTAATAAAATAAGGTTGAATGATTGAAAGGGAGTAATACGTAGAATATAATGCCTTTTTTCTTTCTAGAAAATTTTATACATAACCTACTGTTTTTCTTTTCTAAAATTAGAAGCTTATTGGAAAACATTTATTAAATTTGGAGAAAAGCATTGGGTAAGTTTTTGAATTTAATATCAAATCCCTATTTTTGTTAAAACAATTTAAAAAGATAAATACCATAAACTTAATTATGTCAAAAACTGCGATATTAGAATTTGATGGCAATAAATACGAGTTCCCTGTAATGGTGGGTTCTGAAAATGAAGTGGCTATCGATATTGAAAAATTACGCGCCCTAACAGGAGCGATTACTATAGATCCTGGGTATAAGAACTCCGGTTCTTGTACCAGTGAAATTACTTTCTTAGATGGTGAAGAAGGAATCTTAAGATATAGAGGATATGCTATTGAGGATTTAGCTGAAAAAGCCACGTTCTTAGAAGTATCTTATCTAATTATTTTCGGAGAATTACCAACAAAAGCTCAATTAGAAAAATTTGAAAATGATATTCGTAAATATACTTTAGTAAACGAAGAAATGAAAAATATCATTGACGGGTTTCCTAAAACAGCTCACCCAATGGGAGTATTATCATCGTTAACTTCTGCTTTAACCGCTTTTAATCCTAAAGTAGTAAATGTGGAAAATGAAACCGAAATGTATGAGGCAATTTGTAAAACTATGGGGAAATTCCTAGTAATTGCTACATGGACGTATCGTAAAATGATGGGATTCCCATTAAACTACTATGATAACACAAAAGGATATGTGGAAAATTTCATGCGATTAATGTTTGAATTGCCTACAGGACCTTATACCACTAACAAAACAGTTATAGATGCTTTAGATAAACTGTTTACGTTACACGCTGATCATGAACAAAACTGCTCAACTTCTACAGTTAGAATTGTAGGATCTTCACATGCAGGTTTATTTGCTTCCATTTCAGCAGGAGTTTCTGCACTATGGGGGCCTTTACACGGAGGGGCAAACCAAGCTGTACTTGAAATGTTAGAACAGATTCAAAAAGACGGAGGAGATGCTCAAAAAGCATTGGAAAGAGCTAAGGATAAGGAAGATCCTTTCCGTTTAATGGGCTTTGGACATAGGGTGTATAAAAATTTTGACCCTCGCGCAAAAATCATTAAAAAAGCAGCGGATGAAGTATTAGCAGAATTAGGAGTAAACGATCCAATTTTAAATATTGCTAAACAATTAGAAGAAGCGGCTTTAGTAGATCCTTATTTCGTAGATAGAAAATTGTATCCAAATGTAGATTTCTACTCAGGAATAATTTATAGAGCGTTAGGAGTTCCAACCGATATGTTTACCGTATTATTTGCTATTGGTCGTCTTCCAGGATGGATTGCACAATGGAAAGAAATGCGTTTAAATAAAGAACCTATCGGACGTCCGCGTCAAGTATATACGGGGTATCCATTACGACCATTCGTGTCTATAGATAAAAGATAATCCAAATCTAAATAAAATATAAAAAAGCTTCTTCTCTCAAGAGGCTTTTTTTATATTTGCCACCGAAACAGATGAATTGGTTGTTGTAAAATCATATAACAATCACCATCCAATCTAAAAAATTATGAGTAAGTCAATTACTTTTCTAATAAACAAATCAGAAATTGCAGCAGGTACACGCGGAGCTTCTTTAGGACCAGAAGCCATTATCACAACAGCTAGGAAAAAAGAGCGTTATATTTTTGGCGAAAATACTCTCGAAACAATTAAGGATGTAAATTCTTATTTGGATAAGCCAACGAAGTTTCCTTTTGCAAAGCGTATAGACGGTCTACTTTCTGTTTATGAGGAACTAAATACAAAAGTTTCTTCTCTATTACAAAAAAAACAATTCCCTATTATTTTAGCGGCAGATCATGGTTCTGCGGGTGGAACTATAGCGGGTATTAAGTCTGCTTACCCAGATAAAAGAATTGGAGTAATTTGGATTGATGCTCATGCAGATATTCATACGCCTTATACCACGCCTTCAGGGAATATGCACGGAATGCCTTTAGCCTCTGTAATGGATGTTGATAACTTAGAATGTCAAATAAATAAAGTAGATGAAAAAACAATTGATTATTGGAATAGACTAAAAAATGTTGGAGGAGTAACAAAAAAAATTAATCCAGAAGATTTAGTTTATATAGCTGTACGTGATACGGAACCCCAAGAAGAAGCTGTTATCGAAAAGTTAGGTCTAAAATGGTATACAGTACAAGATGTTCGTAATTTGGGGATATGGACCTTGGTAAATAATATTAATACACAATTGCATCAATGTGATATAATCTATATTTCGTTTGATGTTGATTCTATGGATCCTCTCTTGACTTCACATGGTACAGGAACTCCAGTGCCTCACGGAATTACCCCGCAAGAAGCAAAAGATTTATTAGTACACTTAACCTCTAATCCTAAAACAATTTGTGTAGAAGTAGTGGAAGTAAATCCTTGTTTAGATGAGAAAATAAACGCGATGGCAGAAATAGCTCTAGATATAGTAGATTCTATTGTAAATGTGGTAAAAAATAGATAATTAATTTTATAAATATAGAATTCTCTCAATCACTATAAAATGCAATAAGTTTCAGTAGTGTTTGAGGGATTTTTTTTACTAAATAAAATATGCAACAAATAACAAATTCTCTATTAATGGTGCGACCTGTTTCATTTAGAATGAATGAACAAACAGCAGTAAATAATTATTATCAAAAACAAACAGATGCAATCTTGCCAGCAACTATTACAACTAAGGCTCAACAGGAGTTTGATGCTTTAGTTGGCAAACTTCGTCAAGTAGGAGTTCATGTAGTTGTGGTGGAAGATACAACAGATACGGATACACCTGATGCGGTTTTTCCTAATAATTGGATTTCATTTCACGAAAATGGGGATGTAATATTATATCCCATGTTTGCTGAAAATCGTCGTTTAGAACGAAGAGAAGATATTTTAGATATATTGGAAGAAGAAGGTTTTGTTATTCAGGAAATAATGGATTACACACTTGCAGAAGAAGAAGGTGTTTTTTTAGAAGGAACAGGGAGTATGATTTTAGATCGTGTACATCAAAAAGCATACTGTGCTTTATCTCCTCGTGCCGATGAAGAATTATTTATTGAATTTTGTGAGGATTTTGAGTTTACTCCTGTCTTGTTTAATGCCTTTCAAACAGTTAATAAAAAAAGAGAATTGATTTATCATACAAACGTAATGATGGCTATAGGAGAAACTTTTGCAGTTCTTTGCTCAGAATGTATAGATGATAAAACGGAAAAGAAAAATCTAGTAGAAAATCTAAAAAAGGATGGTAAGGAAATTATCTATATTTCCGAAAGTCAAGTAAACGCCTTTGCTGGTAATATGTTACAAGTAAAAGGGAATGATGATAAAACGTATTTAGTCATGAGCGAATCAGCTTATAATTCACTAAATAAAGGACAAATTGAACAAATTGAAAAACATACGACTATTCTATATTCAAATTTAGAAACTATAGAAACCTACGGAGGAGGCAGCGCTCGTTGTATGATGGCTGAGATCTTTTTACCTAAACAGTAAAATGAAACAGTAAAAAATCCCAAGTAAAAAGTTTGGGATTTTTTATATGCCTTTTTTGAATCAAAAACCAGATTAAATAGTATTGTAAAGAAAAAATAAACCGATTATTAGACTGTTGTTATTTTATCTAAAGATTTGATTGCGCACACTTGAATGCAAAGAAAAGCGAATGAAAAAAAGACGGATCGACTCAACTCATCAATTCATTCAAATCTTGTGAAATTTGCTTTTAAATGTAATGCCATTCATTACTTGATAAGATGACTGTTTTCTATGATTTTTAAAATAGCATTTACTATATACTGTACACCTATTGCAATTACAAAAAAACCAACAATTCTTGAGATAGCTACAATGCCTGCTTCTCCAAGAAAACGAACTAGATAATGAGCGCTGTTTAAGACTAAGAAAATAGAAACAGCTACTGCTAAAATAGCACTCATAGCGAGACTCATAGCCATCCAGTTATTGTGTTCTTGATAAAAAGCAATTAATAAGGATATCGAGCCTGGGCCTGCTAACAAAGGCATAGCTAATGGAGTAAGAGCAATGGCGTGTTTTTGTTGTGCCTCATCTTCTACCTTTTTGTTTATCCCTTTACGCTTTTTAACCTTTCCAGATAATAAACCAAAACCAGAATTGGCTATAATCATACCTCCTGCAATTCGTAAGGCTTCTAAACTAATACCAAAAAAGCGCAAGACATATTCGCCTAAAAAATATGATACAATCATAATTATGAATACGTTAATTGCGGTCCATTTAGATGTTTTGGTTAGTTCCTGACGTGTATACCCATTCGTGAGTCCAACAAAAACAGGAATAGCACCAATAGGATTAAGTACAGAAAATAAGGCGGCAAAAATGTAGAAAAATAGATCCATAGTTTTTTTGTAAAATTAAAATTCTAAACTTTTTTAAAAGTAAAGAAAATGTTAAGTTCTGGTTTACTAAGTTTAAAAATAGTAAATTTATTCTTTTAAAAATAGTAAAAATGAAAACTTTAGTTTTAGGGGCTTCTAGTAACCCAGAAAGATATTCGTTTGTAGCCATGAGTAGATTATTACAAAATCAACATGAAGTAATAGCTATAGGTCTAAAAAACGAAAGCGTTTTTGGAATAGAAATTCAGAAAGGATTTCCTGTTTTAGACGATATTCATACGGTTACTTTATATTTGAATCCGCAACGTCAAAAAGAATATTACAAATACGTAATAGAATTAACACCTAAGCGAGTTATTTTTAATCCAGGTACAGAAAATCCAGAGTTTTATGATTTGTTAAAAAAAAATAATATCATCATAGAAGAAGCTTGTACATTGGTGCTTTTAGGAACGAAGCAATATTAAAAAAGAACCCAAAAAGAAAATATTTAAATTTTATTAATTTCGACACAAGGAGAAGTCGTACTATTAATGTTGTTAGACTTCTCCTTGTGATCGAAAATAGGGTTCTTCTTTTTTAAATTTTAGATTTAATAGATGAATTTATTTCAAATTAGTTTTTTATGATTCGTCTAACAGATTTTTTGTTGCCATCTGTAATGTTAACTAGGTAAACTCCGCTTTGAAGAGAAGCCAATTCAATAGTTTCATTAAAAACACCTTCATTGTTGAATTTAAGGGTATAGATGTCCCTTCCGTAGAGATCATTTATTTTAACATCTATTTTTGGTTCAGAAGATGTAAGTTGAATAGTAAACGCATCTTTTGTTGGGTTTGGATACATTGTGAAACTTTCAAATTCTTCTTGTTTTGTATTTAAAGTTTCATTTGTTCCGAAGTAATACACTCCGTTAAGTCCATTAGGAACATTACCGCTTAAAGTGGTATTGTTGCCAAAACTTCCTAATGTTGTACTAATAGGGGTATTGAGTCCTTCTTTAATGATTTTTAAAGTATTTCTACTATTGCCTGTAATAGTTTCCCACGCGGAAATTTCTGCCTCTGTAAAATAGAATTTGATAGTTTCAGTTCCAGCAGGATTATTTGTAGTTGGTGAAATGGTGAAAGATTTTGCCATTACTTTTTTATTATTATCTACATTAGAACCGTAATTAACAGCAGTAGATCCAGCAGTAGTTTGATCTCTATTTATAAATACATTTGTACAACCATAATTAAAACTAGAATTATTAGACATTAAAAGCATTAGTTTGTTCGTTAAAGTATCAACTGCGTATGTATTTCCTGCTCGGTTTATTGTAGCTTGATATTTTGTGTTTGAGTTAACTACTTGTTGGACAAAATTGGCATCAACAGGAGAAGAAGAATTTATTTCAAAGTCATCCATCATTAATATGTTTTTATTAGTACAGTTATAATGACGTATACTCAAATAAACAGTTTGACCTGCATACGCACTCAAGTCAATGTTTTTATTGAAGATCGTTTTTCCTTTGGTTAAACTTTCTGTAATAATAGGTTGTTGGTTAATTATAGTATTGGGGTCTTTTGATGTCGTTATGTAGACAGAATAATTTTCTTCAAAATCCGTATTATCAATTGAAGCAACTTTGTATTTTAAAATTCCATTATTTGGTAAAACAATAGGAGTGTTAAAAGTGATTAAGTTATCAGGAGTTAAAGGAATATCCGTATAGTTTATTTGAGTCCAAGATCTAGAGCCTAACCATCTTTCCGAAAAACCGATTGATCGACTCGTTGTACTCGAATTAAAAATCTCCCATTTACGATTATCACGATCTAGATCCGTGTTTATAATTATAGGTAATGTACTACCGTCATTATTTTCTAAGAAAGCAATATTAGTCATACTATCGCTTGGCGCATTTTGTGTGTTTTTTAATGTACACGTTAAAATAGAAGGGGAGTCGCTTCCAGCGTAGCTATCTATGATAAGAGCATCTCCTCCATTGTTGTTTACAGTCATTCCTATTTTAATTATTTTGTCATTATCTATTACTCCACCATTATAAAAACGGACAACCATTTGTTGAGGAAGACTACTTCCTGCGTTAAATGTAACAGTTGGAGTTATAATGTCAAAGTCTTTTCCTAACACTGCGTTACTGCCTTGAGTTATAGGTCTAAAAGTAACGATCGTATTGGCAGTCGGAGCTTTTAAAATAGAAACTTTATAGTTTACATCGGTATAGCCACAATTAGCTACTTTATTTACTATTGAGGTAAATTTTTCTTGTGTAAAGTATATTCCTGCTTTTGTTATATTACTAACCAAAGAGTTGTTTAGTACGCCTCTTCGATCCGCTACTTGCATTACAGTTTGAATTCTGTTTTTTTGATCATTAGTAAATGTATCCATACATGAATCTGGAGTGTAATCCATGTAGTTCTGTATCATGTCTACACCTGGGATATTTGTACAAGAATCAGTGTTAGCCGTACAAGAATAGTTGGCAGCCGCAGCCGCAGGTGTGTCCGCGCAAAAATCCTCATTGGTGTAATTATTTGTCAGATCTACTGAAGAGCAGCCATCGTCACCCCATATATGTCTTAAACCTAGCCAATGGCCTATTTCGTGAGTCATGGTTCTTCCTAAATTATAAGTTGGATTGAGGGTAAAAGAGCCATCATTTAACGCGTTTGTTCCAAAAGCGTCAAAACTAGCAACTACACCGTCTGTTGAAGCTAAACCTCCATTCGTTTGCATTCCACTAAGTCCAGAATTACTGGGGAATTGTGCATATCCCAATAAACCGCTCTGACCTCCTTGATTAAGTGGTAATCCTCCAGGTCTGATAGTCCAGATGTTTAGATAACGAGTAGGATCCCAAATGGTATTGGTTTTCATCATTTCTGTGTCAGCTCTTGTTTCCCAGTCAGCTCCTTGGTCATTGTTTTCAATATTGTTCGAATAAGGGGTTATGTTATGTCTAACGATTCCTGTTGTTGGGTTGCCATTAGGATCTTGTTTGGCTAGTACAAAATTTATTTCGGTATCAACGGCTAAACCTGTAGAGTTTCTTCCTCCAGGTGTTGCTGCTAGACGTCTATAGTCTTGATTCATTACTGTAATTTGCGATATGGCCTGAGCATCTGTAATGTTTTCTCCTGTGCCAATAGCATCACCGTTGTGAATGATATGAATGACTACAGGTATAGTATATGTTAATTTTCTATAATTTCCTGCTTTTTTATCCGCTTTAAATTTTTGAATATGAGGGCTAAGGAATTTTTCAAATTCCATCGTAGTCATGCGGTTTGGATATTGTGCCTTTAGTTCCGCTTCATATTCAACAGTTGAACAACGATGGTATTGGAATTTGTCTTTTTCCTGAGAAAAAATAATAACAGAATTCAGGATGAAAAGAGTATTCCAAATGAATTTTTGGATAATTTTTTTCATTATCTTTTTTTTAACAAAAATATGTAATTTGCGTTGTTTTTTTAGATTTCGCTATAGAAATAAATTAATTATTTTTTTTGTTTGATTTGTGTTTTATCTGGTTGGTTTTCTTGTTATGATTGAAGGGGATTGCGGTTTAGATAAGATCTGTTAATAATGGGCTTTATTTAAATTGTTTTAAGACCAAATTGCGCATTAGAAAATTATTACAGATAAAAATGAGTTTGAATCTAAAAAAAGACTCAACTTTTTGTTCTCAATGTAGTAAAATTACAGCTCCAGTGAAAAAAAACCGTATATTTTATCTTCTTTTACCTTTTTATCTTCACCATAAAATTTAACGGATAATCTGGGGTAAGTAGGTTTTTATTAAACTTAATCGTGGGAAGGATTTGAAAAAAAGGAATAGATAGAGTTTTAAATGTTAAATTAGCTTTCAGAGAATCGGATATAGGAAGATTATTTTCGATGGATATTTGGTGTTTTAGCAACCCTCAAAGGCTGTTCAAAAAAATAGGACAGCCTCTGTGAATTAAAATATATCTTTTCTAAAAACGTGTGCTATTTGTTGTAGGCTTACTGATAAATAATAAGCCAATGAAAGTAATTAATCCATTAAAAATGATTAATTCTTCAGCTATGGTGTAGCCATCAAACCATTCAGCAGAATGGGCTGATAAGAAATAACAAAGAATGGGCGAAATTAGACATATAAAAGGAACTAATTTATCTCGAACTGTTTTGGTTTTCATGAATAAACCAAATCCGTATAATCCTAATAAAGGACCGTAAGTGTATGAAGCAATTTTGAAAATCATTTTTACAACGGAAGCATCGTTTACAGTATTAAAAAAAACAATGACTAAAAATATTAATCCAGAAAAAACTAAATGAACAGTATGTCGTGTTTTTTTTAGTTTCGTATCGTTATTAAAATTTTTATCGTTGTTTTCTGATTGCTTTTTCTCCATTCCTAAAAAATCAATGCAAAATGATGTGGTTAAAGCAGTAAGTGCTGAATCAGTAGTAGCAAAGGTGGCCGCTGTAAGACCTAATAAAAATACAATTGCAGGAACTAATCCTAATGATTTCAAAGCTATTTCAGGAAACAAGAAGTCTGTTCGAACTACGTTATCAACCATAGGAACAGCAATGCCATTTTTTTCTGCATACATATATAGTAATGCTCCTACACTTAAGAAAAAAAGGTTAATGATTACAAATATTCCTGTAAATGTAAACATATTTTTTTGAGCTTCTTTTATGTTTGGACAACTCAAATTTTTTTGCATCAAGTCTTGGTCAAGACCTACCATAGCAATAGTTACAAAAATTCCTCCTAAAAGTTGTTTCCAGAAATAATTACCCTTTAAATAATCGTCAAAGAAAAATATTTGGGAATAGGAACTGTTTTTTACTTTTTCAAAAGCTTGTAATGGAGATAAATCTAAACTTTGACAAATAAAATAGATCGTAAGAAAAACAGAGGATACTAAGAAAAAGGTTTGTAAGGTATCAGTAATAATAATAGTTTTAAGGCCTCCTTTATAAGTGTACGCAAAAATTAAAAATAAAGATAGGAATACGGTAATCGTAAAGGGTATTTCATAATAATCGAAAACATATCGTTGTAAAACTATGACTACAAGATAAAGACGAAAGGCAGAACCAATGGTACGACTGATTAAAAAGATAGACGCTGCTGTTAAATAACTAATTTTACCTAAACGTTGTTCAATATAACCATAAATAGAAGTTAAATTCATTCTATAGTATAGAGGCAATAATACCGTAGCTACAATAAAAAATCCTAAAGCATTACCTATTACAAATTGAAAATATTTAAATTGTAATTCGGTGTTGCCAACTTCTCCAGGTACAGAAATGAAAGTTACACCTGATAATGCAGTTCCTATCATACCAAATGCAACCAAATACCATTTAGAATTTTTATTCGCTTTAAAAAAGGCATCATTACCACTGTCGTTTTTACTCATAAAATGGGAAATAAAAAACAAAATCCCAAAGTAGATAATGATTAAGGAAAGAATTGCAAATGGAGTCATAGGTCAAATGAATAATTTTAGTTTTGTATTGCAAGATAGAAAAAACTTGATTAATGTCCGAAAAAGTAACTTTAAAAAAAAAATACAAGAACGTATGAATGATTTTTTATTTATAACAAAAAAACAATAGATATTTTTTTTTGAATTTGTAGAACTTTTTCATTTCGTTTTTTTTGTTAAAACTTCTACATACATTTGTACTGTAAATAATAATTTTTAAAATGAAAAAAATATATAAAGGAATCATTGCAATGTTATTCCTATATACAGGAGTTGTTTATTCAAATAACGATCTGAAGTATGG
>NZ_PCMX01000110.1 GCF_002530675.1 Flavobacterium columnare NBRC 100251 = ATCC 23463
CAAGTACGATGAGATTCAGCTAATTTTAATAACTCTTCAGAAATTTTAAGGTCGCAATTTTTTCGTTTGGACTTATAATAAAACACAGAAGTACTTATACAAAACAGCTTACACGCCTGACGAAAGCTCATTTTAAATCGCTTCCCAAGATAGATAACAAGCTCGCGCTTTTCGGCAGGCATTAAAGCTTTTTTTCGATTACATCTTTTAAAACGGTGTTTTGCAAAGTGAGTTCGGCAACAATTTTTTTATACTGGCTCAATTCTTTTTCAAGCTCTTTTAATTGTTTGAGCTGATTGGGTTCAATGCCAGAATATTTACTTTTCCATTGATAAAAAGTGGGCTGACTTATACCAAATTCACGGCAAATTTCATTGACCGTTTTGCCCTTGTCTTGTTCTGAGATAATTTTGATGATCTGTGTCTCAGTAAATTTACTTTTTTTCATATTGCTAAAATTAAAAAATTATACTTTTAATCGTAGCTGTTTTTGGGGAAGCTTACATATTCTTTTTCCAATGCTA
>NZ_PCMX01000111.1 GCF_002530675.1 Flavobacterium columnare NBRC 100251 = ATCC 23463
ATTCAAAATCAGGATAATCAAATTCAACTAGAAATTAAAAAAAGCCACAATTCTAATATACCTTTTACACTGAGCGGTTATAAAAACAAAGAAAAGATATTTCAAAAATGGATTGTTCCTCATTTTGAAAAAGATACTATTTTAAGTTTTAATACAAAAGAATTAGATCAATTCATTATCAACGAGAATAGTTATTTTCCAGAATTAAACAAAAAAAACAATTACAAAACAACCTCTTTTTTAAAACCTAACCGCCCAATACATTTTACTTTTTTTAGGGATCTAGAAAACTCTAAACACAACCAAATTTTTTATTACCCTAACATTGATTATAATGTATATGATGGTGCTTTACTTTCCTTGATTTTAAACAATGAAAGCTTTATAGCCCGCCCTTTTAACTACGAAATAAATCCTAGTTATTCGTTTAACACCCAATCCTTAACAGGTAGTGGATTTATAGGTTATTCATTAAACAAACCTTCTAATACTAATTTTCAAACTCGTTTTACCCTATCTAGTTCTTATTACCATTACATACAAAATGCTTCCTATTTTAGGGTTATACCCGCTCTTATCTTTCGATTTCGAAATTTAGATATCACAAAAAACGAATACAAAACCCTTTCTTTTAGACAAGTTTTTGTAAACAAAGAATTTAGTCCTTTATCCAAAGACACCCTATCGCCATTAAAATATTCCGTCTTCAATGCTCGTTATTCATTTGGAAATAATGAAACCGCAAAAGGATACCATATATCAAATCAAATACAAATAAGTAATGAATTTGGTAAATACATTAATGAAATTAGCTATAGAAAACTTTTTGAAAATAATTACCAAATTGGATTACGTTTTTACGGAGGTTTATTTCTTTATAAAAACACCAATTCTTCTTATTACGATTTTGGTTTAGATCGCCCAAAAGATTACCTTTTTGACTACTCTTTTTACGGAAGAAGTGAAAAATCAGGTTTCTTTAGCCAACAAATTATTATAGCAGAAGGAGGATTTAAATCAAAATTCAACAATCCTTACGCTAATCAATGGTTAACAGCTCTTAACATAACCTCCTCTTTATGGAAATGGATTCAACTATATGGAGATGTAGGTCTCTACAAAAATAAATATGGCAATCCTAATTGGGTTTATGACACTGGAATTCATTTTAATATAGTCCCTGATTATTTTGAAATATTTTGCCCTATTTATTCAAAAAATGGATGGGAAATAGGACAAAAAAATTATGCCGAAAAAATACGTTTCCAATTTACTCTTAATCCCAAAATACTTTTAGGTATTTTCAATAGAAAATGGTTTTAGAATAATAAAAAACCTATTTATATTAAATATATCTAATTAATAACAATATTTTCATAAGAAATAAACAATTAAAAAAGATTATATTGAATTAAAAATACGAATAATTAAATTTTATTTTTTCAAAATAAAGCACAACATAACCGCTTTTTAATTAAATTTGCGTACTTACATTTAAAAAAATGGCACAAGTAGAAGAAAAAAAAGAATTAACTTTTGAAGATTTTAAAACAGAAGTTTTAAATGATTATAAAATTGCACGCATCAGTCGCGAATGTAGTTTACTAGGTCGTAAAGAAGTTTTAACAGGAAAAGCAAAATTCGGGATTTTTGGCGATGGAAAAGAAGTTCCTCAACTTGCTTTAGCAAAAGCATTCCAAAATGGCGATTTTCGTTCAGGTTATTATCGTGACCAAACTTTTATGATGGCCATAGGTGCTTTAACTATTGAGCAATTTTTTGCAGGTCTTTACGGACATACAGATTTAGCATTCGACCCTATGAGTGCTGGTCGTCAAATGGGAGGTCATTTTTCAACACATTCATTAGATGAAAATGGAAATTGGAATGACTTAACCAAGCAAAAAAATTCAAGTGCTGACATCTCTCCTACAGCAGGACAAATGCCTCGCTTATTAGGTTTAGCACAAGCATCTAAAATATTTAGAAATGTAGAAGGAATAGACACTACTAATTTTTCAGTAAAAGGAAATGAAGTAGCTTGGGGAACTATTGGAAATGCCTCAACTTCAGAAGGATTATTCTTTGAAACAATCAATGCAGCAGGTGTATTACAAGTTCCTATGGTAATGAGCGTATGGGATGATGAATACGGTATTTCAGTACACGCACGTTATCAAACTACAAAAGAAAATATATCGGAAATCTTAAAAGGTTTTCAAAGAGACCAAGCAAACAATGGTTTTGAAATACTAAATGTAAAAGGTTGGGATTACCCCGGATTAGTAGAAACCTACCAACAAGCTTCCAAAATAGCAAGAGAAGAACACGTACCAGTACTAATTCACGTCAATGAATTAACCCAACCCCAAGGCCATTCAACCTCAGGATCGCATGAACGCTACAAATCCGCTGAACGTCTCGCTTGGGAAACAGAATTTGACTGCCTATCTCAAATGCGTAAATGGTTACTAGAAAATAGTTTAGCCACAACCGAAGAATTAGACGAAATTGATACTCAAGCTAAAAAGGATGTATTAGAAGGCAAAAAAACAGCTTGGAATAATTTCACAAATCCTATAAAAACCGAAAGAGACGAATTAGTAGCAATCTTACAAAACATTGCCTCTCAAGCTACAAATAAAGTTTTTATAGAAAAATATGCTCATGATTTAAATAGCATAAAAGAACCTATTCGTAAAGACATTCTTACAACTGCACGCAAAGTATTAAGAATGCTAATACAAGAAAACAGCAAAATAACTCTAGCAAATTGGATCAGTCAATATATTGCTAAAATTCAACCTAAATTTAGCTCTCATTTGTTCTCCCAATCAGAAAACAATGTACTTGCTATCAATGAAATAAAACCTACTTATGATGAAAATTCAGAAGAAGTAGACGCTCGTTTAGTTATAAGAGACAATTTTGATGCTATTTTTGCAAAATACCCACAAACTTTAATCTTTGGTGAAGATTCTGGAAACATTGGAGACGTAAACCAAGGTTTAGAAGGAATGCAAGAAAAATATGGCGAAATGCGTGTAAGTGATGCTGGTATTCGTGAAGCCACTATTCTAGGTCAAGGAATTGGTATGGCTATGAGAGGATTAAGACCTATAGCAGAGATTCAATATTTAGACTACTTATTATACGCCATTCAAATCATGAGTGATGATCTTGCAACACTACAGTATCGTACAGCAGGTCGTCAGAAATCACCTTTAATCATAAGAACTCGCGGTCATCGTTTAGAAGGTATTTGGCATTCTGGGTCACCTATGGGAATGATTATAAATGCAATTCGAGGCATTCATGTATTAGTTCCTCGTAATATGACAAAAGCGGCTGGATTTTACAACACTCTATTACAAACAGATGAACCCGCATTAGTAGTAGAATGTTTAAATGGTTACCGTTTAAAGGAAAAAATGCCTACGAATCTAGGTGAGTTCAAGACACCTATAGGTATAACAGAAACACTCAAAGAAGGGAAAGACATAACTATAGTATCCTACGGCTCTACTTTACGTTTAGTAGAACAGGCAGCCAAAGAATTACTAGAAATAGGAATTGATATTGAAATCATTGATATTCAATCATTACTCCCTTTTGATATTAATCATGACATTGTAAAATCAGTAGCCAAAACAAATCGTTTGTTAATTGTTGATGAAGATGTACCAGGTGGTGCTGCTGCCTATATTTTACAACAAATTGTAGAAGAACAAAAAGCGTATAAATATCTAGATAGCCAACCAGAAACTCTTACTGCAAGGGCACACCGTCCAGCTTACGGTACTGATGGCGATTATTTTTCAAAACCTTCCGTAGAAGATATTTTTGAAAAAGTGTATGAAATTATGCACGAATCTAATCCTAGTAAATTTCCAAGCTTATACTAAAGTTCGATTTTTTTTTATTATAAATAGAAAAGGAAGGTATCCTAAAAAGTTACAATTTTATCATTCTGATCAAAGAATGTAAACAAACAATGCGAATTAAATAGTACTGATAATGAAGCTTTTCCTTCCCTCTAAGTAACCAAGCTAGAAGTTGCATTACTACTTTTAGACACTCTCTTTTTTATTTAGAGAATAAAAAAGACAAGGGAAATAAAAATATATGTAAATCTTATGTTAAGAAAACTAACCTCATTAATTATTTTAAACGAGGTTAGTTTTATTTTTATTATCTTATAGTAAGGACTATTTTACTAAATCATAGCGATCAGAGTTCATAACTTTTACCCAAGCTTTAACAAAATCATGTACAAATTTTTCTTTATTATCATCTTGTGCATAAACTTCTGCATAAGCTCTTAAAATAGAATTTGATCCAAATACTAAATCAACTCGTGTAGCAGTCCATTTTGTGATTCCACTTTTTCTATCAACAATGTTATAAAGATTTTCTGAAACAGGGATCCAAGTATAATTCATATCTGTAATATTTACAAAAAAGTCATTACTTAAAATACCTTCTCTTTCTGTAAAAACACCTTGTTTTACACCTCCATAATTAGTACCTAAAACTCGCATACCACCAAGTAAAACGGTCATTTCAGGAGCCGTAAGTCCCATAAGTTGTGTTCTATCTAGAAGCAACTCTTCTGGGGCAACAGCATAGTCTTTTTTTAGCCAGTTCCTGTACCCATCATGAATTGGTTCTAGAACAGAAAAAGAGTCTACATCTGTCATATCTTCTGTTGCATCCCCTCTTCCTGCATTAAAAGGTACTTTAATATTTATCCCTCCTTCTTCTGCTGCTTTTTCAATAGCTGCACAACCTCCTAAAACAATCAAGTCTGCTATACTAATATTGTGAGCCAATTCGGTTTTAATTTCTTGAAGTTTATTTAATACTTTTTCTAATCTTTGAGGCTCATTTCCTTCCCAATTTTTTTGAGGTGCTAAACGAATTCTCGAACCATTAGCTCCCCCTCTAAAATCAGAACTACGGAAAGTTCTTGCACTATCCCATGCTGTATTAATTAGTTCTGTTTTAGTTAGTCCTGAGTTCAAAAGTTTTATTTTTAACTCTTCTATTTCAGTATCATTTAATTTGTAATCAACAACGGGGATAGGATCTTGCCAGATTAAATCTTCTTTTGGTGCATCAGTTCCAAGATATTTACTTTTAGGACCTAAATCACGATGTGTTAATTTAAACCATGCTCTTGCAAATACATCTTCAAAATAAGCTGGATCTTTATAGAATTTTTCTGATATTTTTCTATATTCAGGATCTAGTTTCATAGCCATATCAGCATCTGTCATAATAGGATTTCTACGAACTCCTTGTATATGAGCATCCAACGGTTTGTCTTCTTCTTTTATGTTGATTGGTTCCCATTGCCAAGCATCTGCTGGACTTTTTCTTAGTTCCCATTCATAATTTAATAAAAGATGAAAATACGTATGATTCCATTTATCTGGAGTGGTTGTCCATGCTCCTTCTAACCCACTGGTCACAGTATTTTCGGCATTTCCTTTCCCTTCTGGATTGATCCAACCAAAACCTTGTGTTTCAACATCTGAAGATTCAGGATTTGGTCCCAAGATAGAAGCATCACCATTTCCGTGTGCTTTACCTACTGTATGTCCTCCTGCTGTTAATGCTACGGTTTCTTCATCATCCATAGCCATACGTTTAAACGTAGTTCGAACATCTTGAGCTGTTTTTAACGGATCTGGCTCTCCGTTAACTCCTTCAGGATTTACATAAATTAATCCCATTTGTACCGCTGCTAAAGGATTTTCAAGAGATTCACTATCCGCATCATCAGAATATCTTTCTTTTGCTAACCATTCTTTTTCTGCTCCCCAATAAATATCTTTTTCAGGATGCCAAATATCTTCACGTCCGCCTGCAAAACCAAATGTTTTAAACCCCATTGATTCATAAGCCATATTGCCTGCTAGGATCATTAAATCTGCCCAAGAAATTTTATTCCCATATTTTTTCTTAATGGGCCATAACAATCTACGTGCTTTATCTAAATTACCATTATCAGGCCAACTATTAAGTGGAGCAAAACGTTGATTTCCTGTATTGGCTCCACCTCGTCCATCTGCTAAACGATACGTACCTGCTGCATGCCATGCCATTCTAATCATTAAACCTCCATAATGTCCCCAATCTGCAGGCCACCAGTCTTGGCTTTCTGTCATTAGTTTTTTTAAATCATTTTTTAATGCTTCAAGATCAAGTTTTTTAAATTCTTCTGCATAATTAAATTTTTCACCTAAGGGATTTGTCTTAGTATCGTGTTGATGTAGAATATCAAGATTAAGTGCATTAGGCCACTTATCTACAACTGAATTTTGAGATTCTGTGTTAGCTCCATGATGAAAGGGGCATTTTCCTTCTTTTGAATTGTTCATTTTTTTAGTTTAAATTTTAGTTATTATTTCTCTTATCATTATTATTTGTATTAATACCCTTCTTTTTAGATTTCCCTAAAGGGTTGTTTATGAATCGAGTAATAACTTTTTAAAAAGTGTAAAACTAGATTTGGGTACTGAATTGATTACTTACAAGTATAAAACACACTTATCATATTATGGAATACTTTTACTCAAATATATTAAAAAACGATGTATTAATCAGGGAAGAATAGTTAAATTATTCGTTATTATTAACCTAAAATAGTTCAATTCAATTTATTTATAGTTTTTACAAAAAAGCCTCATTTGAAATTATCAAATGAGGCTTTTAGTTTTAATTATTTTTTTAAAATGGTAATTAGTTAGTAAATAACTTAATTGTATCTGTTTTTAAGTTTCATATAATTCAATAGGTAATTGATCGGGGTCTTGAAAAAAAGTAAATCTTTTTTGAGTAAACTCATCAACTCGTATACTTTCGGTTACAATGTTATGCTTCTTTAATTTTCTTATCATATCGTCTAAGTCTGATACTTCAAAAGCTAAATGCCTTAACCCACACGTTTCGGGTCTTGAAACCCTCATTGGGGGATTAGGAAAAGAAAATAACTCTATAACATAATTACCATTTAATGCTAAATCTAGTTTGTAAGACTGTCTTTCTTCTCTATATACTTCTCTAATAATTTCTAATTCTAAAATTTTTGTATAAAAATGTTTTGACTTTTCGTAGTCTGAACAAATAATAGCTATATGATGAATAGTCTTTAACATATTTTGTTTTACCCAGATTAGGCATTAGAATTTTATTACAGATACAATGCTTTTGAAACTAAAAAAGTACTTTTTTTGTCCTCAATATAGTAAAACTACAGCTGTGGTAAAAAATTTCCGTGTATTTTTACTTTCTTTGCCCTTTCTTTTTTCATCACAAAGTCTAACGCATAATCTGGGTTTAAATAGATTTAAGACAAAAATGATTGAATTAAATGATTTTTGAGAATTAATTAGAGTTTTTGAAGTTCTTTTAAAACAGCTTCTCCAACTCCATGAGCGGATTGTGGATTTTGTCCTGTTACGACTCTTTGGTCAACTGCTACATGAGATTGCCATAATCCTGATTTTTCAAATTTTGCACCGCGTTCAATAAGTTTAGTTTCTAGACTAAATGGTACAACATTTTCTAATTTTACAGCAATTTCTTCTTCATTAGTAAAAGCGTTGATTTTTTTACCATCAACCAAATATTTACCATTACTAAGTTTAATATTTACCAAACCTGCTGGTCCATGACAAACGGCACTTACTACTCCATTGTTTTCATAAATTTTTTGTGCAATTAGAGCCAGTTCTTCATTGTCTGCAAAATCCCACATAGTGCCATGTCCTCCTGCATATAAGATAGCTACATAGTCCGATGGATTAACATCCGATGGTTTCATTGTGTTTTGGATTTTAGCTTGATATTTTTCGTCTGCTAAAAATCTTTGATCAATAGGATCCTCATTATTTTCGCCATAATATGATGGATTACCTCCTTTAGGACTAACAAACTCTATTTCATACCCTGCATCGCTCAAAACAGCCCAAGGGTGAGTTACTTCTCCTAAATAATACCCAGTAGATTGACCTGTTTCTCCTAATTTGTCGTGGCTTGTAACCACAAATAAAATTTTTTTATTCATTTTTTTTCTATTTAAAGTTTGCGCATTTACTTGGCATAAACCACTAAAAATAACATAACTCAGAATTACTATAATTCCTGTCAAATTGTTTTGAAATAATTTATTCATTACCCTACTATTTTTAGTTGGTTACAAATTTCAACACATTCTTACTCTTATCACAGGAGATAAATCACAAGTTTTATGTGATGTATATCACACTTAAGAACTAAGACGGCTAAGGGTTTCTCTTGAAACACCTAAATAAGAAGCAATTAGGGTTTTAGGCACTCTTTGAAATAATATTGGATAATTTTCACGAAGTTGCTCGTATCTTTCTTTGGCATTGCTATTTAATAAAGAAAGTATTCTTCTTTGTAAGGCCATATAACCTGAATTGGATTTTTTTCTAAAAAAGTGTTCTATTTTGTGCATATCTGCACATAATTTTTCTCTATTACACAAGGATAGACAAAGTACTTCTGTTGCTTCAATGCAGTCTATATTTAGTATTGACTTTGTTTCATTAAAATAGGCTTGATAATCCGTAATCCACCAATCTTCCATTGCAAACTGCATGATGTGTTCTTTCCCGTCTTGATTGACATAATAAGCTTTTAAAAGACCTTTTGTGACAAAATGATCATTTTGTACAAAGTCTCCTTCTTGAATCAAATATTGGTGTTTTTTTAACTTTTTGGTTGTAAAGTGAGACAAAATATATGCAAACTCTTTATCTGTTAATGGCGTAATTTTTTCTATTTGATGTCTTAGTATCTCACTCATCTTTTTGTAAACTGTATTTTTTAAAATCGGATATTCCTTTTAGTGGCTTGACTTGCCATTAGGTAAATATAGTGTAAAAGATAAAAAATACAAAGTTAAGTTAGATGGTTTTCTGTTAATATTGATATAAATAAGTATGATTTTTTAGAAATATTTGTCCTCTAGGACTGATAACGTTTTGTATGTTTTCTTTTCTATATTATTCAGCTTTAGCAGACTCATTTTCAATTATTTTTATTTTTTCTGCTATGGAAATACAGATTGGTTTTGTAAATATTAAGTAAAAACCAATACTCCATATTATGAATACAATTTTCAAATTTTTTTTATGTCTATTTACAGAGTTCTCTTTTGTGAATAAGGGAATTAAAAATAGTGAAAGCAAGGAGTTCCACATTATAGAAAAAATTAGCATCTTAATTATTGAGTCATTGAGTCCTCTAACTAATATGGAATCTGAATAATTAATTCAAGTTGCTAGTTTAAAAATGAAAAACAAAGCAAAAGGTTAAGTAAATTTGTTTTGCTAACCAATAAACGAAACCCATGCTTTGTAAAGACAAAATTATATCATTTTTTTGTTTAATTGATGAT
>NZ_PCMX01000112.1 GCF_002530675.1 Flavobacterium columnare NBRC 100251 = ATCC 23463
AATTTAATATCCTATTGTAGTATAATTCCTTTTTTAATATTAATCAATTCAAAAACATCAAATTTTAATTGGTTTTGGTTTCCACTAATAGGTTGGGGAATGGGATTATTTTTTCATGCTATAGAAGTTTTTGGTTATGGAAAAAATTGGGAAGAACGAAAGATTAAAGAAATTCTAAGAAAAGAAAATCTTCAAAATAAAAAATGGGATTAGTAAAATGGTGTAGTAATAATTTTTAAATAAAATTATAAAAAAATGGAAAATTTTAATGATGATTTTCAACGTTATGAAAAAGCAAGGAAAAAAGTAAAAGAAATCAAAGATTTTTACTCACATCTTATTTCTTATTTATGTATAAATACTTTTTTCATTTGTATAAATCTAAAATATTCATCAAATCATATTTGGTTTTTTTATCCAATGCTAGGTTGGGGGATAGGCTTGTTTTTTCATGGTTTAAAAGTTTATGACTTTTCTTTTATGAGTAAGAATTGGGAAGAGCGAAAAATTCAAGAACTCATAGAAGAAGAAAAAAAAAGAAATAATAATAAATAAACAAAAAGAATGGAAACTAGAGAAGAATACAAAAAAATAAAACATTTTGTCCCTACAAATGAAGAAGAATCTCGTTATTTAGAAGCTTATAAACAAGTAAAGAAAATAAAAGGATTTTATACCCATTTAATAATATATATATTTATTAACACAATACTTTATATAGCAAATATTCAAAACGTAAAAGAGAATGAAAGTTATTTAGAATGGCATTATTTTTACACAGCATTCTTTTGGGGAATAGGTTTACTTGCACATGGATTATCCGTGTTTTTACCTAATATGATTTTAGGCTCTAGGTGGGAACAAAAAAAAATACAAGAATTAATGAAGCAAGAGCAACAAAATCAAAAGCAATGGAATTAATCTATAAAATATATTTAAAATATGAATATCATAATTATAGAAGATGAAAAGCCATCAGCACGTTTATTGCAACGTAAAGTAGAAAAATTAGGACTACTTGTAAATCAATTATTACATTCTGTTGAAGAAGCAATACATTGGTTTCAGAATAATCAACACCCCGATTTAATTTTTTTAGATATTCAATTATCAGATGGTTTATCATTTGAGATCTTTGAAACAATTGATATAAAAAGTGCTGTTATTTTTACAACCGCTTATGATGAATATGCCTTACGTGCTTTTAAATTAAATAGTATTGATTATCTATTAAAACCCATTGATGAAGACGATTTAGAAAAAGCTATTCATAAGTTCAAATCTCGTACATCAACTCTACAAAATCTTTCGTTAGATTTTGATATGATTAGACGTATGTTGGTAAATCCCGTTGAAAAAGAATACAAAAAACGTTTTACAGTAAAAATAGGGCAACAGTTAAAATTAATTGATATTCATGAGGTAGAATGCTTTTATAGTCAAGATAAAGGAACTTATTTACATACTTTAGACAATCGTGACTATCTATTAGAAGGCACTTTAGAACAATTAGAAAACGAACTCAATCCAGAAGATTTTTATCGCATATCTAGAAAATTTATTGTGCCTTTAAAATCAATTAAAGAAATTCAATTGTATAGTAATTCAAGATTAAAATTAATATTACCCTCTTATAAAGAGGATGAAATAGTGGTAGCTCGCGAAAGAGTAAATGATTTTAAAAATTGGATAGGTTAGTATAAAATTAGTACCCTAAAAACATCAAATTGGTGGATTATACAAGAGCTATAATTCAAGAAAAAATCATTTGTTTGCATATTTTAAAAAAAGAGGATTTAATCCGCTTGAATCATTTAATAAAGGAATCTAAAATATTCATACAGGATTTAAATAAAACAAAGACGTTCTAAAAAGCACTGTGCCCAAATAGCGTTTAACCCAGATTATGCGTTAGCCTTCCTGATGAAAAAGGAAAGGGGAAATAAGATAAAAATACACGATTTTTTTCGGAGCTATACTCTTACATTGAGGACAAAAAAGGGATCACTTTTTTAGATTCAAAATCATTTTTATCTGTAATAAATTTCTAATGCATAATCTGGGGTTAAATAAGAAGGAAACCTACTATTACAAAAATTAATCTTCCATAGCAAATAAGCGTTCGCGATATAATTTACCAATGGCCACTTGCAAACGTGTTTTGTAATCATCTACCAACCATTCACGATAGTTTTTGGTAGAATTGGCTAAACAACGGCAAAATATTTTCACTCTATATTCAATGTCTTCTGCAAGATATTTTGCTAACTGCTTGGCTTCATTTAATTCCTCCGCATTATCTACACACATACTCGCGTGATTTAGGATAGAATCTTCAATAACTACTTTTGGGCGCAAATTTTTAGCAATTGCTTTGTTGAATTCTTCTTCTATATCAAATTCTACATTTAAAGTGTTTTTAAATCGTTCACGGACATCAGCTGGCATTTCGTATTTAAAATAACGTTCAATTTCAGAATCACTACGTAAATTTTCAATATAGTATTCAGGTGTTTTAAAAATATGTTGCCAATCGATAGGATCATCCCATAAACCAAATCGTGCGGCATTATTTCCTAAATCTATAATGCTAAATTCATGTTTATTAGGTAAACGTCTAGAACCGCGACCAATCATTTGAAAATAAAGAGTCAAAGATTTAGTAGCGCGGTTAATGATAATAGATTCAACAGTAGGTTCATCAAAACCAGTAGTCAAAATACCTACAGAAGTAAGTACCGCATTAGGTGTATATTTGAACCATTTTAAAATATCTTTTCGTTCCTCGGTGCTAGTTGTATTATCTAAGTGGCGTATGTCATAACCTGCCTTTTTAAAGGTT
This sequence comes from Flavobacterium columnare NBRC 100251 = ATCC 23463, assembly GCF_002530675.1. Taxonomy (GTDB): domain Bacteria; phylum Bacteroidota; class Bacteroidia; order Flavobacteriales; family Flavobacteriaceae; genus Flavobacterium; species Flavobacterium columnare. The sequence goes on from NZ_PCMX01000112.1 coordinate 2,843, forward strand.
TCATATACATACAAAGAGGTATTAATTCCGTTGTTAAAAATCAAGGTTTTTTTACCTTTTGATTTTTCTTCATAAGCACTCAATAATTTCGATTGCATATCTAATTGGGAGTAAAGTTCATCCGAAGATTTTACTGTATAATCCCCATTAATCCCCACTTTTAGGCTTGATAGTGTAACGTCGTAACTATAAGTAGTGGCTTTTGCTAGAAACCCGTTTTCAATTAATTTTCTAATTGGATCTCCTACAATCAGTTCCTTGTAGTTTTCATACATAGGGAGTTCAATATTAGAACTCAAAGGAGTGGCAGTAACCCCTAATATGAAAGAATTTTTAAAGCGATTCAATAATTTTCTAAATGAATTGTAATGCGCCTCATCTATAATTACTAATCCTACATTGTCAATTTGTAATAAATCATCATTCAAACGATTTTTTAAAGTTTCTACCATAGCCACAAAACAAGAAAAATCATCTTGATCAGGTAAGTCTTTGACTTTCGAATTAATGATTTTGTTCTGTACGCCAAAATTATGTAACATTTTAGAAGTTTGTTTACATAACTCAATGCGATGCGTCAGAACTACTACCTTTTTTTGATGCGTTTCTATATAACGACGCACAATTTCAGAAAAGATAACCGTCTTTCCACCACCTGTTGGTAACTGGTATAAAAGGCGATAATTGGAAGAGGTGTTATCCATTCTATCAAAAATGGTGTTGATATCGCGTGATTGATAATCATAGAGTGTTTTCTTCTCCTCAAATACTGTTTCTATATCGCTTTGCATCATACCTTTTTTGAAATTTTTGCAAAATTACATTTAAAAAACTGTTTATAGATATTTTTTTTTAGAAATTAATTTTATATAAATTTTAACTTTTCAAAAAAACCATACGCTATAGTTTAGCAGCTAAACTTTGCTTTACTTTGCAAAAAACAATAAGTATACTAAGTATATTTTTTTTAAAATTAAAATAGATTTTTAAATGTTTAAATTCTTTCGAAATATTGCGTTACTAGAAGGTGTTTCTTATATTGTTATCATGTTAAATATGCTAATGATAAAACCATTTGATTTAGCTTTATATAAGTTGCTCTTATTCCCTGTGGGCATGAGTCACGGAGTTCTTTTCATTCTGTATGTACTTTTGGCATTTCTTTTGCAAAGACAGTTAAAATGGAATTTAAAAACAACAGTAATTATTTTACTGGCTTCTTTAATTCCTTTTGGAACATTTTATATAGAAAAAAAATATTTGAAATAATATGCTTGAAAAAACTGAAAAAATCTTCGGTTGGTGTTATAAGTTTTTTAAAAAATTAGATTTTAATGATACATTGGCATCCTATTTGGGGTTAGCCATTAATATTATAATTCTTAGTTTTATAGTTTATATAATCTACTTATTTTGTCGTTTTGTTTTAGTTACAGGAATGGCAGTAGTAGCTAAACGTACTAGAACAAAATTTGATGACTTGCTGATTTCTAACGAAACAGCAAAGTATATGTCGCATTTAATCCCATTAATTTACATTTATAAAACAGTTCCCATTATATTAAATGATTTTACTTCATGGGAAACAATTTTTGGTCGATTAGTAGGGGTTTATATTGTTCTATTAATCTTATGGATTACCAATTCCACATTAAAAGCTATAAGAGATCATCTAAAAACCAAAGCAGAGTACATAGATAAACCTATAGATAGCTACGTACAAGTTATTATGATTATGCTCTGGATATTGGGTATTATTGTAATTGTAGCTAAAATTTTTAATGTTAGTACCGATGCATTAGTTAAAACTCTAGGAGCCGTATCAGCTTTGATAATATTAATATTTAGAGATACCATTTTAGGCTTTGTGGCTTCTGTTCAAGTTTCAGCTAATGATTTGATTCGAATAGGAGATTGGATTACAATGGATAAGTTTGGTGCTGACGGGGATGTTATCGAAATAAATTTAACTACATTAAAAGTAAGAAATTTTGATCATACCATTACAACTATTCCTACTTATAGTCTTACTTCGGATAGTTTTAGGAATTGGAGAGGTATGATTAATTCGGACGGAAGACGTATAAAAAGACATATTTTAATAAAAGCCAATTCTATCCGATTCATACGAGAAGAAGAATTAGAAGAATTTAAAAGAATACAATTGATAAAAAGTTATATAGAAAAAAAACAAATTGATATTAAAAGACATAACTCATTACATGAAATAGATAAAAGCTTATCTATTAATGGAAGAAATCTGACCAATTTTGGTTTATTTAGAAAATATTTAACGAAGTATTTAGAAAATTATCCTGGGTTGAATAAAGAAATGATTTTGCTTTGTAGACAACTACAACCTACACACCAAGGCATTCCTTTAGAAATTTATGCGTTTTCTAACGATAAGCGTTTTGAAAACTATGAATACATAATGAGTGATATCTTTGATCATATTCTAGCCTCTGTAATTTATTTTGATTTGCAAATTTTTGAATTACCAGCAGGAAAAAACAATTTGGAATAATAATGACTAAATTCTATAAATCTTCATTTTTTAAAGAAGCAATTTGTTAATAGAATATAGATTTAACGAAATTTTAAACGAACGTTGTAAAACAAAAGAGTTTAATAAAATCCTAATGCGTATCTGGGTTATGCTAGACTGTTGTACAGCAAATACTTTGTTTGGAGTTTGTTGACCTAAAAATTAATAATACGGTGTGATTTTTAAATTACTTTTCGAGTAGATAGATGATTTTAGCCGCTAAATAACTAGTATTTGATTGTGGTAGTAGGAGAATGCCTATAAAATGAAGGAGCATTATTGTTTTGAGAGAAAATAAAAAAGAGGCTGTCTAAAATATTTAATTAATCTTAAGTCTTTCTTGAAATCTAAGAGATATAATTACCTTTTTTTGACAGCCCCGTTTTTTTAAAAAATTATTTACTTAAATTTTTCATTTCCTTTTCAATCATTTCATAAAACTGATCAATTTTAGGCATAATTATAATCCTTGTTCTTCTATTTTTAGAACGATTTTCAGGAGTGTCATTATCTACTAAAGGAATATGAAAACTTCTACCTGCTGGGATTAATTGCTTAGGATTTACACCTAAATCTTTTTCTAATACACGAACGATAGAAGTAGCTCTTTTTACAGAAAGATCCCAGTTGTCTAATAAAACAGTGTTTTTAATAGGTATATTGTCTGTGTGTCCTTCTACCATACATTCAAAATCAGGTTTACTATTAACTACTTTTGCAACTTTACCTAATACCCCTCGAGCTCTATCACTTACATCGTAACTACCTGATTTAAATAGTAAATTGTCTGCTATAGAAATCATAACAACCCCTTTTTCAACATTTATATTAATGTCTGGGTCATCTATACCTACTTCACGTTTTAGGCTTGTAACAAGTGCTAATGTTACAGAATCTTTTTTAGTTAGTGCATCTTGTAAACGATTAATTTTTAAATCTTTTTCTTTAATCGTTTCTAATGCCTTTTCTATATTTTGAGCTCCTTTTTGAGTTAAAACGGTCATCTCTTTAGAGCTATTAATCAAATCAGAAGTGTTTTTTCTTAAATTTTGATTTTCATTCTGTAAAGCAGTCAGACTAGCATTGAGTCCTGATTTTTCTTCTAAACAAGAATTTAATTTAATAGTTGCGGTATTTAAAAGGTCTTGTGTTTCTTTGTTTTTAGTTTCTAATTCAGCATACTTCTTTTTAGAAACACATGAAGTAGTTAAAATACCTAAAAGCGATAATGTTAAAAATGTTTTATTCATTTTAATTTAATTTTTGTATAGGTTAGCAAAAATTTTGCCATTCTTAATAAAATAACGATAAACAATAGAATTTATTTTGTAATAATCTTCTTTTTGATTAATAGTTCTCTTTTTTAAATATTTAAGGAGGTTAATATATAAATAATAATGCGCCTTTAAGACGGCCCAAAAATGCTTTGGTTTGAATTCAGTTAAAAACTTTATACCAGCTATACCATCTAATAGCATTCTTACAAGCAAGATAGGAATTAATTTTGATGTAGGAAGGTTTTTAGTCATCATCCATAATGAATTTCTAAAATTTAAAAATGTTTTTTGTGGAGATCCTGTTTTTAAGGTTGCACCTCCGACATGATAAACAGTAGAAAAACCACAATATTTAGCTTTATAACCTTTGTTAAAAGCTCGCCAGCATAAATCAATTTCTTCTTGATGAGCAAAAAAATCAGCATCTAATCCGTTCAGTTCCCTAAAAACTTCTTTTTTTATAAAGAAGCAAGCACCTGTTGCCCAAAAAATATCAATAACATCATTGTATTGACCATGATCTTCCTCTAAAGTGTCAAAAATTCTACCTCTGCAAAAAGGAAAACCGTAACGATCAATAAATCCTCCAGCAGCTCCCGCATATTCAAACAGGGTTTTATTTTTATAATCTAATATTTTAGGTTGTGCAATAGCAACTGTAGGATCTTTTTCAAACAAATCCTTAATGGGGATCAACCAATTTTTTGTTACTTCTATATCAGAATTTACTAATGCGTAAATATCTTCTTCAACATACTTTAAGGCTTCGTTGTAACCTTTTGCATAACCAAAATTTCCTGTATTTTCTATAATTTTGATAGAAGGAAATTCGTTTCTTATGAATTCCACGGAATGATCAGTAGAAGCATTATCTGCAACATATATAGTTGCTTCAGGAGAATACTGAATGACTGATGGAAGGAATTGATTTAATAATTTTTGTCCATTCCAATTAAGTATAACTACGGCAATTTTTTTCATATTTAGGGAGTTTGCTAAATAAGTTTTAATTTTTAGGTAAGTAAATACATGTTTTACAACTACAAAAATAAGCGTAATAAAAATTATACTATAAATATGTCTTTAATTATTATAAAAAAATAAAAAAGAATTGGATTTTTAGACATAAAAGGTTGGATTTTAGCACATAAAGAATACAAATATTTTCGATACAATCAAATAGAACTAAAAAAGTAGCTATTAGATAGATGTAAGTAATTTCGGTTTTTTAGAAAACAAAATTAGAAATAGCATAAAAGATAAAATCAATAGAGGAAATAAAATCACTTAAAAGATATATTCAGGAAGGTTGTTTAAAAAAATATATTTTTCGTTTTCAAAATCCATCGAACAAAAATAATGATTCAAACCGTTAGTGACCATTAGATGTTGAGCATTTAAGACTAAATTATAACGAGCTATTTGATCAAATGTTTGTTGTGTAATTGGTACCTCAGGTGCTTTACATTCTATTAATAAAAAAATAGACCCATTGGGTTGAAAAACAGCAATATCATATCGTTTACTTAAATCATTAACTTTAATTAATTTTTCAACATTAATACATGATTTTGGATATTTTTTTTCTTCTAATAAAAAACGAACTACATTTTGGCGAACCCATTCTTCAGGCGTAAGAACCACAAACTTTTTACGGATTTCATCAAAAATAGATATTTTATTTTCGCTATTTTTGAACCGAAATTGATAGGTAGGAAAATTTAAATTTATCATTTTCCAAAAATAGCTTTTTTAGTTTCAGGTTTCAAGTCATTTCTAAACTTTAAACCTGAAACTTTAAACCTGAAAAAAATGGATGAAGTACTAAAAATTATAAAAGATATAAAGGCAGGGATTATTAAACCTATTTATTTTTTAATGGGCGAAGAACCTTATTATATAGATAAAATTTCTGAATACATAGAACAAAACATTTTACAAGAACACGAAAGAGATTTTAATCAAACAATACTTTATGGTCGTGATGTGACAATAGAAGATGTTATAGGAAATGCCAAACGATATCCTATGATGGCAGATAGACAAGTGGTTATTGTAAAAGAAGCTCAAGAATTGTCACGTACCATTGATAAATTAGAAGCTTATGCTGAAAAGCCACAAGATACTACAGTTTTGGTACTTTGTTATAAATATAAAACATTAGACAAACGAAAAAAAGTTACTAAAGTTTTAGAGAAAAACGGATTAGTTTTTGAAAGTAAAAAGTTATATGAAAATCAAGTAAGTACTTGGTTGACAAGGGTTTTTCAGGGTAAAAAACTCCAAATAGAGCCCAAAGCAGTACAAATATTTATAGATTTTTTAGGAACCGATTTAAGTAGAATTGCTAATGAAATAGATAAACTTACTATAATACTAAAACAAGGAGAAGTTATCACACCTGCAATTATTGAAGAAAATATTGGTTTTAGTAAAGATTTTAATCCCTTTGAATTGCGAAAAGCAATAGGCGAACGAAACCAGCTTCAAGCATACAAGATAGCGGATCATTTTGCTCAAAATCCAAAAGACAATCCGATAGTTTTGACTATAGGTTTAGTATTTAGTTTCTTTTCGCAACTCTTACAATACCATGGATTAAAAGATAAAAACCCTAAAAATGTTGCCTCAGTACTAAAGGTAAATCCGTTTTTTGTTAAAGATTACGAGTTGGCAGCTCGAAATTATCCCATGAAAAAAGTAAGCGGAATTGTAGCAACACTAAAGGATATAGATTTAAAAAGCAAAGGAGTAGGAGCTACTAATCTTTCGCAACATGATTTATTAAAAGAAATGTTAGTTAAAATTTTTAACTAAATTTACGATATTTGCACTTTTAAAGTAATCTAAAATATTAAGTTTAAAATGAGTGTAGGAATGAATAAAAACACAGTTCTAGCATGGGCAACATTTATAATGATTGTTATGGGAATAATTTTAATAGGGTTAGGTATTTATCGTTATGCAGATGTAGCAGGATGGGGATTTAGTGCTGTAGGAATTGGCTTCTTTGCCAATGCGTGGGTTTTTAATGCTTTAAAAGGAAGAGTTTAAATTAGTAACCAGTCATAGTTTTTAGTGTTCAATTTTACTTTGAGTTCTAAATTCTAAAATTTTAAATTATATTATGTCAGACGATAAGAAAGTAATATTTTCGATGTCGAAAGTAAGTAAAACTTACTCTTCAACAAACAAACAAGTATTAAAAGATATTTATTTAAGTTTTTTCTACGGAGCTAAAATTGGTATTTTAGGTCTAAATGGTTCTGGTAAGTCATCTTTGTTAAAAATTATAGCAGGTGTTGATAAAAATTACCAAGGCGATGTGGTTTTTGCACCAGGTTATACAGTAGGATATTTAGAGCAAGAACCTCAATTAGATGAAGAAAAAACAGTAATAGATATTGTTCGTGAAGGAGCAGCAGAAGCTGTGAAATTACTTGAAGAATTTAATACGATTAATGACCAATTTGGCTTGCCAGAAGTTTACGAAAATGCAGATAAAATGCAAAAACTAATGGATCGTCAAGCAGAATTACAAGACAAAATAGATGCTTGTGGTGCTTGGGAATTAGATAATAAACTTGAGGTGGCAATGGATGCTCTTCGTTGTCCAGATGCAGATACACCAATAAAAGTGTTGTCAGGAGGGGAACGTCGTCGTGTTGCTTTATGTCGTTTATTATTACAAGAGCCCGATGTATTATTACTAGATGAGCCTACTAACCACCTAGATGCAGAATCAGTTCACTGGTTAGAACAACACTTACAACAGTACAAAGGAACTATTATTGCAGTAACCCATGACCGTTATTTCTTAGATAATGTGGCAGGCTGGATTCTTGAACTAGATAGAGGAGAAGGGATTCCTTGGAAAGGAAATTACTCTTCTTGGTTAGATCAAAAAGCCAAACGTTTAGAACAAGAAGAAAAAACAGAGTCAAAACGACGTAAGATTTTAGAGCGTGAGTTAGATTGGGTACGTCAAGGAGCTAAAGGGCGTCAGACCAAACAAAAAGCACGTCTTCAAAACTATGATCGTTTATTAAATGAAGACTCTAAACAATTAGAAGAAAAATTAGAATTATACATCCCTAATGGACCTCGTTTAGGAACGAATGTAATTGACGCTAAAAATGTAGCTAAAGCATTTGGGGATAAATTACTATATGATAATTTAAATTTTACTTTACCACAAGCAGGTATTGTAGGGATTATTGGTCCTAATGGGGCTGGTAAGTCAACTATTTTCCGTATGATAATGGGAGAGCAGCAAGCTGATTCAGGTTCATTTGAAATAGGTGAAACCGTAAAAATAGCATACGTTGATCAAACCCATAAAAATATTGATCCAGAAAAATCTATTTGGGAAAATTTCTGTGATGGACAAGAATTGATAATGATGGGTGGACGACAAGTAAATTCACGTGCCTATTTATCTAAATTTAACTTTTCGGGTAGTGAGCAAAATAAAAAGGTAGCAGCATTATCAGGAGGAGAACGAAATCGTTTGCATTTAGCAATGACCTTACGTGAAGAAGGAAACGTATTGTTATTAGATGAGCCTACGAATGATCTAGATGTAAATACTCTTCGTGCATTAGAAGAAGGTTTAGAGAATTTTGCAGGTTGTGCTGTAATTATTTCTCACGACCGTTGGTTTCTAGACCGTGTGTGTACCCATATTTTAGCTTTTGAAGGCGATTCACAAGTATACTATTTCGAAGGAGGTTTTACAGATTATGAAGAAAATCGTAAAAAACGCCTTGGCGATTTGGTACCAACAAGAATTAGATACAAAAAATTAGTAAGATAAAATTGAACTAATTTTATAACACCCCTAAAAACTAGATTTTTTAGGGGTGTTTTTTATTTATTGAAAACCGTATAAGAGAAAAAATAATTTTATAGTTAACAAACAATTAATTAGAAGAAAGCCTCTAAAAGACTTATTTATATTCTATGAAATTACGGTTATAAAAATCACTAGCTTTTCATAATTTTCTTTTATTCTGATTTGTTAATCACTTGAAACGATCTTAAGAGTTTCTTTTTTAATTGTTAGCAACTTTATTTTTGCTTATTTCTTTTATTAAAGTATATTTTATGCTTGATCCATCAGCGGGTGGATTTTCTACTTTTTCTTCTTTAATGATAAGTTCATATTCATTGCCTTGTTCGTATTTGAATCCTTCGATATTGCTATAGAAGTGTTCCCAATCTTTTTGATTTTTAGCCCATTTTACTTGTAGACACTGACTTTCCATTACTCCTGTGTTACAAGGTTTAGTTTCAGCCCCGATGAAAATAGTTTTTTCATCTTTATTAGTAGTATTACAAGAAATTAGTAAAAATGTAATGGTTGATAAAATTATTCGTATCATTTTTTTATTGTTTTAATGATTATAAATTAAATTGTATTCAAAAAAATATGTGGTGACAAAAATAGTAATTAATTGGAGTAATAATCAAAAGCATCAATTAGATCCAAATATACTCCATCAAAGTTAGCATCCAATATTTTTTTTAAATAAGAATTGTTATTTCCATAAATAATGCTTTGCCAGTTTTCGTCCCAATATTTTACTTTAAAATTACCTTTCCAGTCGGAATTTTCTTCATCTAACCAATTGGGTTTGTTAATAATCCAATTCGGTTGCCAATAATAACGGTAGCTTTCTGCTTCTCCAATTGACATGTATGAAATAACAAGTCTTTTTCCTCCGTTTTCTTTATTTTTTAGTCGGCTTATTTCAGAAGCTGTAAAAGGGACTCCTTTAAAAAATAAATCTGTTATGATTAAATCATAATTTGTTTTATTTACAGCTGCAATAAAATCATCTTTAGAACGAAAATGGGTAGGATTAATGATGTATAAGAAATTTTTTACATTATTAATATTAACAACATTTTCATCATTTTCTTGATTTATAGGATTAGGTAAGGGAGGAATAGAATTTAATTGAACCTCAGTCGTGGCAAAAGAGGTGTAATTATTAGTGTCGTTTTGTGAATAAGAATCGGAAATATCAGTATTGCTCGAACAAAAATCAATAACCAGAATTTTATTACCCGAATTTTTAGAAATATTGAGTAATTTTTTTAGGTACTCTGTTCGGTTATTAGGCGTGGCTTGATTGTCATTTTCAGAACTATAAAATAAATCTTCTTGTCCATTAGCATCAATAGCATCAAGATATGGATCATGGGGCGCTCCTAAATCGTCTCCTGTTGTTGAAACTAATTCGATGCCATTTTGAGGGATTACATAAAAATTGGGATTAATTGTTTTAGAGTATTTGCTAATATTAATTACAAATTCTCGCATTTTTTGTTTAAAATCAATCGGACCTTCGCTCTTCAAATTGGTTTGATCACTTTCTTTATTACAAGAACACAATAATGGTATAGCTGCAATGATTAAAGATTTTATTTTCATTTGATTAGTTTGTTTTATTTGTTCAATTTTTAATAGTATAAAAGATTTTTTTTGTAAGTTATATTAAAAAAATAAAATGATTTTAAATTTTGATAGTACCTTATATGTAAATTATTTATTAGTTTTTAAATTATGGTTTACTACTTTTTAACGCTAAATATAAAATTTTAGTGTTTAGAAAAAATCATTCTTAATAAAAA
>NZ_PCMX01000113.1 GCF_002530675.1 Flavobacterium columnare NBRC 100251 = ATCC 23463
GCTCTAGATTATGACTATTTTCATTATTAAATGGCAAGTAAAACCTATCTATTTGAAAATCTTTACCTTTTAGCCAATTATCAATATCAACATTTTTTTTTGCAATATTAAAAGGTTTATCTTCATCAGCATCAAATAATATTACAAATTTAACTTCTTTATTATTTCGTACGGATTTAATAAAAAAATCACTATTCAGAAGACCTTCCAATTTAGTCCAACCAGCAGAAACTGAATGATCAGACTCTTTGTTTGTATCTCTTATTAAAATTCTTTTGATAATTTGTTCAACTTTAAATTCTAAAATATATTCTTTTTCTTTTATTTTTTTACAACTATATTCTTTATCACTACAATAGGACTTTATTAGAAAATCTCTAATAAAATAAACATCATTTTTATCTTCTGTAATTAAAACTAAATCAACCATAGATATTTTCTCCTCTAAAAGGTTCATTCCTTACAGAATATTCAATATTGTCAATCCCTGAAATTGTTCCAGAAAAAATATCATTCTTAACTTCGTACAATTCAATCAATCTCAACTCTTGTTGAATGGACTCATCAAGTATTTTTCCAGCTTCCACAAAATTTTCTGCACATTCTTTAGAATGCGTAGTTGCAAAAAGTTGAACATCCAACTCTTTACATATTTTAAAAAGATTTATAAAAAAATCCTTTTGTCTTGAATGGTGAATCCCTATTTCAATTTCATCAATCATTAATCTTTTTCCTTTTAATGACAAAGCTTTAAGAACCACGTAAAAAATACGCTTAAATCCATCACCTAAATAATTTAAGGGTATAAATTCATCTTTATCTTCAAAAGTGAATATAAACGTTTTTGAAATCCCTTTATAATCTTCCTTAAATTCAACATTTTGGATAGTTGGAAAAACTACTTTCAATGTATTTATAAGATAATCTTTTTCTGACTTAGTTGAAAGACGATTATATAAACTTAACAAATCAAAATCTTGATTTATAAAGCATACCATTGGATAATTAAAATCAGCCTTCGACCTCAAAAAAAACTTTTCGCTAAAGTCAGTTTCAATCAACTCGTTTTTTTCAATGCTAACAAAATAAGGTATTTTTATAAACTGAGTTGAATTTTCAATAGTTGATTGTTTATCATTAAAATTAAACTTTATATCATTCCCGTCTTTTGAAAAATAAGAAAACACATCAATTTTCTTATTATCAAAGAGAGATAATACATCTTCTGCCTTAACTACTCGCCTATTAACTAATGAATAAAACAGATTCTCAAGGCTAATTGTATTCCCAATATTTCCACCGAAAGGCAATTCGATTTTATCAACTTCAACTAACAACGCCTCCAATAAACAAGTCTTCCCAACATTATTATCACCAACAATCAAATTGAATTGTCCAATGTTTTTAACCTCAAGAGCATCGAATTTCTTGAAGTTTTCCACTTTGAAGTATGTCAAATGATTGTTGCTCACTTTTTATTTATCTAATAGTTGTACTTTACCTGCTTTACAATCGTCGATAAGCTGGTCAATTTTTTCTTTCGTTAAATGTTCGTGATAAAAATCTCCTAACTGTAACATAGGAGCATAACCACAAGCACCTAAACACTCTACACCACGAACTTCAAATAATCCGTCTGCAGTAGTTTCACCTAATTTCACACCTAGTTTATCGCAAGTGTAATCCATTAAATTTTCTACACCACGAGTCGCGCAACAAGAGGTTTGACAAAATTCAAACATATATTTACCAATAGGTCTTCTGTTGAACATGGTATAGAAAGAAACCACTTCGTAAACTTCCACGGGTTTGATTCCTAAAATCTCCGCTACTTTGTCTTGCAACGCATAGCTCAACCAATGGTCATGAGCATCTTGTACCTCATGTAGTACAGGAATTAAAGCCGATTTACGTTTGTCCTCAGGATAATGACTAATTAACTCATTAATACGAGTCATTAATTCTGGCGTAATATTTATTTCTTGTTTATAATGGGTATAATCGTGTTTTTCCATAGCATTAAGCGTCTAATTCTCCAGCAATAACATTCAAACTTGATAAAGTAGCAATAGCATCTGATAGATTTTGCCCTCTTACCATATCGATATATGCTTGGTAATATATAAAACAAGGTCTTCTAAAGTGTAAACGATATGGGGTACGGCTTCCATCAGTAACTAAATAAAAACCTAACTCGCCATTTCCTCCTTCAACCGCTTGATATACTTCTGTTAATGGAACTGGTACTTCTCCCATAACAATTTTGAAATGCCAAATTAGCGATTCCATTGTAGTATATACATCTTCTTTTGGAGGTAAGTAATATTCAGGAACATCTGCATGAAAAGGACCTTCAGGCATTTTTGCTAATGCTTGCTTGATGATGCTGATACTTTCCCAAACTTCTGCGTTACGCACACAAAAACGGTCGTACGTATCTCCTGATTTTCCAACTGGAATATTGAATTCGAAATCTTCGTAAGACGAATAGGGTTGCGCTACACGCACGTCATAATCGATACCCGCGGCACGTAAATTTGGTCCAGTAAATCCGTAGCTCATGGCTTTTTCAGCAGAGATAGGTCCCACATTGATGGTTCTATCCATAAAGATACGGTTACGGTTTAAAAGACTTTCAAACTCTGCCCAAACCGCTGGAAAATCCGCTAAGAAAGCGTCAATTTTTTTCCAAACTTCAGCAGACCAATCTCTTTCAAAACCACCAATACGTCCCATATTGGTTGTTAAACGAGCACCACAAATTTCTTCATAGATTTCGTAGATTCTTTCACGGTATTCAAATACATAAAAGAAACCTGTCATGGCTCCTGTATCAACTCCTAAAATCGAGTTACAAATAATATGGTCTGCAATACGAGCTAACTCCATTACAATCACACGCATGTATTGTACTCTTTTAGGAACATCTATCCCTAAAGCTTTTTCAACCGTCATCCACCATCCCATATTATTGATAGGCGACGAACAATAGTTCATACGGTCAGTCAATACATTGATTTGGTAAAACGGACGGTTTTCAGCAATTTTTTCAAAAGCTCTATGAATGTATCCTACAGTACCTTCCCCATCAATAATTCTTTCTCCATCCATCAATAAGATGTTTTGAAAAATACCGTGGGTAGCAGGGTGAGTAGGACCAAGGTTTAATATGGCTAGTTCGCTACCATCTTCGTTTCTTCTTTGTTCGATGATGCTAGCGTAACGCTCTTCTGGTTTTAATAATAACTCTGACATTGATTTTCAGTTTTATTAACAATTATGAGTAGTTCTTCCAAAGAAACGGTCGTCTTTATCCGTACGTCCACCATCTTCAAGTGGGAATTCTTTACGCATTGGGAATACGGTCATTTCATCCATATTTAAAATACGTTTTAATTGAGGATGTCCTTTGAAAGTAATTCCGTAGAAATCGAACGTTTCGCGCTCTTGCCAGTTAGCACCTAAAAACAAAGAAGTAACTGAGTCAATTTCAGGATTGTCGATAGGAAGAAAACATTTGATGCGGATACGAACACCATCAATCCAGTTGTGCATGTGATACACAACGCCTAGTTGACGATTCGCTTCATATTCTGGATAATGTACACCACAAAGATCCGTTAGGAAGTTGAAACGCAAGGTAGCGTCTTCTTTTAAGAATTTCATAACTTCTACAATAGCATCAGAAGCTACTTCGAAAGTCAAAATATCATGAAGTTGAACAAATTCAGATACTTTTAATCCAAATTGGTCAATTAATTTTTGTTGAATAACAGCGTTCTCTAATGCCATATTATTTGATGTTATAAGAACCTAATAATTCTTTGTATTCGTCAGAACTACGACGGCGAACCGATTCATTTTTTACAATTTCTTGCAAACGCATAATTCCGTCTAAAATTTGTTCGGGTCTTGGTGGGCATCCAGGCACATACACATCTACTGGTATTACTTTATCAATACCTTGTAAAACAGAATACGTATCAAAAACCCCACCAGAAGAAGCACAAGCCCCTACCGCAATAACCCATTTTGGTTCTGACATTTGCTCATATACTTGACGTAAAATAGGTGCCATTTTTTTTGAAATAGTCCCCATTACTAAAAGCATATCCGCCTGACGAGGCGAGAAACTCATACGCTCCATACCAAAACGTGCCACATCGTAATGCGCACCAGCTGTTGCCATGAATTCGATACCACAACAAGAAGTTGCGAACGGCAAAGGCCATAGTGAATTAGCACGAGCCAAACCTACCACATCGCTTAATTTTGTAGCAAAAAAACCCTCACCAGCATATCCTTGTGGTGGCGCTACAGTTGTATATTTTGAAGAATCACTCATTTCAAATTATTTTGAATTTTGAATTTTGAATTTTGAATTATTCATTTATAATTTAAAATTCATCATTTAAAATAAATTTTTTACTCCCACTCCAGTCCTTTTTTCTTGATTACATAGTAGAAACCGATTACTAAAAGCAGCATAAAGATCCCCATTTTAGCCAGTCCGTCTACCCCCATTTCGCGGAAATTTACTGCCCAAGGATACATAAATATTACCTCGACATCAAATAACACGAACAAAATAGCAACTAAGAAATACTTTACTGAGAAAGGAATACGCGCATTCCCTATTGATTCAATACCACACTCGAAGTTTTTATCTTTATTAGCCGAATGTCGTTTGGGACCTAACAATCCTGAAATAAAGATAGTAGCTCCTACAAATCCAACAGCTAGTCCTACTTGCATTAGAATAGGTATAAAATCCAGTTGATTTGATTGCATAATTATGATAATTAATCCAAGCTACAAAGATAAGGGCGTAGGGCGAAATATCAATTTTTGTAGAAGAAAATCGACTAAATAACTGTTATTTTTATTCATTCTAAACAAATTTATAAACACAAAAAAACCGCTTAGGGATCTAAGCGGTTTTTTCATTAATCTTCTACAGGATTTCCAGTTTCATCTAAAAACCTATATTCCAAATACGTGTATGCGTCACGCGGTATAATTTTAACCCATTTTTTATGTTCAAAAAACCATTTTGAACGTATAGATGGAAAACCTTTTGTAAGGTAAGCAGCAATAAATGGATGCACGTGCAAACGCACCTTTTTATACTTCTTAATAATTCTTTCCAACTCAGAGGCTATTTTATCTACTATAACGATAGGAGCATCAATTTCTCCTTTTTCATTATTTGGATCTTCCTCTCGAGTCTTAATACTTACCTCTGGTCGAACACGCTGGCGCGTTATCTGCACTAGACCAAATTTGCTTGGAGGCAAGATTTTATGTTTTGCTTTATCATCACTCATTTCTTCTTTTAAGAAATCAAATAAAACTTTACGGTTATCTGGGTTTTGCATATCAATAAAATCGACTACAATAATCCCTCCCATATCACGAAGCCTCAACTGTCGTGCCACTTCCGCAGCTGCAATTAGGTTAACTTCTAAAGCGGTATCTTCTTGAGAGGTTGCTTTATTTGATCGGTTTCCGCTATTTACATCAATGACATGCATAGCTTCTGTATGTTCAATGATCAGATAAGCACCTTTACTCATCGAAACAGTTTTACCAAAAGAAGTTTTTATTTGACGTTCAATCCCGTATTTTTCAAAAAGCGGAATTTCTCTTGAATTATAGAGCTTAACGATTGATTCTTTCCCAGGAGCTATTTCTTGCAAATATTCCTTAGTTTCTTGCAACAACTGTTCATCGTCTGTTAATATTGAGGTAAAAGTATCATTAAAAACATCTCTTAGAATAGAAGACGCTCTGTTTAATTCACCTAATACCCTAGAAGGATGATGAGCCGTTGGAATTCGTTTACACATTGCAGACCACTTGTCTAACAAATTTTGTAAATCTTTGTCAATTTCAGCTACTTTTTTGCCTTCGGCTACTGTGCGAACAATAACCCCAAAGCCTTTTGGCTTGATGGATAATACCAAACGTTTTAACCGTTCTTTCTCTTCTTTTGAGTGTATTTTTTGTGAAACAGACACTCTTTCTGAAAAAGGGACTAAAACGATGTATCTACCCGCTAAGGATAACTCAGAACTAATTCGAGGTCCTTTGGTAGATATTGGTTCTTTTACAACTTGAACTAAAATTGATTGATTAGCATTTAACACATCTGTTATAACACCATTTTTATCAATTTCAGGTTCAAACTGAAACGTTTTTAGGAAAAAATCGTTGAATTTACCTGTGCATACTTGTTTAATAAATTTCAATTGAGAAGATAAATTAGGCCCTAAATCATGATAATGTAGAAAAGCATCTTTATCAAAACCTAGATTAACAAATGCGGCATTTAATCCTGCCACTGGTTTTCTAATTTTTGCAATGTAGATATCCCCTACCTGAAAGGCACCCGAACTATCTTCGTCTTTATGTAATTCTATTAGTTTTCCATCTTTTAATAAGGCAAAATCTACAGCACTTTCACTTGATCTAATAATTAGTTCTTTATTCACGGCGTAAATTTTTATCCCAACTTTTTGGCAATAGGAAATAAGCAAAAATGCTTACAACCTGTAGCTAATTGTAAGGATGGATTAAACATTTCTTTTACAGGAATAAACCCGTAGGATTTAAGATTTAAATTTTAGACGCTGATTTTAGAATCTTTCTAAAACTAACAACCCTAAATCTCATTTTCAATGAACGTTTAAAAAGAAAAAAGTAGTTTAAGAACTACTTTTTCTTTTTATGACGATTAGCTCTCGCTCTTTTTTTACGTTTGTGAGTCGCTACCTTATGTCTTTTTCTTTTCTTACCACTTGGCATAACTTTGTTGGTTTTATGTTAATAATTATTTCGATTCTTCTAATACTTCTACGTTAACTTTTTCTTTTACACCTTCAACAAATACTTTTGCAGGTTTAAAAGCTGGGATGTTATGAGCTGGAATTTTGATAGTTGTATTTTTTGAAATATTTCTACCTGTTTTTTCAGCTCTTGTTTTGATAATAAAACTTCCAAATCCTCTCAAATAAACATTATCACCTGTTTCTAACGAATTTTTAACTTCGTCCATAAAAGACTCTACTGTAGCCTGAACATCTCCTTTTTCTAAGCCTAATTTATCAGCAATTTTAGCTACGATATCTGCTTTTGTCATTTTATATAATAATTAAGTTTATTGCATTTTTTTGAGTTTGCAAATATAGAAATAAAAAAAAGAATAATTCAAGTATAATTGATTAAAATTTAATCACATAAAGAATTATTTTTGCGTACCAATTTAAGAGCATGAATTTTAGCAATATAATTATAGCTTGGTACCAGCATAACAAAAGAGATCTTCCTTGGCGCAGAACAACAGATCCTTACTTGATCTGGCTATCCGAGATAATTTTACAACAAACCCGTGTGGTTCAAGGTCTTCCTTACTACTTAGCCTTTACAAAACAGTTCCCTAAAATACAAGATTTAGCAAAAGCTGATGAAGAAGAAGTTCTTAAATTATGGCAGGGTTTGGGCTATTATTCCAGAGCGAGAAACCTTCATACTACAGCTAAATACTTAACAGAACAAAACAATGGTTTATTCCCTAACAACTACCAAGATCTTCAAAAACTAAAAGGAATTGGTGAATATACAGCTGCTGCTATTGCCTCTTTTTCATACAATGAATGCGTCCCTGTAATAGATGGCAACGTATATCGAGTAATTGCTCGTTATTTTGGCTTGGATCTAGACATTAGTTTATCTAAAACGAAAAAATCTTTTTTTGAAATGGCTTCTGAGGTTATTTGCCCTAATCAACCGGCTCAATTTAATCAAGCCATTATGGAATTTGGAGCTCTACAATGTATTCCTCAAAATCCAAATTGTGCTATTTGCCCTCTACAAAATAGCTGTTATGCATTAAGCACAAATAACATAGCCAATCTACCTGTTAAAACAAAAAAAACAAAAAAAACCAATCGGTATTTTCACTATTTACTTATTATTGATCAAAATCAAAAAGTACTATACCAACAAAGAACAAAGAAAGACATTTGGCAAAATTTGTATGAATTACCTCTTATTGAAACGTCTAAAAAAGAAGAAGCAAATGAGATAAAAAATTATATCTCGAAACAATATTCCAATATTAAAAGAATAACTCTTTTAGAACATGAACAAATAATTCACAAACTCTCTCACCAAAATTTAGATATTAATTTTTGGAAAATAGAAATTAATGTACAGCATAAAGTAGGTCTGTCTTACCATGAATTGAAAAAGCTCCCAACCCCTATTGTCATTTATAATTTCTTAGAAAGGACTCCATATTAAATTTTTAACTATATTTGGTATTATTAAATACTATAAGCCATTATGAACGGTACATTAAATAAAGTGATGCTAATTGGGCATTTAGGAGATGAAGTAAAAATGCACTATTTTGACGGGGGTAACTGTATAGGTCGATTTCCACTAGCAACAAACGATATATATATTAACAAAACAACTGGAGAAAAAATAACTTCTACCGAATGGCATAATGTTGTTGTACGAAATAAAGCTGCCGAAATTTGTGAAAAATACCTAACAAAAGGAGACAAAATATACATTGAAGGACGTATCAAATCCAGACAATGGCAAGCAGAAGACGGATCTACAAAATACACAACTGAAATACAAGTAACAGAATTTACCTTTTTAACTACAAAAAAAGACTCTGAATCGTTTAAAAATTCGTCAGAAACACCTAAAAGTGCTAATTTTGACAACCCAATAGAAAACGATTTACCATTTTAAACATGAATAAAAACATAAAAAGGCTTTTATCTGCACTCATAATTTGTTTAAGCATAACGAGTTGCAAAAATGACATTATGCCTAAACCTAAAGCCTATTTAAGCCTAGAATACCCGAACCCTCATTATATCAACTTCAAAAAAGCTTGTGGGTATGATTTTCAATACAATTCATTAAGCACAATAAAAGATCAAGGTGAATGTAATTTTCATATTGATTATCCTAAATTAAGAGCTACTGTCTATCTAAATTACCGCCCTGTACAAAACAATATCGAAATTCTTTTACGCGATGCTCAAAAGTTAACTTATGAGCATGTTGTCAAGGCGGACAACATTACTGAACAGCCTTACATTAACTCTGAGCATAAGAAATTTGGCATGTTTTATGAAGTTGGAGGCAACGCCGCCTCCCAATCTCAGTTTTATGTAACTGACAGCACTAAACACTTCTTAATGGGATCTATTTATTTTTACGCAAAACCTAATTTTGATTCCGTTTTGCCAGCAGCTCACTACATCAAAAATGATCTAAAAATTTTAATGGAAAGCTTAAAATGGAAGTAAGAACTAACGACTCTCTTTTTTAATTTTTAAAAACGAACTTCTACCGCTATAGTATCCTTTTTTTTGTAAAATTCTTTTTCAAACATTTGTTTATCTTTTTGATATATATCAAAAGATTTCATTTTTTTTAGTTAAAACTTTGCAGTGTAAATCAAATGAAAAAAATGGAACATTACAAGAAAATCATTTCTACATTGCTTTTGTTAATTCCTCTTATCCTTAATGCTCAAACAGCACCGAGCCTTGAGACGCTAATTAACGAAGCTCTAAAAAGAGACGCATCAATAAAAAATCAAGTTTTAGAATCCAAAACGATTGCATTAAATCAACAAAAACTTAAGGATATATTTTTACCCAAGATAGATATATCGGGAAAAGCGGGATATCTTAACATTACAAACATATCGCATTCTAAAGCAATTAATATTGCTCCTATCAACCCAATCTTTCCTGGAATAACAGTTCCAGAAGGAGCTTTAGACAATAATTTTAATTTATCAGGATTTGAAGGAGCAGCAAAAATTGACGCAAAAGCTCTTATTTATTCTGGCGGAAAAATAAAATATTTAAAACAGGCTCTTGAAGAAAAGAACAGAGCAATAATAGCACTTAATACTAAAAACGAAGACGAAGTAGTCACTCAAATCATACAATCTTACGATCAATTTGCTTTACTAGTTGAATCAAAAAAGGTCTTGAATGAGGGGCTAAAAAGATTAGCCGCTAATAAAAAATTAGCAGAGAAAGCATTGGGCTATGGACTGATAACAAAATATGATTATCAAAAAATAGATTTAGCCGAAGCAACACTCAACTCAAAAATAGTTGAATACGAAGGTAAAAAAGACCTATTAACGGCACAATTACATATTCTAACAGGTATAGAAACTGAAAAAATTGCTCTAATAGAACCTATACTTCAAAAAATAGATTACGCTGTTTTAAACAATAATATTGATAATCGAGCAGAATTAAAAGCTCTGAATCACGGGATGAAAGCCATAGATTCTAAAATAAAAGCTGATAAAACTTGGTGGATTCCAAAAGTTCAAGCTGGTACATCTTTATCTTACTTAGGGTTTTATAATGGCCATCTATCTTCGTCAAAAAATTTATTTCCAAATATCAATAATAGCAAACTAAATCAGGATTTAACCAACAAACATCTTTTCCCTATATTCCGAGTTGATTTAGGTTTTAAATGGGAGATTTTTGACGGGAACGAGAGTAGTCATGAAATAGAAAAATCTAAAATTGAGAAAGAAGTTTTGGAAAACAAAAAGTCAGACACTGAAAGAAAATTATTATTAAATCTAGCGAACAATCAAACAAACTACAATATAGCTAACGCACAAATAGGTCTAAGAGCAAAAGCAAAAGAAATTGCGCAAAGCGCTTTTAATCAAGCGGAAAAAGAATTTAAATATGGCTTGATAAAATCCAATCAATTAATTGAAGCAGAAAACGATTTACAAATGGCTGAGCTAGAATATCAAACATCTATTTTTAATCAGAGAAGAGCCGCAATAGAACTGATGAAATCAACTCAAAGCTTAGATATTCAAAAATTTTAAAATCAAACTTATTATAATGAAAAAAAATATCATAAAAACATTAGCTATTATTAACTTATGTACACTAGTAGCCTGCAATACCCCTGTAAAAGAAATAGAAGGTAAAACTAAAAAGGAAACAATTTCTTTTGCTCCAAAAGTTACTGGCAGAATTTTAAAAATATATGTTGAAGAAGGACAAATGATACATGCAGGCGACACATTGGCTCTTTTAGATGTACCCGAAGTATCTGCAAAGATTGCACAAGCAAAAGGAGCAACAGCGGCGGCAATTGCACAGGCTCAAATGGCAAAAAACGGCGCAACATCTGATCAATTACTTCAATTAAGAGCTAAACAAAAAGGACTTTCTGAACAATTTGAATATGCTAAAAAATCATATAACAGAGCTCGAAATATGTTTAATGATAGCTTAATGGCTCAACAACAATACGACGAAGCATTTGCCAAATACCAAGGTGCTAAAGCACAATTAGACGCTGTTAATGCCGAATTACATGATGTTGAAATTGGCACAAGAATTGAAAAAATAAGCATGGCAGAGGGACAAGCTTCACAAGCAAAAGGAGTCTTACAGGAAGCCAGTGTAGCATATTCTGAACGCTACATTATAGCAACAAATGCTATGGAAATTGAAACAATATCTTTAAACGTAGGCGAGTTAGCAACTGCTGGATACCCTTTATTTAATGGTTATATCCCTAACTCAACATTCTTTCGTTTTACGATACCAGAAAGCAAAATATCTCACTACCAAAAGGGTATGAAAATCAATATAGCGTCTACTTATAGTGATCAAAAATTTACGGGAAACATAGTGGCTATAAAACAACTGGCTAAATATGCTGATATTACAACAGCGTACCCCGATTATGAACCAGGAGAAGCTGTTTATGAAATAAAAGTTATACCAACGGATCGAGTAAAACTAAACAATCTTTTAGTAAATTCAAGAGTTACTTTAAAATAATCTTAGCATCTAAAAAATATGACACAGTTAAGATATTTATTAAAAAGAGAGTTTCAATTATTCATAACCAATAAAACAATACTTTCTGTCTTTTTTATTGGTCCTCTTATTTACGCATTATTACTAGGTTTTACTTACCAAAAGGGAAAAATTACAGACATCCCTGTAATGGTAATCAATCAAGATCAATCTCCTATGTCCTATCAGGTAATTGAAATGCTGGAAGATAACAAAACAATTAAAGTTTTGAATTATGTAAACGAACCTTATAATTTAAAAGAAGAAATAATAAAAACCCAAGCAAGTGCTACTATAATTATACCTAAAAGATTTGAAGCGAATATTCTTCAAAAAAAATATCCTGAAATAAATGTGTATTTCAACAACTCTAATGTTCTAACGTCTAATTTTGCTTCAAAAGCCATTCAGTTAACACTAGGTACATTTTCCGCTGGTGCAGAAATAAAATCGTTTCAAAGAAAAGGAATGAATTTTAATCAAGCCAAAGAAAACATAGAGTCTTTTAAAACTAATTATATTTCATTATTTAATACTACAGGGAATTACCTTCTTTTTATGTGGCCTGCTATAATGGCCGTTGTATTACAACAGGTAATTCTTTTAGCTATGGCAGTTACTTTTTCGGAAGAATTTAAAAGAGATTCCTTTGTAAGAGATTTTACGGGAAAACATAAATACCCTATTTTGGTAATGTTTATTAAATGTTTACCTGTTTGGTTATTTTCGTATCTAAACATTTTTGTGTTTTATCTCTGTGCTTTGTATTTTAGAATACCTATTCCTGATAACATTATCAATTTCTTTTTACTAACGAGTGCATTTATAATTGCCACAACTAATTTAGGTGTCTTTTTTAGTATATTAATACCTGATGCTCTTAAAGCAACACAAGTTTTGATGGTAATAGCATCTCCCGCATTCATCATTAGTGGTTTTACTTGGCCAAGTAATGCTATGCCTGTATTTATAGAAAATTTTAGTAAAATAATCCCTCTAACACCTTATTTGGAAGCAATGAAAATTATGGTGATAGAAAAAGGGCCAAACTATTTAACTTTAAAATTTTTCTGGCATTTATTCATTTTAGGTTTAGTCTTTTTCCTTCTAGGATGGATGGTTTTAAGAATAAAAATCAAAAAAATATTTAAAGACCTCAACATTTCATAATTTTTTCTCATCGTAACACAAATTACATCAAAACTAAACAGTGAAGACGTTTCAAAGTATTGGAACGTCTTTTTTTTATATTTTTGTAAAAACGCTGTGAATATGGATTTGATTGAGGAACTAAAGAAGCATATAAAATTTGATAATGAAATTGAACGTTTTTTAAAAGAAGAATGCAAAACTAGAAGCTTTAAAAAAGGTGATATATTGAGCCAGCACAATCAATTCAACCATACTGTTTTTTTTGTAAACGAAGGTTTACTAAGAATGTTCTATTTTGAAAATGGTAAAGATATTACCACAAACTTTTATGCTGAAGGAAAGATAACTGCCAATATTGATACTCTTTTTGAAAACAAACCCACTCGTTATAACATAGAAGCTTTGGAAAATTGTATCATTACAACTTGCAATTATGAAAAATTAGAAGAATTATGCATGAACTCTCTAACAGCCGCTAATTTCAGTCGGTATATTTTAGGAAAATTCATGCTTCAAATGTCTAAAAGGATCTCTTCACTTCAATATATGACAGCCAAAGAGAAGTACATACAACTCTTAGAAGAAAATAGAAACATTATTCAAAGAGTTCCCTTAGGTATGATTGCCTCCTTTTTAGGAATATCACAAGAAACTTTAAGTCGCATAAGAAGCACTATTTGATTTTGTACTACTTATGCTTTCTATTTCTTTTAAAACTCTTATCGTCTTATAAAAAACAAGGAGCTTCTTTTTATAGATTATCACTTGCGTACCATTCTGCAAAAGAGCTTTCTGTTTCTTGTAATCGCAATGAATGCAGCTTAATTTGAGAGGGCAGATGTTTTGAAATTTTAGCGGCAAAATCAATTACCATATTTTCACTAGTAGGTTGATAATCTACTAATATAACATGATGTCCTCTTTGTTTTAATTCATTTGCTAATTCTATGTGTGGTGTAGTTGCATTAAAAACCGTGGCATGATCAAAGACATCTACGATTTCATCTTTCACTATTTTTTTTAAATCCGAAAAATCAATAACCATTCCATATTTTACATTTTCCCTATCCGCTATAGGACTTCCAATAACGGTTACAGAAAGCTTATAGCTATGACCGTGTACATTTTTACACTTACCATCATACCCATAAAGAGCATGTCCTGTTTCAAAATTAAACTGTTTCGTAATTCTAATTTTACTCATAATAAAAATAAAAAGCAAAGGTATAAAAAAAGCGCTCGCTATGCGAACGCTCTGGATTTTTATTGTTCTATAAAGACTATGCTTCAAAAGGAACTACAGAAACATAAGACTTGTTGTCTTTCTTTTTCTGAAATGCTACAACACCGTCAACTTTAGCGTGTAAAGTATGATCTTTACCCATATAAACGTTTTCACCAGCATTGTGTTTTGAACCTCTTTGTCTTACAATGATGTTCCCTGCAAGAGCAGCCTGACCACCAAAAATCTTAACACCTAAACGTTTCGATTCTGATTCTCTACCATTCTTAGAACTACCGACACCTTTCTTGTGAGCCATGATGTAATGGTTTTAAAAGTTAATATTATTCGTTAGTATCTTCTTTTTTAGCTTTAGGAGCTCTTTTTTTAGG
The DNA here is from genome assembly GCF_002530675.1 of Flavobacterium columnare NBRC 100251 = ATCC 23463. Taxonomy (GTDB): domain Bacteria; phylum Bacteroidota; class Bacteroidia; order Flavobacteriales; family Flavobacteriaceae; genus Flavobacterium; species Flavobacterium columnare. Next base: position 14,664 of record NZ_PCMX01000113.1, read on the forward strand.
AGCTGCCTCTTCAGTAGCTACTTCTGCTTTAGGAGCTGCTTCTTTTTTAGGAGCTGCTTTTTTTGCACCACTAGCAGATATACCTTCTACTAAAATTTGAGTAAGATACTGTCTGTGACCGTTTCTTTTTTTGTAACCTTTTCTTCTTTTCTTTTTGAAAACGATTACTTTGTCACCTTTTAAGTGTTGTAATACTTTTGCTTCTACTGAAGCACCTTCTATAGCTGGGGCGCCTAAAGTTACGTTTCCGTTATCATCTAATAAAAGAACTTTGTCAAAAGTAACTTTTGAACCTTCTTCATTAGCTAGACGGTGTACGAATACTTTTTGGTCTTTGCTTACTTTAAATTGTTGCCCTGCTATCTCTACGATTGCGTACATAACAATAATGGTTTATTAATTTTTAAGTTTGCAAATATACAATTTCTTTCGTAATCAACAACTTATCATTTGAAAAAATATAAATATCTATAAAAAACACTAATCCCTTTTAGCACAATCATTTAAAAATGTATTTTTGGTATCTATTATGTGAAAAATATTTTTCTATAATCATAACTTATAGTACTTTTTAAAACTTGCCTATGCGCACACTTGATACATCGCCTTTAGGAGGCGCACTTCAAAACACCCCACTACGTTTTACTCTTTATACCTTAGAAAACGGATTAGACGTTATTTTATATCCCGACCATACCATTCCAGCAGTAGTTACATCTATAATGTACCATGTAGGCTCAAAAGATGACCCAGAAAACAGAAAAGGCTTTGCTCATTTCTTTGAACATCTTCTTTTTGAAGGCACTCAAAATATAGCAAGAGGAGAATGGTTTAAATTAGTTTCAGCCAATGGAGGCACAAACAATGCTAATACCAATGATGATAGAACTTATTATTACGAAATGTTTCCTTCACACCAATTAGAACTTGCTCTATGGATGGAGTCAGAACGCTTACGTCATGCTATTATCAATCAAATAGGAGTTGACACACAAAAAGAAGTAGTAAAGGAAGAAAAAAAAATGCGTTATGACAATCGTCCTTATGGCCAATTATTAGCACAAGTTAAAAAACATCTTTTTCCAACCCATCCTTATCAGAATACAACCATTGGAGAAATAAAAGATATTGAAGCTTCTACCCTAACGGAGTTCCAAAACTTTTACACAAGATATTACACTCCTAATAATGCCGTTTTAGTAGTAGCGGGCCATTTTGAAACTGAACAAACAAAAAACTGGATTCTAAAATATTTTGGCTCTATTGCTTCTGGCTCTAAAATTGAACGCCAGAAGATAATTGAAGATCCTATCAAAAACACCCTTTTTGCCGAATATCAGGACGAAAACATACAAATTCCTATGTTAGTCCTTGCTTATCGTACTGCTTCTATGAAGGAAAAAGATTCAAGAGTATTAGACTTTATTTCTAGTTATTTTAGCGACGGACAAAGTTCTAAACTCTATAAAAAATTAGTAGATAAAAAAAAGATGGCACTTCAAGTTGGTGCTTTCAACCTTTCTTTGGAAGATTATGGGTTATACATTATTTACGCCCTACCTATGAATGGAATTGATTTAAATGATCTAAAGAAAGAAATTGATGAAGAAATACAACAATTACAAAAAAATCCTATTTCTGATCACGATTTCTTAAAATTAAAAAACAAATACCAAAACCATCTGATTGACAATAAAGCTAATTTAGAAACCATTGCTCATGATTTAGCTACTTTTCATCTCTTATACAAAAACATCCACTTAATCAATACTGAATTTGACTTATTAGACAATATTAACCAACAAGAAATTCAATTAATTAGCAAAAAATACCTAAACCCCAATCAACGATTAGAATTAATATATAAGCCTAAAAACACACTATGAATTTAGATTTAAACATACAACCTCTGGCAGGCATACTTCCTGAGTTATATTTCCAAGAACCCAATCGTTTTGAACTCTCTAATGGTTTAAAAGTTTTGGTTGTTGAAAATCATAAACTCCCTCGTGTTTCTCTACACTTACAAATCGACAGAGATCTTTTTACGGAAGGTAACAAAAAAGGGGTGGATGCACTTACCTCCTCCTTACTAGGCAAAGGCTCAAAAAAAATATCTAAAGAAAATTTTTATGAAGAAACTGATTTATTAGGTTTCGAACTCTATTTACATTCTACTGGAGGGAAAGCCGTGGGTTTATCAAAATATGCAGGTCGCATGATAGAACTCTTCGCACAAGCTCTTTTATTTCCTAATTTCACACAAGAAGAACTGGAAAAAGAACGTTTAAAAATGATAGAAGCATTACGATCAAACGAAAAAAATGTTCAAAATACGCTGACTAAAATAGAAAACGCATTAATATTTGGTCCTTCTCATCCAAAAGGTGAATTTATAACCGAAGATACCTTAAAAAATGTGTCACTTGCTGATATACAAAACAATTACAATACCTCTTTTAGGCCCCAAGATGCTTATCTGATAATTATCGGTGATATTCAATTGGATGTTGTCAAAGAAAAAATTAGATCTGAATTTTCTGATTGGTCGAAAAATAGTTCGCCCACACAAATCCTCTCCATTCCCCCAACAATTGATACGACTGAAATCAATTGGGTTAATCTTCCCAATGCTGTTCAAACAGAAATTAGTGTTGTAAATACCATTCATTTCCCCATGAATAGTCCCGATTATTTTTCAGTTATCATGGCTAATCAAATTTTAGGCGGAGGTGCTGATGGTCGTTTGTTTCTAAATTTAAGAGAAGACAAAGGCTGGACTTATGGCGCTTACTCTTCTGTATCGGCAAGTAAAACTACAACAAAATTTAAAGTTTCAACACAAGTTCGTAACGAAGTAGTTGCTAACGCTATTGATGAAATAGTAAAAGAAATTCAAAAATTACGGAATGAATTAGTAAATGACTCGGAATTATCATTAGTCAAATCAAAATATATTGGTCATTTTATTATGCAATCTCAAAAATCAGAATCTATAGCCCGCTACGCTCTAAATCGTGAAATTCAAAAACTTCCTCATGATTTTTATCGGAATTACATTCAACAAATAAATGCTGTACAACCTGAAGATATTCTTCGAGTAGCTCAAAAATATTTTTTAGCAGATAATTGTTTAATTGTTATTGTAGGCAATGGAAATGAAATAAAACAGGAGCTTTTTAACACCCAATACAAAGTAAAAGAATTTGATAGTAATTGCAATCTATTAAGTTCTGATTATTCCTAAAACCTAAATTTCGCGTGAGATTCGAAGTGAACATCTGATCAGTAAGTCTATTTATCATCTAAATGATCGTAAAAATAGTATTTACTTTTACATTTCAAATAGATTGTTGGTCTTTCCTTAAGTAAACACAACGAATTCGAGTCTCATTGAATACAAAAGCAGGTTTTGGATCTTAAATGATCATTTTTCAATTTGTTATAGAAAAAGTAACTTTGCTTGATTAAAAAAATTAAAAATTATGATTCTTACTGATACCCATACCCATTTATATTCATCTCAATTTGCCGACGATCGTTCTGAAAGCATTCAAAGAGCAATAGCCCTCGGAGTTAATCGTTTTTTTATTCCTGCCATTGATTCCAGCTATTTACAAAAAATGTATGATCTAGAAAAAGAATATCCTGAAAATGTTTTTCTAATGATGGGACTGCATCCTTGTTATGTAAAACCCGAAAGCTATGAACAAGAATTAGCCCTAGTAGAAGAAGAGTTAACCAAAAGAAAATTTTATGCAATTGGTGAAATTGGCATTGATTTATACTGGGACAAATCAACTTTAGAAATTCAAAAGAAAGTCTTTAGACACCAAATACAATTAGCAAAGAAACACAAGCTTCCTATTAACATTCATTGTCGTGATGGGTTTGATGAAATATTTGAAGTATTAGAATTAGAAAAAGGAAGCGAACTTTTTGGCATTTTTCATTGTTTTACAGGAACTTATGAACAAGCATTAAAAGCTATCAACTATGGTTTAAAATTAGGTATTGGGGGAGTAGTTACTTTTAAAAACGGACAAATTGATCAGTTTTTAAATCAAATTGATCTTCAACATATAGTATTAGAAACGGACGCTCCTTATCTAGCTCCTACACCTCATAGAGGAAAAAGAAATGAAAGCGGATATATTACATTAGTTGCACAAAAATTAGCTGCAATTTATAATTGTACTCTTGAAGAAATAGCCTCTATAACAACTCAAAATTCTAAGGAAATATTTGGTATTTAACATTTTAAGATACAAAAGAAAATATAAAATAGGATAACTATTCGGTTTTTAGTATTTCTTTATTCAAATTTGTTTATTTTTTTGTTCATTTGTATTAGAAAATTGAATTTGCAATGCCAAAATTTGATGCTATAAGACCGTATTATGATGCTGAAGTAAATCAGGCATTACGAAACGCGGCAAATCATCCTATTATAAAAGAAATCATGAATTTTGCTTTTCCAAATGTAGAAGACAACATTTGGAAAGAGCAGTTGTTACGAACACATTCAATTCGTGATTTCCAATGTAATTTTTTATACCAAGCTATAAAAAAAATAGTTGAAAAGAGTTCAGATGGGCTGAGTACTTCTGGATTTGAAAAATTAGAACCTAATACTTCTTATCTTTTCATATCTAACCATCGTGATATCATACTTGATACTTCTTTACTTAATCTTTCCTTATTTGACCATGGTCTTGTCATGACGGCATCGGCAATAGGCGACAATTTAGTTAAAAAAGATTTTTTACGCTCATTATCACGTTTAAATCGCAATTTTATTGTTCAAAGAGGATTGCCTCCTAGAGAGCTTCTACAAAGCTCACAATTAATGTCTGAATATATAAGACATTTGTTATTACGCGAAAACCGGTCCGTTTGGATAGCACAAAGAGAAGGGAGAACTAAAGACGGACATGATGCCACCCAAACAGGCGTATTAAAAATGTTAGCCATGGCTGCTGGCGAACAAAACGTTTTAGAATATTTTAAACAAATTAAAATCGTTCCCGTTTCTATTTCTTACGAATACGACCCAACCGATGCTCTAAAGATGCCACAACTAATGGCAGAGGCTAATAACGAAATATATCAAAAAAGTTCTAATGAGGACTTTAATAACATTCTAAGGGGTATCATAGGTCAAAAAAAACACATTCATATTCATATAGGCAACATACTCGATTCTGAACTAGATCGTATTCAATCTGAAAATTCAAATAGCAATAAACAAATTCAAGAAGTTGTTAAAACCATAGATGCCTCTATCCTTCAATCGTATCATTTGTGGCCTACGAACTATATTGCTTATGATTTACTTTTTAAATCCAAACAATTTGAATCAAAATATAGCCCACAAGAGAAATCTCTTTTTGAAAGACGTTTAGAAATGCGTATTGATAGTAAGAATCAAAAAATGATGGAAAACTTCTTGGCTATGTATGCTAATCCAGTGGTTAATAAATTAAAGTATGAGCAGAATCTCTAAACCCAGCATATTACTAATTTATACTGGAGGTACTATTGGCATGGTAAAAGATGCCGAAACAGGCGCATTAAAAGCCTTTAACTTTAATAAATTACTAAAAAACATACCTGAATTAAAACTATTAGATTGTAATATAGCCACCATTTCCTTTGAAAACCCTATAGATTCTTCAAATATGAATGTAGAAGGATGGGTAAAAATAGCTCAAATTATAGAAACCCATTATAATCAGTATGAGGGTTTTGTGGTTTTGCATGGCTCAGATACTATGTCCTATTCTGCTTCTGCTCTTAGCTTCATGTTAGAAAACTTAGGGAAACCTGTAATTTTTACAGGCTCACAATTACCTATAGGCGATTTAAGAACCGATGCAAAGGAAAATTTAATAACCGCCATCCAAATTGCTTCTTTGCAAGAAAAGGAAAAACCTATTATATCAGAAGTCTGCTTGTATTTTGAATACAAACTCTATAGAGGTAATCGTACTACAAAAATAAGCGCAGAGCACTTTAATGCCTTTATCTCACCAAACTTCCCTTTTTTGGCTGAGTCTGGAGTTCACTTAAAAGTTAATGAAGAATACCTTCTAAAAAAAAATCCGAACAACAAACTACAGGTTAACACTCAATTTGACACTCATGTTGCCATCGTAAAGATGTTTCCTGGTATATCAGAATCCGTTATTAATGCTATTCTATCAATCCCTCACCTCAAAGGCATTGTATTGGAAACCTACGGATCAGGCAACGCACCTACTTTGGATTGGTTTATTAATTTATTGGATCAAGCTATACAAAAAGGAATTCACATTGTTAATGTAACCCAATGTTCAGGTGGTAGTGTTAGTATGGGACATTATGAAGTAAGTTCACAACTAAAACAAATAGGCGTAATTTCGGGAAAAGATATAACTACAGAAGCTGCCATAACAAAATTAATGTTTTTATTAGGTCAAAATATTGGATTTTCCATTTTTAAAACTATCTTTGAGTCGCCTATTCGAGGTGAAATGGAATAGCAAAACTAGAGAGGTGTCCGAGTGGTTGAAGGAGCAAGCCTGGAAAGTTTGTATGTGGGTAACTGCATCGAGGGTTCGAATCCCTTCCTCTCTGCTAGAAAGTTAAAAACCCCTTATTTTACTAGGCTTTAGAAGAGAAAACAATAAAGCCTTGTGTCAAATTTGAGTCAACAATTTTACGGTGTTAAAAAATCATTTTTAGTGCTGTAAAAAAACGAAAAAAATTGAAAACTCGATAAATCAAGTAAAGGTTACGGCTTTTATAGACTACAAACCTGCCGAACTAAAAGTAAACAAAGAATGGATTATCGTTTATTATTCTAAAAATCCCACTCATAAGAAACTTGAACGTCAAAGAGTAAAGTACCTATTTTAAAAGACAAAACCGAACGCTTATGTCATGCTAAAAAAATAGTACTCGAAATAAATAAAAAACTAGTGAATGGATGGTCTCCTTACCTCTCTGCTAATTAATTTTTAACATTTTAATTGGTTTAATAAAATTGTATTACCATTTGTAGCGAATCCCTAAAACAAAGTATTTTTAAATTAATCTTTGTACCACTTACTAGGAAAAACTCTAAAAGTATTAAATAATCCAAAAACAAAAAACCAAGAAAGACTTAACACAAGAGATTGTTTTTACTAACACAAAAGTTTTAGGCATCCTCGCAAACTATAAACGCTATAATCAGCAACAAGAAAACTTATAAATATTAAAAAGGTAAATATTCCTTATTCCTCTCTTTTTAGGTTGTATTTAACTAAAACAACAAACAAATTCTATCATGATCTAAATTTTAAGAATTTGTACCCTTTTTTTATTTTCATACATTTTGTTTCTGGATACATTCAATAAAAACGAACAAGGTTATCCTAAAAAGGACAACCTTGTTGTATTACTCTAAATTTTCATTTAGAATAAGAAAAAAAAAAATTAACTAGAATCTAAATAAATCAATTATTCTCCTAAGTAAAATCTTACTATTAAGGTGTTCCCAATTTAAATTGATAAATACCTCATTTTAGAGTAAAATCTGCACAAAAATATTATATGCAGATTTTAAAAAATTAACTATTTAAAATTCTTTATATTAGTTTATAACACTATTTCCTTTACCAGTAATCGTGAAATTAACATACGGTGCAGCTTTTGATTCAATAGTTCCTCTAATTCGAATATTATCTTGTATTTTTTCTATAGAAGGTCTCGTGCTATTATAATTTAACTCTGTTTCTGTTATTTCTCTAAAATTAACTAAAACATTGTTCGTTCTACCTGATTCAACGGGCGCATAGGTACCGAAACTTATTGTTTTATTATCAAATAAATATGAAATTTGGTTATATGTACCTTTTGAAGTACCATATTGATTAACAGCTAATAAATATCCATATCTTCCTGCTGGAATAGAAGTAGGTGGTAAGTTTGAAAAAGTACTACCAGACCAAGGAGTATAATTTTTTAATAGAATTTCTCTATCTGTGTTATTAAATATAATAATCTTAGCACAACTATTATAACCATATTCCGTTTTTAAGTCTTCAACTCTTTTTTTAGCTTCATCAAGCGTTTTTGCTGTATATACAGTTTCTTCACATTCTGAATAATTTGATATTCCATTAACGTTAATAGTCGCATCAAGGTTTGATTCAATATTTACAGCTGTGTATTCTATTGGGTATCCTGGATTATCTTTAGAAACATCTGCTCCATTCACCACAAAATCTCTTACTTTTTCAAAATTTCCTGCAAATGCTGAAAATGCTGCATCTAATCCACCAGAAGCACTACCTCCTAACTGTTTTGCATATACTTTTGTATTTTGTAATGTAGTAGAATATTTTAATTTTTGATCAACTGTTATACTTGCAGCTGGATTTTTATAAGCAAAATTTAAAGCTTGTTCCATATCAAAAGAACTTTCATCGGATTCGTAAACTAAAGTATATAATCTACCATAGGTTACAGATGATATATAGGCAGCTGGATTTCTTTCTCCTATATATTTATCAAATTCAGATCTCGGATACTCTTTTTTTATCCAACCAAAATCCCCTTGAAGTCCTGGTTTTGCAGATACTGATACGTTAAAGAATTTTTGTTTAAGCGTAACGGCATAATAAGTCTTGTTCTTTTTAAAGCTTAGCCCCAAACTCGCTGACAAACCTACAGCAGGCCCTGTATAACCAACACCTAAAGCTACTTGTAATTGTTTACTATCATACGTTCTTTGAATTTCAACAGCATAATTAGCAGGAAACTTAGTTCCTGATGTATAATATGAGTTTAATATTTTTTCTAAAGCATCTTGTACTTTACCTGCTGTTGGATTTTCTACCTCCTTACTTGATGATTTTGATTCACTAGATGAAAAAGCATCTACCTTCACCTCAATAGTATTTCTTCCTTTTGGATCAATAGGAATAGATGCTAAGTTTCCTGAAACAATAGTCCCACCTTGCACAATATTTCCTGGCCACAATAAATGAGTCGCTGCTCCTAATTTTGAAAAATTATCAAATGTTTTATTATAAGTTTCTTCAATCGTTTTACAACTCGCAGATCCTACTTGATCTGGTGGTGACGAAAGAATTCTTCTACTAATCTGTAATTCTGATTTAGGACCATCATGAATGCTTTCTTGTTTTAGATTTTTTCCATCCTTATCTGATTCATTCGCTGCAACATCTTCTTTATTACAACTTAGAACCGACAATTGCATTAATGCAAGCAATGTCCACTTGGCATTTAGTTTTAAAAAATTCATATATTTATTTATTTGTAATTATTCTACCTTATTTTCGTTACGTTTTATTTTTTTACAAAGATAATATTTTTTAATATAAAACATGTTTTTTATAACATAATTAAGCTTTTTTTAACAATCGTCTTCTTTTAACAATAACAAATAGTTTAAAAAATATAAAATGCCATTTGTAAACAAAAAACATAATAAAACTATTTGTTATAAATAAAACCTTTTGTTTATATAATTACAATATTACAACTTGCAATTACATTATTTAACCATGCATGATATAAAAAACAAATTATTGAATAATTAAAAACAATCATTTAAAGAGGTAGAAATTCAAAAACATTTATTACACCATTTAAATTTTAAAAATACTGTAAAAAACTTTTATATAAAACTCATAGCCTGTTATTGATTTAATTAATTCATTCTCAGCTGTTTTTATCAATTCTTCCATTTTTTGATTTAATTCGGCTAGAG
>NZ_PCMX01000114.1 GCF_002530675.1 Flavobacterium columnare NBRC 100251 = ATCC 23463
GGGTGGTCCTGGTATAAAAATACCTCTCGAAATGGAAATATATTTAAGAAATTTAAACCAAAATGTGGCTTAAGATTTTCGTACCAAATTTTGTTGCTATTCCAAGAGCTGGAAGACAAAGACAGAAGTATTGTTTTTGCTATTATTGATAAAATGCTTACTACTAAAAAGTTTAAAGATTTCTTTAATAATAACGCCGCTTTGCTTTAGAAAAATATAGGCTTTAAATAACAAACCCCGAGTGTTGGCTCGGGGTTAAAATATCTGTTTGAATAAATTTTATTTATTATTCATGTTTTTATCTACAAGATTTTTAATATTATAAATATTTTTTTTGTCTTTAGTAAAAATAGTTAAAATTATGTCTCCGTTATTTTTAACAATAGAATCTCCTATATTAATTTCACTCCAAATAATTCCATATACAGATATCTTTTCACCGTTTTTTAATAGTAAAATAGGGTCGTTGTGGTTTTCTCTATCATAATATTTATCAATTACAAAACCTTTATAATTTTCTTTTTTTATAGATTCAATAAGGTTTTTATAAAATCTTTCTTTTGTGTTATAAAATAAATCAAAAAAAACAAGAATAACCGCTATAATTAAAGTCATTGATGTTAATATAAATTTTAATTGAGTTCTATTAAATTCCATGGTCTTAAACTAAAAAATTATTCGAGAGGTAAAGTCCAAGTCTTTGTTTCACTTATCATAGCCTCAACTTTTAATGATGGAGTAAGTCCGACACTTCCAGCGGTATATTTATAACCTCTTTTATTATCTCCAAAATTTTCAAAATTGCTTCCTTGCGAACCACCTCGTTCTCTTCCATATCCACCAAAAGGAGTATCTGCACTTATGCTATATGAATTTCCTTTACCTGAAAAATCTGATATTGAAAAAGGATTATCATAAGTAGGATTTATTTTTCCAGCTTTGAAACCTGCTGCCCCTCCTAGGCCAGCGTTTCCTCCAAATGTAAAATAAGCGGCTTTCCCACCGATATCATCATTAACAAAACCTATTTCAAGAGTAATGCCACCTAAAAAAGCTCCTCCAAAAGAAAACGATGCAAAATTCCCTGTTTTTTGATTAGGAGCTTGTATTGTAATTCCTCCTTCGGTTTTTAAATCAGTTGAATTATTGATATTTTTATTATTTATATCTGTAATTGTTCCATTATTATGAAATGTATACTGATAAGATGTCTTTCCTTCTTTTGTGCCTGTAAGAGTTGAGCCTTCTCCTAAATGCTGAGCAGAATCTCCATAAACATTAATAGCATCTGTTTGATTTTTTATAGTTGGATCAAAGAAAATATTATTCCCTTTCTTTATCCAATCTTGTCCCTCTCTACCATCAAGATCCGTAAATCTTATAGGATTATTAAAGCAGTAAACGTATGGTGAAATGTTAGGAAACTTCTCGGCTAGTGGGTCAATACTCAACCACAAACTCGTTTTCATATCTAAATACCTTGCACCAAAGTAAGTAAGATTAGTCTCCCTATCCAATTCCTTGCCATTAAATAAATAAGGCATAGAAAAACTAGAGCTATGCTCCTCAAACAAAACCTCTCCAAAAGCAATATACTCCACATGTTGCGACAACTGTCCGTTTAAAGTGCTAATATACGAAGTACTTCCTAAATGATCGCTATGGGTAAATAAAGCCCTCATTTGAGGGCTTTATTTTAGTTAAAGGAATTCTTTTCTCTTAGGCCTTTTATAACAAGATATTTTTAAAGGAATGTATACTTTGTCTATTTCGGAGATGTCTTTAATTTCTAACTCATTTGAGTTTTTAGATATATTGTTATTAGCTTTATTTGTAACTAGAAACACCCCTTTAATTTTACATATTCTTAAAAATACAGTGCAATTGTTTTTTAATTTTATTGTTTTTTCAAGACTGTTTTTATTTATTTTACTTGACATTTTCAAAACCTCATTCCTGTAATCTAATAAATAGCTTTCTAACTCTTTGCCTTCTAAATAATTCAATATTATTTTTTTATTATTTCCTTGGATATCTGGTGTATAAAAACATAATTTATAAAAACTATTCACAAATAATTCTTCATTTTCTTTTGTCAATAAATCAAAGCTAATTTCCTTACAAACACCTGACATTATAATAGGATAATTATCAGATCTCCTTATATCTATTTCTATAAAGTATAAACTATCATTGACTTTATTACAATTATTTTCTTGTGCATCTATTTTAAATACAACAAAAAAGAATATTAATATAAAATTAATTCTGCCCATCTTGTTTTACTATTACTTTAGGAAGGAAAGAACCGTTACCTATATTATTAGCATCTGCTTGATTTGGTTTTTCAGGTGGATACTTCATTATACCGTTGTTTCCTCCAGTTCCTTTAGGATGACCAAAACCAAAAGTGTGGAATATTTCGTGAACTCTATTCATTTTTGTATCTTGACTAGTATTCATCAAGATATTTTTATTGTCTGCTGTTATCCCGCCTACAGTAGAAGTGCTAGTTGTACCATCACCATTATCAATCTCTTTAGTCTTAAATCTTGAGTAAGTATCTCCGTTACCTCTTGAAAAAGAGTTCCCTATAGAATAACCATCTTGCATTTCTTTACTTGCACTAGCTTCGCTAGCTTCTATGGTTCCTCCTTCTTTAAATTGAAGGTCATATTTAATAGAATATCCTTTATATTCACCATCAGAAACATTCATTCCTAAATCATTAAGATATTTGTTATAATCTTTCTGCATTGAAGCTACCTCTTTAGCAGAATAACCATCTAATGTTTTCATTTTCCCACTAGTAGTATAATAGGTACTTTTTTCAGTCTGAACATAATAAACAGCTTTAATCGTTATAGTTTTATTTTTATCATCTATAACTCTGATCCCATCCCTTCCATCAGGATCCATATAAATTATGGGGTTTGCATTGCAAAACAGATATGGACTTTGATTAGGATGCTTCTCGGCTAGTGGGTCAATATTGAGCCAAAGGGAAGTCTTCATATCCAAATACCTCGCTCCGTAATAAGTGAGATTAGTCTCT
>NZ_PCMX01000115.1 GCF_002530675.1 Flavobacterium columnare NBRC 100251 = ATCC 23463
TACTCTCTATTCTTTACTCTAAAAAACTATATTTTTATTCAAAAAATAACTTTTTTCATTCAAAAAAGGATTTTTATGGTTGTTTTTATAAAATGTTCCACGTGAAATTCAAAATAAGACTTTATATTCTCATTATCTAAAAAAGAATTTTATACTATTTGTTCCACGTGGAATTTTTTATAGAATGATTTTACATGTCAATTAATTATTTAAACACATCAACCCTACTTTATTTCTGATTTCGCGTTATACTTTACTATGAAGATAAAAGGACAAAAGAAATACTTTTATAATTAACCCAAATTATGCGTTAGCCTTTCGGATCAAGATAAAAAAGACAAAGAAGTTAATAATAAACAGCTTTTTTTACCAAAATTGTAGTTTTATCACCTTGAGAACAAAAAATGAAGTCGTTTTTATCTGTAATAAATTTTTAATGCGTAATCTGGGTTTAAAAATAGTACACCTACAAAAATTAGTGTTAGCTCTCGATACGCTTTGCACTCTAGTTGACGATGATTACGATTATATACTCAACCCTCAGTTCGAGTTGTTTTTGAAACAAAATGGAAAAAAGTATCAAGAACTTTAGTTTTACCCCAGTATATTTTAAACGGTATTCTTGTGAATCTATAAGAGCTAAAAGAACAATGCTAAGAAATTTATGAAATTTATAACCTTATCAGGTTTTCTTTTTTATAATTCCGTTAATCTAATTTTTTAAAGAGTTGTGCTATCTAAAAAGTAGTAACTTAATGTTTAGTTTGTCACTTCTACCAAAGGGAGAATGATAACATTGCGATCTTTTAGGATTTCCTCATTTTTAACCATAATAATTTAACTACTTTGTTCCACGTGAAATTTTAATTTTTTCCTTTAAAAATGACTGTTACCTTTTAAGATATGCTTCGTATAAGATATTATCTTTTAAATACTATTTAAATTAACTGTAAGGCGTTATATGTTGTTTATGAATTTAGGTATAGATATTGTTTTAAAAGAGCTTTAAAACGAGTTTATTTAAGGTATTTTAAATATTGTTTTTTTAAAATCGAATATTCTAAAAAGTCAGAACCACTAACTTTTTACCAAAGGCATTTAATAATAGAAAAATATTACCTAAAAATACTCTTTTTTTTAAAACGGCATAGAATTATTAGAATTTATAGTTTTTGTTATTTGTATCAATTTTATTTATTTATGTATTTTTCCTCTTTTTCTTTAAATTATTTATTCAATGAAATAGTTAAAATTCTTTTTTAAGTTATTTTAGACTTTTGATCCCCTTCAGGGACTTTATTTTTACTTAAAAAGTCATTAAAACTCATTTAAAGAGTTTTTATTAGTGTTAGTATACTCACAGTGGTTTAAGGAATTAAAACGGTTTAAAACGAATTTATTTAAGCTGTTTTTTATCAAGAATTATTATTGTGCAATTTGTTTAAATAAGTTTTTGTTATTTTAATCGTATAGTTCATTTTTTATTATTTTTATGATATTAATTCATTAATTTTTTGTATTGAGTATTTTGGAATAAAAGTTTACTTTTACAAAAAATTATAAATCACAATTAGAATGAAAAAGCTTGTAATGATGGCGGTTGTTTTATCTGCCGTAGTAGCGTGTAATAAAACACCCGAAGCTAAAGAGGTAAAAACAGCTTATATAGATACTGTAAAACTTATGGAAGATTATACTGAAGCCAAAGAATTACAGGACAAATTCAAAACAAAAGGAGAAGTGAAAGGACGTGAGTTAGAAGTTGAAGCTAGAAAATTAGAAGCAGAAAAAGCTAACTTTCAGCAAAATGCAATGGCTAAAGGACAAGCATGGGCACAACAAAAATATGCTGAGTTACAACAACGTTCACAACAGTTAGCCTATGCAGAACAAGCTATAGCACAACAATTACAAGCCGAAGGAGGTTCTAAACGTGACTCAGTTGTTGAAAAAGTACGTACTTTTATCAAAGATTACGGAAAGAAAAACGGGTATGATTATATATATGGCACAGGAGACGCAGCAAGCGTTTTATATGCAAAAGATAGCTATGATATAACCAAAGAAGTTGTAAAAGCTCTAAACGAAAAATATACTTCAGAAGGTAAAAAAATAGAACCTAAAAAAGAAGCTCATAATAAAGAGGTTAAAAAATAAAAAAAGGGGGCAAATGCTGTATGCACTGCCCCCTTTTTTATTTGTAAAATTATTGCAATATATACACGGTTAACACAGCAGGGATAAAATAAATAACAATAGTTCTTGCCCCATCATAATCTTTGGCTGTTCTCTGACCAAATAAAAGCATTAATAGTGTTACACATGAAACAACGGCACCGTATTTACCAAATGTAGTACCTTCGTTTACCAATAATTCTATTCCTCCTACTATACAAAGAATGCCAGCTATAATTTCGAATGCTAATAAAATATTTAAAGAAACAGATACAATACCCTCAAAAAAAGTATTTTTAAAATGTTCTTTTAACCAATTTAAATTTCCCTGGTAATCAATGAATTTATCATATCCTGATTGTAGAAAAGTAATAGCTAAAAAAGCTAAAAGAAGTAAGCTAGCTAAATTGTTCATAGTGTTAATTTTTATGGATTAAACGTGTTAGTTTTATAGATAAATCAGTTAATATAATTTTAGAATTACCATTACGTTCAATATGATAAATGGCATCATTTAATTCTTTGTATATTTCTTGTATATTCCGCCCCGTAATAAAAGGAGCAAATTTCTTTAAATCAAATCCTTGTATCCCAGATTCATAATAAACTAAGCCTTCAGCTTGATAATTTAATAAAAGGGCTTGGCGAAATATTTCAATGCAATAACTCAAAAATTTCTTTTGATTTTCTCTTCCAAGTTTAGCTATTTCTTCACTCCAATTTATCAAATCCTGTATGGCACTTGCATTGCCTTTCGCTCTAAATGCAGCTCGGACCCAATTTACAAACCATTGTTCAAATGGAGCATCTTCATTTTGATGAGAACTTAATTGTAAAGCCTTATTATAATTACCTTGTGATTTATGGGCAATCTTCATAGCTTCTTTTTCTTCAATTCCTTCATATTCAACTAAATGCTGAGAGATAGCAGATTCACTTAATTTTCCAAAATTAATGACTTGACATCTTGAACGGATCGTTTGCAATAAATCCTCTTCATTTTCCGTAATTAATATGAAAAGTGTTTTATCTGTAGGCTCTTCAAGTAATTTTAATAATTTATTTGAAGCAGCGATATTCATTTTATCAGCCATCCAAATAATCAAAATCTTATACCCTCCTTCATAGGATTTTAGAGCTAATGATTTTAATATTTCTGAGGCATCTTCTACTCTAATTTCTCCTTGCTTATTCCCTACACCTAATTTATCGTACCAATCAAACAAACCACCGTATGGTTTTTCTTGTAAAAATTCTCGCCAAAGTGGTAAAAAATCCAAACTTTTAGGCTTCGATTTTACATCTTCAGTTGTAACTGTTGGGTAAACAAAATGTAAATCAGGATGCGAAACATGTTCAAATTTAATATTACAACTATCTATACCTCCTTGATTTTCAAAATCTTTATTCTGACATAATATATATTGAGCATAAGCAATAGCTATTCTTAATATGCCACAACCTTCTGGTCCAACAAATAATTGTGCATGAGGAATCCTCCCGTGGCTCACACTAATTAATAAATGATTTTTTACATGTTGGTGTCCTACTATTTCTTTAAATAACATAAAAGCAAAAGTAATTACTTATCCATAATTTTTTTTATTTTGGATAAAATTTATCATTTCTCCTACTTATTGTAAATTTATGCTAATGCTGCTATAAAAAATTATTGTAAAACGGTTATTATATAAAATTTGTAAATAAATTTAGATGTTTTTATCATTTATAAATTTATAATATCCTTAAAAACGAAAGAAAAATTATGAAATAATATACTAAAAATCTAAATTTTTAGTAACAATTTTGATTTTCAAGATATTAAAAATTTAGATAAGTTCACAAAATGTTAATTTTTAATAATAATTCAAATTAATTGTAGAACATAATTAAAAAAAGACTATATTTGTATTGATATAATTTAGCTCTACTAGCGAAATTTATATAGGTTAAAAGATATATTTTTCATGATAAAATAAATTTTGGCACGCTTTTGGTATTACAGTTTAAAAATGAATGCATTTATTTTTAGTTTGCTTTTAAAATCGTTAACAAATTCAAATAAAAAATTGTTAATTCAATTTAAAAGTATATTTTTGAACAATTAGAACTTTAATAACTGAAATTAGAAGAATAACCATGAAGAAAATTATCTTTTTAAGCTTGTTTATGCTTTTCGCAGTAGGAAATATAAATGCTCAAGCAAAAAAGCCAAAAAGTATCATCAGTACT
Organism: Flavobacterium columnare NBRC 100251 = ATCC 23463; assembly: GCF_002530675.1. Classification (GTDB taxonomy): domain Bacteria; phylum Bacteroidota; class Bacteroidia; order Flavobacteriales; family Flavobacteriaceae; genus Flavobacterium; species Flavobacterium columnare. The sequence continues at coordinate 4,408 of NZ_PCMX01000115.1, forward strand.
AGTGGTGCGGCAATTAAAAAGTTCCATGAAAAAAGTGAATTGGACGGTATGCCTAAGGGACAGCTTTTGGAATTGTATAAAGAACGAATCAGAGTTCTGGTTAATATATTACCTTACCTTGCTTTAACTAATAAACCAGGTATGACTATGCAGGATGTAGGTATTCCAGACACTTCTGATAATAATAGTGCATTAGATAAACAACAAGAAAACATAGTTGCTTTTGTTAACTCAACAATTGCTTTTCAGTCAACAATGGTTCCATATGCGGATAAAGGCAATTTAGTAGCTTCTATTCTCTATTATGAAAATATGTTGCGTGAATTGAATCAATTATATGAATAATAATTTTTAAAAAATATATATAATAAGAAAAATTTTACTATATTAGCGTAAATTTCTAAAAACTTGACCCCCGATGAAGAAATTGCTTAACTTAAAATGGATTGCTTTATTTGCAATAATGACTGCAAATGCACAGCAGGAAAAAGGTATAATAGGATCCTCTAACTGGTTGAATAACTGGACGGATTTTAAACCTTCTAAAACGGAATACAATGAGGCTACTGAAATTCTCTACGGAAAGATCACGGCCAATAAAACATTGCAAAAAAGGAATACTTACTTATTACAAGGTCCTGTTTATGTAGCTGCAGGTGTTACACTTACAATTGAGCCTGGAACCGTTATTAAAGGCGACTCAGAAACCAACGGAGCTTTAGTTATCTCTAAAGGTGCCCGATTGGAAGCAAATGGAACAGAAACAGATCCTATTGTATTTACTTCTAACAAGCCGGTTAAAAAACCAGGCGATTGGGGAGGTGTAGTAATCCTTAATGATGCACCTATTAATAAATTTGGAGGTGTTGCGTCTATGAACTATGACTTAGATCCTGCTCAAACAATTTATGGAGGAACTAATCCTATGGCAAATTCTGGGGTATTACGTTTTTTAAGAATCGAATTCGCAGGTAAAAAAATAAAAGGATTTAAAAATTACAATGCTCTAACTCTGGCTGGAGTTGGTAACAAAACATTGATTGAACATGTAATGACTAGTTTTTCTGCTGGAAACGGTATAGAAGTTCTAGGTGGTGATACAAACCTTAAAAATATGGTTACTTTACGTGTTTCTGGAGATGATTTCAAATTTAATCAAGGTGCTCAGGTTAAGTTAGATAATTCATTAGTAATTAGACATTCATTATATTCAGGTGCATCAAGAACTCGATGCATCAATGTAGTAGGATATGATAAAAAAGAAGAAGCTGATTTCTCAAAACCTTCAACTAACGTTGTTGCTACTAATTGTACTTTAGTTAACAATTCTGAAAGTTTTGATTTAGATCTAGCCAGTGGACTGGTAAAAGAAGGTGTTTTCGTAGGCGCTAATACCTCTCTGAGTTTAAAAAGAAGTTTAATCTCTGGATTTGCTCCTGCAACAATTTTAGATGCTGAAATTAATCCAGAAGCTGGAGGATTGAAAAAAATAGGTTTTTCAGAAGTGTTTTTTAATAACTGTAAAGGAAATATATTCCTAGCTAACTCTTCAAATAATGATGATTTAGAAGATTTTTATGGAAATCCTCAGTTTTTAAACTTATATGAAAAAACACCTAATGCTGAGTTATTTATTAACCCAGTAGAGTCTAAATCTCCAGATTTTAGATTAAAAGTGGGTAAATTTACTGCTGGTAAATAATTTATCTCTAGATTATAGTATTATACTTTAAATCCATTGGCAGTAAATCTACCAGTGGATTTATTTAGTTTAAGATCAAAATTAATTTAGATTAGAAGTTTATGAATCATACATTATTTTGTAATTTTTTTAACAAATATTTTTTTACAATTTTTTTATTTTCTTTTATTCTAGAAAATAAAGCACAAACTTTTGTAAATGCTCCTTCTAAAAATTTTGGAAATATTTGTGCATCTTCTAATTTTAATAGTTATTCTGTTAATTTTGATTTTAATGGTTTTAGCCCAGGCAATATATTTACTCTAGAAATGTCTGATCCTGAAGGGGATTTCGCTAAGTTAACCCCTATAACTATTCTTTCCTCTCAAGTAAGTACAAGTCCAGGGAAAATAACCTTTAAAGTGCCTGAAAATATTACTACAGGAGGAAAATCATATCGACTAAGAATAAGAACTAGCTCTCCAGCAATGACTAGCTCTCCTACTCTACCTTTTCATGCCTATTTTTGGATTTATAATGATAAAATTAATATTCTAGACGATGGTTCTGGTAATTTAAGTATTTGTGGATCTAATGGAATATTAGCTATAAGCGAAAAGAGCCCCTCCCCTTTGCAACACAAAGGATTAAAATATATATGGAAAAAAGACGGTATCGTAATACCTAATGAAACAGAATCTAAATTAAATATAGCCCAATCAGGTAAATACAGTGTACAGATAGATTACGGAAATTGTAATAGTACAGTTGGATTTATAGCTTATTCGCAGGAAGTGAATGTTGCATTTACAAATAATTCAGTTCCTTATTCTATAACATCTAGTTTAGGAACAACCGTTTGTCCTAGTAATCCAACGACTTTGAGTACAACAGCTGGACAAACCTATCAATGGTATATTGATTCTCAAGCAAATGGAAACTTTGTTAAAATTGATGGAGCTACTTCATACAGCTTAAAAACAGCCAATCCTGGTGTTTATAAAGTAGTAATTAGCCCAGGAACTGTTTGTGAATCTACTTCTACTAATACAATCACACTTCAATCTACCAATTTTAATTTGGCTATTGATGCCAAATCCGTAAATTATTTAAAGAAAAGTGAAATAATTAATATAAACGCCACTACTACAGCTATAAATCCAACTTATGAGTGGTTTTTACCAGGTGGATCTACACCTACGAGTACAGTGGCTAATTTTACAGTTACTAATGACGCTAATTTTAAAGAAGGGCTGTATAAATTAGTGGTTAAACAAAATGACCCAAGTTGCGTCTATACAAAAACAATACAATTTAAAATAATAGAAGGAGTAGAATCAGTAAATATTCCAAATGTTATAAGTCCAAATGATGGCAATAATGAAAACGATACATGGATTTTACCTATAGAATATAAAAATGACTCAATAGAAGTTCTTATTCTAGATAGTTATGGTAAAGAAGTTTTTAAAATGAAAAATTATGATGATTCTTGGCCTGAATCAGTTATAGAAGTAAAAGATATTAACCCAATTTATTATTATATTATATCAAAAGATGGTAGTCCTTTAAAAAAAGGTTCTTTAACTGTCCTTAAATAAATTACATATCAAAAAACTATGAAATTAAAGAGTTTTAGCCTTTTCATAATCAGTTTAGTTACAGTAGAACTAAGTGGTCAAACACCAGTAAATGGAGTTAGACCATTTGATGTTTTAGCTAAAAATTCTTTAAAATTCAATAAATACATCATAAATCCTAGCTTTAGTCATGTTAGAGAAGACGAATCTTTTATAAGTTTTTATAATAAAAGAAAATGGATTGGCTTTGAAAATTCAAGAACCGATTATTTCTTTAGTTTATCAGGAAAATTCCAAGATTTAAATGGTTATGGAATTGGATTATTCCAAAATAATGAAAACATTTATTCCACATTTGGAGTGGTAGGAAATTTCGCTAGAAATATAGAAATTATTCAAGATTCTAATCTTACTTTTGGTTTAAATCTAGCCTATATTAATAGTGGGATCAATTCAGGAAAAATAATAACAAACGTTCAAGAATCTATTCTAAGTAATGTAGCTAAATACTCTTTGATTTCTATTAATCCAGGAATCAATTTTGGCACAGGTTTTTTTGATATCGGTATCGTAGCCAATAATTTGTTTTATTACAACTTAAATCCATCTGGATTAGTACAAGGGAACCCTGCTAAAAATTTTGGATTACATGCTATGTATACAGGCTATATAGATCGTGATGGAATTTTAGAAAGAGCTAAATTTTCAGCTTTAGGGCGTGCCGAAATTGGAACAGGATATACAGGATTTGGAGCATCATTGCTTTTTAACGCTCCTAAAGCAGGTTGGGTTCAAGCTGGCTACGATAGTTTAAATGGTATTAATGCAGGTATTGGCTTTGTATTAGCTAAAAAATTATCTATCGGCTATGGAATTGAAAAACCTTTAGGGAATTTTTCTAATTTTGGATTATCCCATGAATTCACATTAGCTTATAAATTGAGGGGGTACGGTGATTATGAAGACGAACGACCAATAGTAAAAGCAAGTAGTAAAACCAATCCTAAGGCAAGTGATAAAGCGGTTGCTGTTAAAAAGAAGACCCCTCAAGAATTGGCCAAAGAAAGAGCTGCCGAGTTAGCGTTAAAACAACAGCAAGAAAAAGCGCGTTTAGAGGCAGAACGTTTAAGAAAAGAAAAAGAATTAGCAGAAGCTAGGGCAAAAGCAGAAATGGAAGCTCGATTAAAGGCAGAAAAAGATCGTTTAGATGCCCTAAAAGCAAAAGAAGCAGCAGAAGCTAGAGCAAAAGCAGAGATGGAAGCTCGATTGAGGGCAGAACAGGATAAAAATAAAGCATTATCAGAGGCTGAACGTCAACGTCAAGAACGTTTCGCTAATGAAGCTCGACTAAAAGCAGAAGCGGCTGCCAAACTAAAAGCTGAGCAAGAACGTCTGGCGAAAGAAAAAGCAGGAACTGATGTAAAATCTAAAATAGAAGCTGACGCAAAAGCA
>NZ_PCMX01000116.1 GCF_002530675.1 Flavobacterium columnare NBRC 100251 = ATCC 23463
TCGAATCCTGCTCTCCCCACTGATAAAAACCGATAATAACTAAATTATCGGTTTTATTTTTAACCCCTAGCAATCGTGATCAAAAAAGATCAAGTCAAAAACCTGTGGGATTTCTAAATTAAGCAAACAGATTGGTTAGTCTAAATAGGCACATTCAGAAGTAACCACACTTTTGTAAAAAAATAAAAAAATGCCCCATTTTGATTTACAATTTTGGGTCATTTTTGTTTTTTGGCGGATTCAAATGTTTAAAAATTGGTTTTTGGTTCGCAACAGGACGCACGTTCCCCAGTGAGGCTAGTTTTCATTTTTTTATGCTACTAAAGTTTGCTGTTGCTGATAAATTCTTCGCCCTATTTCTAAAGCATTGGCTGTGTGAATGCCAAAGAAAATCCAAAGTATCTCACTTTTTTGGGTTTTGGCTTTGATTTTCTTGAGATGGTAATGTTCCTTTTCCTTGCCAAAACTTCCTTCTAGGCGAGTAGCTCGTTCTTTCTTGATGTGTTGGGCTAAAATTTTGCGTTGTTCTTCATTTTTTCCAGCTTTTCCTTTACGTACAAAATCGGTTTGGATAGTATTGGTTGTAGTGAACGTTCGATTTTTGTTGGTGGCGTAAATGGCATCTGCTCCAAGTATTTTTACTTTTGTTTTAGTTAAATTCTGGGCGCAAAAAACACTGCTTTGCAGACGAGTTCCTTCGTTGAAAGCTCGATATTGAATGTGTTGGATGAAATTGATGCCATCGATTTGAATTTTGTTTA
>NZ_PCMX01000117.1 GCF_002530675.1 Flavobacterium columnare NBRC 100251 = ATCC 23463
CTTACATAAGTCAAGATCCTGTGTCGGTTTTAGGTGGATTTCGTTTATATTCTTATGTTCATGACTTAAATACTTTTGTTGATGTTTTAGGTTTAATGCCTTTAAGTAATCCTATTCATCAAGGACACCACATGGTTCCTCATCAAGCCGCAACTGACCTAGCTGTAAAACCTTTTAATAGCCAAACAGGTGTTCCTAGTATGTATTTCGATGACACGCAATTTACGGGGAGCGAACATAGTGCTATGCATGGTTATAATGGTATTGGAACAAATACTAAACCACTTGTGAAAGCAGATCAAATTAAAGCAAAAGGATTAACAAACGATCAATGGTTAAAAAGCTTAGAAAATCATTATAATAATCCTGCCTTAGCAAACGTTAAAGGAGATCTACATATAATAGCTGCAGACGGAACAAAAGGAGACTTAATAAAGAAAAATGTCTCTCCTTCTGAAGCTTGGGATTTAGTGAAAAAATGGGCTAAAGATCAAGGGGTTGAAATAAAATGTAATTAAATTTATAAATGGAAAATACAAAAACTATAGCTTTTAGAACTCATAATTCAACAATAAAAGTAAAAATTAATAATATTGAATATCTCATTGAAACAGAATTAGATAATCTTTCAAATTACAATATTAAGTTAATTTTTAACTTAAATGATCAGATTTTTTTTTATGATGAAAAAATATTTGGTGAGAAAAAAATAGAAAAAAGGCATTTATTTAGGGGGGCTATTAATAATTTATCTATTTTAGATTACAGTCAGGATAGCTTAGTCCAATTTCATGAAAATGTAAACGTTGATTATAGTGTATATGTAGATTATCCTATAAATCAATATGAAATTTTAAACGCAATACCACTTCCGACAAATATTCTAACTATTGTTTTGAATTTTAATAAAACTCAAAGCAATCAAAATTCTTTAAATCATAACGTATACAAATATTTCGATGCGTTTAGTCATTTAGGTTTTTGTTTAGTTGATTTAGAAAAAATGAAAACCATTATTGATGAAAACTATAGTCATAGAAAACTAGATTTAATTCATGAATTTACAAATACTGATTTAATTGAAAAATTATTTGCTGAAGGAATAATAATAATAACTTGGGGTATTAATCCTTTTTCTTATCCTATTTATAGTATTGAAAACAAAAATATTATAGCTAATGATTTTGGAATGACCTATGATGATAATAAAGGGGTTTATAATATAAAGGAAGAAATTGAAGATTTATCTATTATCCCTGGCAATTTATTAAAAAATTGGGAGGATATCTGTTCAAAACAGTGGGAAAAAATTCCGTTGTATGGTAAAGGCCAAAAAGTAATTTTAGAACCAAGAAAACTTATTGATTTAAATGATGATATTATTATTTCTTCTTTTTTATTATACAGAACAGATGATGAAATTAATGAAAATGTTTTGTTAAATATTGATTTATTATATTAATGGTCATGATCTTTTAAAAAAATCTTTCCTTATAAAGAGAGTTATGAAATAATAAATTAAAAATACCAAACAACGAACAGTTTTTTAGTCTGTTCGTTGTTTCATCTTTTTAGGATGGAAACGTTCTTTTACACCAGTGGACATATCTAAAAGGGCAAGAGGCAGAAACTTCTGTTAACGATCTAGGAGAAGTTTATCTAAGTCAAAAAGAAAGCGTAGAGGATTTAGTTACTTGGATTTACCAAGAAAATAGCTTTGTACCTAGTGCTAAAATACAAGGAGAAGAGCAATTTAGTATAATTTCTGATTATATAGGCAGACCCCTACAATGTTATAACGAAAAGGGCTCTTTAATATGGAGCACAGACTATGATATTTATGGAGGTTTACGCAATTTTAGCTCGCCTATTAATCTAACCCCAGACTTTATTCCTTTTAGACAACTCGGACAGTATGAAGACCCCGAATTAGAAGGTCTTTATTACAACAGGTTTCGATATTATGATTGTAGTATTGGAAATTATATTTCTCAAGATCCTATTGGACTGGAAGGAAATAACCCGACTTTCTATGCGTATGTACACGATTCTAATTCGTGGGTGGATCCGTTTGGGTTAGACACATCAAGTGATGCTGCTATATTAAGAGCAAATATGATTAGAGATGGTATTGATACTCCTAATTATTCAAACTCTGCTCATCATATTGTAATGTCAAATTCAACTGATCCCAATATGATTTCGTTAAGATCACAAATGACAAATATAGGTATTGACATAAATGATTCCTCTAATGGTGTATTTTTACCTACTAGCTCAAAAGTGAAAAATGATTTTAATCTAGATGCACATGCTCACTCTAGAGTTCACACGAATGAATACAAAAAGAACGTCTTTGAACGATTAAAAGATATTACAGATCCAGACAAGTTTAAAAATGAATTAGAAAAAATAGGAAAAGAACTTTCTGAAGGCACATTTAAAATTAAATGCAATTAGATTTTATACATCATGAATTTAAAAGAAGAATTTGAATTGTTCAAGAATAAATTTGAAGCCTTAATTGCTAAGGCTGAATTTGAAAAAAGGAGAATTATTTTCTCAAAAGGAGAATTTTATGAAGATGCACCATTTTCTTATCAAAGACTAGGTTTCAATAAGGGAACTCTTTATAAAGATGAAAATAAGGTGAAATTTAATAAAAATTTACACATTTATTATTTTGACAAAGACAATAAACTAATATTAACTAAACAAGCAACCTCTATTCAAGATAATTTTTATTTTACTTTCTTTACTTGGGAGAATGACAATTTGATGACTTCTGTCAGATATGACAACCTAAAATCATTAGTAAATTTAACAAGGTACATATATGAAAATGATAAACTAAAAAAATCTTATTTTCAAGCCAATAGAGGTTCTAGAATAGAACATTATATATACGAAAATAATAGATTAATAAAAATTGAAGGGCAATCATTTTCAAACACAGAAGAAAAGCAAAATGAATATTCCGACCATTTTTCATATGATGGAGAAAATCTGAATACAATCATAAGACATTTTAGAAATGGTTATTCAGAACAGTTTTTTCCTAAAAAATAAACTCATTTCTCTTTCTCATTAGAAAAAGTAATAAAGAGGAAGAATTATTGATAAAAAAGCTTTCCTTATAAAGAAGTTGTAAAATAATAAATTAAAAATACCAAACAACGAACAGGCTAAAAAACTGTTCGTTGTTTCCTCTTTTTAGGATGGGAACGTTCTTTTACATGAGTGGGATTACCAAAAAGGAGAAGAACATGAAACTTCTGTTAATAATCTAGGAGAAGTTTTTTTA
>NZ_PCMX01000118.1 GCF_002530675.1 Flavobacterium columnare NBRC 100251 = ATCC 23463
AATCCATTGATGCGCGTGTTCTCTTGGTTCCCAAGAACTAAAGGAACTCAGATGCTTTTTATGCTGTCTTTGTAGTTTTTTACCCTTAACTCCAAAGAAACTACCAATAGTTTGAGAATCTATAGCTGTCTTATCGATTAATTTCTTTTAAAAAAGATGCAAATTCTTGCGTCATACGTGTTTCTTTAGCTACTAAATTCCAATCTCTTTTAACTATCTCACCTGTGTTTTTATTAGTCCAACGACGACGTTTTATGTGTAAATACACAAACTTTCCTCTTAGTGGAAAATCTTGAATTGTTATTTCGTCTGTCAAGCCTTTGGAGGCTAACTCTATGTTGTCAAACTCTTTTGGAAGTTTTGCTTTTTCTTCAAAATAAAGATGTAGGTTTTCTTCTGAATTATCAACTGAAATTATTTCAAAATAATCAACTAGAAAATCAGGAAGCATCAATTTTAAAAGAGTTATAGGGTCCATAATAGTGTTTAAATTTGACAAAAATCTCCTTTTTTAATTAAATTCTCCCCAACTTTTGTTCTTGAT
>NZ_PCMX01000119.1 GCF_002530675.1 Flavobacterium columnare NBRC 100251 = ATCC 23463
ATATTAAATTTGCATAAAAAGATTTTAATTTTTCTACTCTTTCTTTAGCTTTAGTAAAGGCTAAATTTTCATTGTAAATATCTTGTGTTTCCATAATAGCTATTTTTTTTGTTAAAATAGGGATATAAACCCTAAAATAAGTATTGGTTTGTTGAATTAAAACTTTCCGATAAGAAATTAATCCATAACGATTAATAATATTTTGCAACCCTACTCCTTTATGTTTTTGTAATACTTCTTTTTTTTGTAAATTGTTTTCTACTACTAAATAATTGTTTTCTATAAAAATTTTTATGTACAATGGTTTTTTTTCACTTACTACATTATGTTTAATAGTGTTTTCTAAAAGTAATTGAAGAGAAAGAGGAACTACTCTAGCATCTGAATTATTAAAATGTATGGGCAATTCAAAGCTTAAGCTATTTTCAAACCTCATTTTAAGTAAATTCATATACGTTTTTGCAAAAGATAATTCTTCTTCTACCGATACTAATTCTTTATCTTTTTGTTCTAAAACATATCGGTAAATTTTAGATAATGAGGTAGTAAATCGTTGTGCTTGTTCTGGATTTTCTTCAATTAGGGAACTTAAAACATTTAAACTATTGAATAAAAAATGGGGATCTATTTGATTTTTTAATGTTTCAAATTTAGCAGAAGCTGTACCTGCTATTACTTTTTGCTCTGTGAGTTTGTATTCTTGATAATTTTTATAGAAATGAAATAAATATAGACCTAAAGTAACAATTAAGGTAATAACCATAGAGACTACATAATTAGAGGCTTTTTCGTTTTTTATAAACTCTAAAAAAGTTTCATTATCTAGTATTACACTTTCAAAAATTCTTAGAAAAAAAATCATTAATAACGATATACTAAAGGAAGTTATTCCTCCTAAAATAAGTCGTTTTGGAGCAAATCTATTTTCTTTAAACAGACGATCAAAAAAGACAAAAACAATACCATTAGCGTAATACAAACTTATTCCATAAAGAAAAGCATAAAAAAAGCTCCACTTTAAATAAGTCCAAGTTATAATTGCCCCATTAAGATAGTTGATAAATAACAATGCTAGTCCTATAAAAAAGCTAATTAAAATAGCTGTAGGTATTGTTTTAATCCATTTATTCATTTGATGTCTTTTTATTCTATTTTTATTTTATTATTTACAAGTAGTTGCAACTTGTTTTGCTCTTTCAAATCCCCATTTTGGGTGTAAGGGTGATTCAGGTTTAAAATTAGCAAAAAGTTCTAATGACCGATTTATTTCTGCACATAATGGTTTTGTATCAACTCCTGTCCACTTAGCACCTCCTAATTCAAACTCTGCCTTTCCAAAAACAGCACGTGGGTTATTAGGGTTAATGATTAAAGCTGTTTGGTATTCAGTCATGACTAATGGTGAATATTTTATAGAATTATTCATAGGATCTTGAACTAAAGTTACTAGATAGATTAGTGCTTGTAATATATTGATTTCTTCATTTTTAATACTTTTATTTTTAGCACTTTCTAATGCTGTTTGTGCTTTATTTATTAGGTCTGTACTTTTTTCTTTATTTATTGGATTAAATGCTTCTGTGCAATTAATCAAGGCAATGTAATAATCTGGCAACCATTGTTTTTTTTCAGCGGATGCTATCCGTTCAAAAATAGCAGATGCTTCCATTGTTTTCCCTTCTTTCCAAGTTGCTAATGCTTTTCCCATGGCTTGTTCATATTTTCCTTCTTGTCCAAAGATTACTGAACTGATTATAAATGCTAAAAATGTTAAAAGACGTACCATAATTTTTAAATTTAATTGTTTTTGAATGTTCTCTTTTTTCTATTTCAAAATTACTGTAAGTAGTATGCTTTAAAAACGAAATCTAACTGAACTGTAATTTTTTATAGATGAATTGTTATTGATTGATAAATAATAACGACATCTTTTTTCTAATCTATAAATTTTCTAATTGATTGTTTTTTTTATCCTTACTTATTGTCCAAAAAAAGCCTATAAAGAAAAAACGATTAGCTGGTTGAGCAATAGTTTCTCTTTGAAAAACACCGTTTGAATCTGCTTTTGGGGCATATTGATAACCAAATACATTATCGCGTCCTAAAACATTTGATATTGAAAAATAAAGTATCTTTTGAGTTGTTAATAAGTAGGCCCAACTAAGACTTAAATTATTATAGGCTTTGGTTTTGCCATTCATAAACTGTGATTCGTTGGGATTGTTATAAGGTCTACCTGTAGCAAAACTATTTGTTATACTTATTTGGGATTTCCACTCTTCTATCCAATATTTACCGACTAATGATAAGGTATGATTAGCTACAAAGGGGGGAGTTACTCCATGCAAATAATTTTTAAAATCACGCTTGCTATCAATGTAGCTATAACTTATCCAATATTCTAGTTTTTTAAACGTATTATTATCTCTCCAAAACAGATCTATTCCTTGTGCATACCCATGTCCTGTATTAGTAAATTGCGAATTGTATAAGGGTTGTATTGTATTGTATTTTATAAGGTTTTTGTAGTTTTTGAAATAGAATTCGGCACGAAGTGTTCTTTTATTGGCAGTATATAAATAATTTAAAATATAGTGATGTGTGTCTTCAAAGTCTAATGAAGCTGTATATTTTAAATAATCTTGTTTAGGTGCTTGGTGAAAATCACCATAGGCAAATGAAAATTGGTTGTTTTTTGAAATTTTATAGGCTAGTGATGCTCTTGGTTCTAATATCTTTTGGTTTATCAAACTATTGTATGTAAAACGAGTACCTAATTTTAATGCAAAATCATTTGATAGGTACAAATCTGATTCTGCAAATAATGCTCCTATTTGGCTTTGATAACCTAATTTATATTCTGTTTTATTTTCAAGTGTGTATTTTTCATTAAAGCGAGTATAAAAATAATCTCCACCAAAAGATAATGTAAATCTATTTGAAAATTTTTTATCTATTTTTAATTTCAGATGTGTTGCCAATTCTTTTGTATATAAATCATCTTGTTTCACGAACATATTTATTTCATTTCTACCTAAACTCCCCCCTGTTGTAAGGGTCCAATTATCGATAAACGTTTTTTTATAAAAAGAGTTTAGATATAGATTGTTATTCGTATTATGAATTCTTTTTAAGATTAATGTACCTATTTCTGTTTGATTTAAATCAAATGAAGAATGATCTAATGCTACATAAAACTTAAAAATTCCATTATTTAATTTTTGTCTTAAAATACTTTCACCTCCCAAAGTCTGATAGGGTTTATTCCATTGAATATTTTGGGGTATTAACCATTGATAAGGTCCTAAATTAATATAGGAGGTATTTAAACTTAATGAACCTTTTTTCCATTTTTTAGTCTTACCTATTGAGGTGCCTATTGACATGATTGCAAAATCAGTTTTTTCTATTTCTGGTTCATTAATTGTATTCATTAGCAAAACGCTCGATAAAGCATCTCCAAATTCTGCTGAATACCCTCCTGTAGAAAATGTCATTCCATTGAACAATAAGGGAGAAAATCGGCTTCGAGTAGGCAAATTGTTTGGTGTAACCCCATAAGGTTGCGCTACTCTAATTCCATCTATGTAAGTTTGTGTTTCATCACTTTCGCCACCTCTAACAAACAAACGACCGCTTTCTCCATTTATTTGTGCTCCTGGCATTGTTTGAAAAGCTCCTACAACATCACCTAAGGCACCGGCTGTAGTTAATATGTCTAGTGGTTTTAAGGCTGATGCTTTGCTATTATCTCCTGCTTTAATAGTTCCCGCAGTAATTGTTACAGCATCTAAGGCATTTATAGTAGTTTTTAAGATATAGGTATTTATTTGATTGTTTTCTATGTTTATTGGCACTTTTAATTCATCAAACCCTAACTGGTTTATAATTAAATTTTGTACTCCTTTTTCATAGGTTTCAAAATAAAAAGTTCCATCTATTAAGGTCGTACTTCCATCGTAAGTTCCTTCTATAAAAACATTAGCACCTGAAATAGGATGCTGTTTTTTATCGATTACTTTTCCTTCTATTTTAGTTTGTGAAAAAGAAAAAGTAGTAAAAACAATCATTAAAAAATTTACTATTTTTTTCATTGGTTTACTTATTTTACTATCCAAAATTGAAAAACTATGAACTTTAAAAAAACTAATTAATGCTGAATTGTAAATTCTGATGACTGAATTGTTATTTCTTTTTTTATAATAAATACTCTATACTACTTGTTCTAATAACTTTACTTTTATTAGTAATGGTATCTTTTGAAAATGTATATTTGTAATTCTACAATTTTTAGAAATGTTTTTATAGGATTTATCTTTATTATTAGGTTCTCAAAAATTAAATCATTTCTGAAATATTTATCTTTTAACATTGTAATATTTTTACCATGCCTTTAAAACATTTTTATAAAAACCTATTTTTAGGAAAACAGCATAAAAAAGATAAGCCTAAACACAATCCTATAAAAAAACGAATACTAAATATCCTTTCTATATGGAATAATGATCATCAGGATGATAGCGGTATTGAAAAAATTGTACGTTTACTTTTATCTTCTTCTCAGCTGCTTTTTCCTGGAATTTATATAAAGCAGCTTGCGCACAAAATAAATTTTGAGTACGAAGACATTAGTATAGATTTTTATGTAGTAGCTAAGGTTGTTTTTCCTCTTATTATCTTAATAAATGGATGGCAAAATAATATCTTTATCATTAGTATAATGATTTATCTTTTACTGGAAACTTTTTTTTATATTCCTACTTTAATATTTGCTTCAGATTTGTTTTCAAGGCCTCGTTCATATAAACGTTCTATGTTACTATTATTTTTAAATTATGCCGAAGTTGTTATTGGATTTGGGGTATTATATGCTATGGGTAATCAAATGAATAAGCCTTTTAAACATTGGTTTGAGCCTATTTATTTTAGTCTTATTACATCTAATTCTATAGGATATGGCGATTTTTATCCTATAACTTTATTAGGACGCGTTTTAGTAAGTATACAATCTATGTTTTTTTTATCTTTTGTTGTTTTATTTTTAAATTTCTTTTCTACTAAGGTTAAAGTTAAAGGCTACTTTGATCATGAAGGAGAATCGTAATTTTATTCCTTTCCTTTAAATCCAAATTACGTATTAGAAATCTATTCTAACCTAAAACTACTTCAAAAATAAGCACTTACTCCTTTTTGAAATATTGAAAATATTAATATATTCGAATATTTCAAAAAGTCCGTGAGCACTCATTTTTATTGTATTTTTAGATTTCATAACGAAGTCTGATGCGTAATCTGGGTTAAAAAAGAAAATTCCATTTTTATTAAATAAATCAAAATGGAATTTTAGTCTAAAAACAGATTTATGTTATTTTCTACATTAAATTACAATTTAATTTCTAGCGTTACATAATAAACTCTAGGTTCTGAAGGGATGATACCTGGGCCTGGATATCCTGTTGCTCTTTTGGTAAAGTATTTGTTATTAGTCAAATTATTAATACTAGCTTCTAATTTAAAACGATTAAATTTATAAGAAGCAGATACGTCCAACACATTATACGAAGGAATTCCACCAAATATACCTGATAAGTCATTTTGGTCAGAAATTCTATTAGAAGCATCTGTAAATTGTGATGATACGTAAGTATATTGTGTACTAACTAATAGATTTTTGTATCCCAAACTTAATCCTGTTTTTAGATTATGAAGAGGTACAAACTCAACATGGTTGTCTTTTATATTAGGAATATCTGATTTTATATATTTAGACTTTGTTATGGATATATTTGAAAATCCATCAAATTTAAAGTTTAAATTATCGGGTACTATCATTTTTAAAAAATTGATAGTAACTAATGATTCAACTCCATAAGTAATACCTGTTCCAATATTATCTCTTAAGCGTACATCCGGTTTTAATCCTTTGGGATCACGGGCGCTATATTCGCCAATTTTATTATCATATAATAAGCCAAATCCGTTAATATCAAAACTTATTATGTTTCCTATTTTTCCTCGGAGGCCAATGTCTGAACCGTATCCTTTTTCATCAGTTATATCATCTGCTACAACAATACTAGGACTAGCGGTTCTTATATCATTAAAAGTTACTGAGCGATAGTTTTGTGTTAGATTAGCGTATAATTCTAAACCATATTTAGGTTTATAACTAAAACCAAGTCCAAGTAATGCAAATTTTCTTTCAAAAATTCTATCTTCAAACTCTGTTTTATCTATATTTATGTTTCCTGCTAGATCTCTATTAATTACTCTAAAGAAACCAACAGCTTGTGTTTTAATATATTCATATCTAAAACCTGGCGTAATTGAAAAATGATCGGTTATTTTAAATATATTTTCACCAAATAATGATATATTAAGGTTTGGATAGCTATATGATGATTGGTTCTGATAGTATGGAAATTCTTTATCCGCAATTTTAAAATCAGCATCTGAAGTAGAGCTTCCAGGACCTTGTATCCCTGAATTTTTAGATTGATAATATTTGGCTCCTATTAAAAAAGCATTCCGTTTGTTCCATAAATTGTATTTATAGAGATATCGTGCTTCTGCTCCCCAATTTATAAATTCACCTATAATTAAATCTCTTTCTGTATTAGGAGTATCTGGGTTAGAAACTCTATTCGAACGATATCCTAACGCTTTTCTATAAGCATCTAATCCGAATAATTGTAATGAGAAATCCGCATCATTATTAAACTTGTGTTTTAAGCGTAAAGCAAATAAATTCCAATTTACAGAAAACCAATTACGTGATCGGTTGCTTTGAAAAGGATCATTTACAAACATGCCATTGGTCAAACCTCCAGGTTGTTTGGCTAAATAATTAAAATGTGTATAATCAAGATGAAGTGAAGTTTTATCGGATAATTTATAATTTAAATTCCCAAAGTAATTCTTTGATTCAAAATTTGAATTAGGCCTGAATCCGTCTCCTTTCTTATAATTGTAAAAGGTATAATAACTCCATTTATCTTTTGTACCGCTCAAGCTTGTAAAGTTAGCGAATGTATTAAATGAACCTGCTGTAAAACGAGAAACGGCTTCTAAAGGTTTAGTACTTGGCTTTTTTATTTTAAAGTTAATCATTCCTCCAAATTGCGTCCCATACTGAAGAGACGCAGCTCCTCTGATTACCTGAATTTCTTCTATAGCTTCTGTTGGAGTAGCATAATAACTTTCGGGATACCCTAGCACATCTGCACTAATATCATAGTCATTCTGTCGTGTATTAAAATTAGCTGTTCTATTAGGATCTAAACCACGCCCCCCTATTGATAATTGTAATCCTCCATCAATACTTTCATTCATTGTAATACCTACAACTTGCGAAAAAATTTGACGCGCATTATTTATGGCTTTATTAGCTGTTAAATTATTTACTACTATTACTTCTGTTTTTTTTCCAGCATATATAGCCGTTTCTTCAACGTCCTTTAAAGTTCTAATAGCACTTATTTTTTGGCGTTGACTAACTATTTTCACTTCTGATAACTTTTTCAACTGCTCTATTTCTATAATTTGTAATTGAGCTGATGGAATAATTTTTTTCTCTATAATTTCGTAACCTTCTTTATAAAAAACTAAGTTTGTTGGACTTCCCTTTTTTAGTGTGAAATTTCCATTTGAATCAGTAAAGTAATTTAGATTTAAATTTTTATCTAATATTTCAACTTGTGAAACTCCTATTCCATTAGAAACAACTTTACCAATTATGGTATTTTGCGAAAACATTTTTGTAACTACTAATAGCAGTAGCATACATTTAAAATCCTTTAATTTCATCTTTAAATGGTAAAATCCATGTTTTATGTTTGAACGATTCTTTCTCTGATCCTAAATCTATATTAGGATTTATATAAGGCTGACTCAATCGACCATTAAGAGCCACAAAGCTTTCTACGTATATTTTAGGGTTTATAAAGCCATTTTGTGTGTAGTGTTTTTTAAGAATATGAGCATATTCTAATATAAAATCGGGCTGAAAAGACATTTGTTTTTCCTGAAAAGGGGTTAAAAAGTCGCGGTTATCCACTAATGCTACTTTACCTGTTTGATCTACAACTCTAAATTGTGTATATCCTGCTTTTTCCATTAGCATTACACGCCAAGAAAAACGAAAACCTTCTTCTGTCCAAAATAATTCTTCAGGGTACAATAAATATCTAAAAGGAAAAACTAATTGAAACAGCATAAATAAGCCTAAAAAAATCACTAAACTTTTGGAAGTCTTAACTTTAGTATCATAGATTCCTTTAAATCGAGAACTAGAAATATGTAGGATTTTAATTATTTTTTCTAATACTTTTTTGTGAAAATTAGAAGAAAAATAGATCAAGGTACTTACGATCATTACATAAGGGAAAACGCCAATAGGAAATAATATTTTTGTAAAAATATGAAATAGAACTACAAATATAAATCCAACTATCCTGGTTCTTTTATTTAATAATAAAAAAGGGATGGATAAGTCATAAATCGCACCTGCCCAACTCATAGCATAATGAACCCAATTCTTAAGCAAAAATGTACCTATGATTGGCAAGCCTGAATTCATAGGAAGCCAAGTTTTTAAAGGTTGAGCTTCTAGCAACCAGTCTGAATTTAGTTTTATTAGTCCTGCATAAAAATACACTATTCCCAACATGAATTTTAAAATATCAATAGTCCATTGTGGAATGTGTGAACGTAACTTGGACCTATCTAAATATACGTCTAAAGAATAATTACAACTTGCAGGAAGAAAAATGAGAATAAAGCTAATTATAGAGATAAAATAATAGTGATTTAAATAGGTAGTTTTATCCATTAGTTCTACATAAGTAAAACTAAGAAAAAAGGACATAATAGCAAGCTTATAACGATACCCTAAAGCAACAAATAAGGCCGAGAGCCCACAGATAAGAAAAATAAAATAAGTATAAACTCCTATTGGTTTAACCCATTCGAATCCGAAGTAAGTGAAATGATATTTGGGAGTTATATACAGGCTTTCTATCCATCCATAACTCCAAAAACGAACAATGCTAAAAAACATCATCAAACCAAACGCTATCCTATAAAAAGCTAACGTTTCGGAAAATGATGTTTTTTTTAAATATGTACGAATATTAATCCCCATCTGAATCAACATATCCTACTGCAATATTAAGTGCTGTTAACATATCTACTTTAAAATAAGACACATTAATTTGCATAGCATCATAGGCTTCTAACATCTTGTTATTATCCGTGTTTATCTGATTTACAAAGTTATTATCCAGAAGATTGTTTTTTATTTGTATCAATGAAAACTGATCATTAATAATAGTACTTAATAATTTATTATTTCTTTGTACATTTAAATGATCCAGATAGCTTTTTAAGGAAGGTCCTGTTTGATTGCTCGAAAAGTATTTTCCATTAAAAAAATCAGCACTTGCTTTTATAGCTTCATTTAATAAAATTTTAGACACTTCTTTGTTAAAATAAGCTTCCACTTTATTGGGTTGAACACCACTAGAAAATTTTCCTGCGGGATAACCTACTTTACCTAATCGAATGTGTTTTTCGAAGTATTCAATGTAGGCATTCACTATTAAATTTACAGCCCCAGAATTAGTATTATTTGTATTAGAAATAAATGTATTTTTAAAACTATTCCAATCATTTACCAATAATTCAGCATTATTTTTTAAATCCGTTACTAAATCAGTCAAATAGGTTCTGTATTTTTGAGCATCTACTCCTGTATAAAACATTAAAAGGGCATTATCTGTATCTGCTAACCCGTAAAGCATATAGTCTAGAGCTGGATAGCCTTGTTTATCAAATTGTGATAAAGACGTAAGATTGTAGGTTTGGGTATTTATATTCTTATTAATTTCTATGACATTTACAGGATATGTATTCGTGTGACCTATAAAATATAAATCTTCTGCTTTTCCTATTTTAAAAAAAGCTATATGCTGATAAGCTTTGTATGAATTAAGCCATGAAGCCCTTAATTTATTTAAATTATCAATCGTAGGATTTTGTTTAAAAACAGTTACCTCTTCATAAAGTTTATCTACCCCTATTTGATAATTTTTATAAGCAGGAATAATTATATTTTCTGCCCAGTTGGTAAGCATGGCTTTTTTATCATAATTATCTCCTATAGTTATTTGAGGTTCATCAATTTTTTTATCATCTGAACAACTTGTCAATAAGGACAAGAAAAGTACAAAAAATATTTTTCTCATAATTTCTTTATTAATACAAATATATGCTATCCGAAAAGGTTGCAATCTTATCATTCCTACCAAAGAGAGGCTCGAACGAAGTAAACAGGCGAAACAAACCACATAACACTAATCAAGTGACTTCTTTTATTGTCGAAGTGACAGACTAGACGTTCCTCCGTTTTGACTTTTCAGACACCTTCTTTATTAATGCAAATATAACCAAGTACTAATATGTGTTAGTACTTGGCTAGTCATATCTTTTTATTATAATTTTTTAATTAACAGTTTCTGCTTGTTCTACTGTAAAACCAAATTTATCGGCAATCTCTTTTGCTAGTAGTTCTAGATTATTTTTAGAATAATCAACATCCCAAAAGCCATTTCTACCTGCCATTAATTTATTCAAGATAACATCTACTTCATTTTTAGATAGATACGGACTATTAGTTCCTTGTTTATTCGTATATCTTAAACATTTAATAAAACCGTATCCTTCAGATAATGCGTGAAAAGTTTTTGCAGCTCCACCAACTAAATTTTTCTTTCCTTCCATCAAATAATATACTGCACGCACAGCCGCCACCTTCGCTAATTTTTCTTTAATAATCGCTATTTGAAGATCACGAGTAACATAATCATTATTTACAATGGCTGCTCTCCCTAGTCTAAACGCTAAATTAATATCTCCTTTTAGAGTATTAAAATCTTTATCTGCATTTACTTGATCTATATAGCTATCCCAAAATTTAGCATTTTTTCCATCTGCATCACGACCAGCGCCATAAACATAACCATACGCTTCATCCCAAGCATGCTCCATTTCTGTATAATTAGTACCTACAACTAACTTTTTATTTGTATTATCTTCTCTATTAGTACCTGCATCTAATTTTTTTGTGCTCAAATAGTTATTACAAATTTGATCTATGAAACAAGCTCCCATTAGTCCTTTTAAAACCACTTGAATGGGTTCTAAACCATTAGCCGAATAGTATCTTTTTTCAAAAATACCCGCAACTCCTTCAGTTGCGGTGCCAGCCCCTGCACTTCCTACTTCTCGTAATTTGTTTTCAAAAAAAACTCTTTCTTCTGCCTGTTCTACACTATTAGATGAAAAATAATCTAATGATGCTGCCGTTTTGTCCCTTAATTGTTTTGTTTTAGAACTATTTAATTCTCCATTTGTAAAAGGGGTATTTGCATTAGCGTACATATTTAATAACTTGACATCGCTTACATTTGCACCACTAGCTCCTTGAGTCTTAACATAATCTGCTATTTCTTGGAGCATTAAAATTCTAGACTTCTGACCATTAAAATCAACTGTTGTAACACCATTACGATTAAAAGTATAAGTAGCTGGCGTAGCATAAGGCGCATAGTCTTTTATTACTTGTTCATCTTTAGAACATGAGGTAATTATCAAAGAAAATACGGGTAAAGAAGCTAATAAAAATTTATTGAAATTCATTTTAAACATTTTATTTAGATCATTTAAAAATAAGACAATGCAAATATAAAGACTGATTCTAAATAAAAAAAATTTATTTAGATTATTTTAAAATAAAATACACTCATCCAATTAATGATAATAATTAAAGATTTTTAAGGCTTCATTATAAGCACTTTCAAAACTCATAGCACTTAAATTATGACTTGCTTTTTGAGAGGTAAAATAAGACAACATTTTTTCTGTAGGCATATTTCCTGTAAGTTTATCGGTAGCCATAGGACACCCTCCGTGTCCTTTTATAGCACCGTCAAAACGTCTACAACCTGCTTTGTAAGCGCTATCTATTTTTTCAAACCATTTATCAGGAGTGGTATGTAAATGAGCCCCAAATTCAATCTTTGGATATTTAGGAATCAGATTTGAAAATAAATATTCAATAACATCAGGTGTAGAAGAACCTATCGTATCTGATAGAGATAGGATTTTAATCCCCATAGAAGCTAATTTTTCAGTCCACTCTCCTACTATTTCTACATTCCAAGGATCCCCATAAGGGTTTCCAAAGCCCATAGATATATAGGTAACCAGTTCTTTATTAGACTGTTCTGTAATATTCATTATTTCTTGTAATGTTACCAATGCCTCTGCTATCGTTTTATGCGTATTACGCATTTGAAAATTTTCAGAAATAGAAAAAGGAAAACCTAGATAGTTAATTTCTTTATATTGTACTGCATTTTGAGCGCCTTGTGTATTAGCTACTATAGCTAATAACTTACTTTGCGTATTAGACAAATCTAATTTAGCTAAGACTTCAGCTGTGTCTTGCATTTGAGGAATTGCTTTTGCAGAAACAAAGCTCCCAACATCAATCGTATCAAAACCAACACGTAACAATGACTGTATGTATTGTACTTTTTTATCTGTTGGTATAAAATCTTTTATGCCTTGCATGGCATCACGGGGGCATTCTATTAACTTAATATTTTCAGCATTCATAAGAATCTTTATCTAAAGTTAGGCTTGTTCTAAAATTTTTTTATTAATAGATTTTATTAAGGCTGGTCCTTCGTATATAAAACCTGTATATAATTGCACCAAACTAGCCCCAGCACTTAATTTATCAATAGCATCTTGTGCTGAATGAATACCTCCTACTCCAATAATGGGAAATGCTTGATTGCTATTTTCCGACAAAAAGCGAATTACTTCTGTAGATCGGTCGGTTAGAGGTTTACCTGAAAGTCCTCCTATTTCATTTTTATTGGCAGATTGCAATCCTTCTCTAGAAATAGTGGTGTTTGTGGCTATAACTCCTGCAATCTTTGAATCTTTAACTATATCTATAATATCCAACAGTTGCTCATTTGTTAAATCAGGGGCAATTTTTAACAAAATAGGTTTTACTTGACCTTGCATGGCTTCAACTCCTACATATTTTTTAAAATTAAGTTCTTGAAGTGATCGTAAGAGATTCGTTAAGGGTTCTTTATCTTGTAATTCTCGTAAACCAGGGGTATTAGGAGAACTTACATTAACCACAAAATAATCTACATAATCATACAATGCTTCAAAACATATTTTATAATCATCTACTGCGTTTTCATTAAAAGTTGCTTTATTTTTACCTATATTACCTCCTATAAGTACACCTTTATTTTTTTTTAAACGATGAACGGCATCTTGTACTCCTCCATTATTAAATCCCATCCGATTAATAATAGCGGAATCTTCTAACAATCGAAACAAACGTTTTTTTGGATTCCCTTCTTGTGCTTTAGGTGTTAGTGTCCCTATTTCTATAAAACCAAAACCAAAGTCTGATAATTCATTAAACAATTTAGCATCTTTATCAAAACCTGCTGCAAGTCCTACTGGATTCTTAAATTTTAATCCAAAAACTTCCCTTTCTAAACGTTTATCTTGTATTTGAAATCTAATTTTAATAAAAAAAGAAACTCCTGGTATTTTGTTTAATAAACGAATGGTACTAAAAGTAAAATAGTGTATTTCTTCTGGATCAAATCTAAAAAGTAACGGACGGATAAGTTGTTTGTACATATAATTTGTTGTGTTGTTGTGCAAAAATAACAATTCAACAGCAAAATTTAAAATTGCTTTGTATTTTTGCTCGTAATAATTTCTTAAATTTATATGAACATCCGATTAATAGCTATTGGCAAAACAGATAATAAAAATTTACAAACACTCATTGATGATTATATCAAGCGTTTGTCTTTTTATGTAAAATTTGATTTAGAAATTATAGCGGATATAAAAAATGCTAAAAATCTATCGGAGACACAACAAAAAGAAAAAGAAGGTGAATTAATTTTAGCTAAGCTTACCACCACAGATTATTTAGTCCTTTTAGATGAAAATGGCAAATCGCTTTCTAGTGTAGGTTTCTCAGAAGAACTACAAAAAAAAATGAACTCAGGAATTAAAACCTTGGTCTTTGTAATTGGTGGTCCTTATGGCTTTAGTGATTCTGTATACAAAAAAGCCAATGGAAAAATATCGCTTTCTGCCATGACATTTTCCCATCAAATGGTACGTTTATTTTTTATAGAACAAATTTATAGAGGATTTACTATTTTACGAAATGAACCTTATCATCATCAATAATGCTTTCTATACTAATTCCTACTTACAATTATAACATTTATCCTTTAACACTAGAAATTCATAAGCAATGTGTTGAAGAAAATATTGTATTTGAAATACTCTGTCAAGACGATTTTTCTAACTCAGAATTAAATTTAGAAAACCAAAGAATAAATCAACTTCCAAATGCTTTATTTAGCATTTCTAAAGAACAATTAGGAAGAGGTAAGAATTTAAATACTCTTGCTTCTTTGGCACAATATAAATATCTTTTAATTCTTGAAGCTGATTCTTTTCCCGCTACTAGTGTTTATATTAAAACTATTTTAAATCATTTAAACCATACGGTTTCTCTTCTTTTTGGAGGTGTCATATATCCTTTAAAACCTCTAACTAATGACAAAATTTTACGATGGAAATATGGCAATGAAAGAGAAATTAAATCCTTATCACATAGACTAAAAAATCCTTATGATTTTACTTTTAGTTGGAATTTAGTTATAAAAAAAGAGATTTTTAACACCCTTTATTTTCATAATCAAATAACAGAATATGGTTATGAAGATTTGATTTTTATAAATAGATTAAAAAGACAACAAATTTTTATTCATCACATAGACAATCCTTTGATTCATCTAAACGAAGAAAATTCTTCAACTTTTTTAGAAAAATGTAAAAAAGCAAGTATAAATGCTTATTTTGCTACTCAAAATTCGTTTATTGATAAAAAAGATATTCGTTTAACAAAAATATTTTATATTGTAAAAAAGTATAAACTCCAAAATTATTTTGCTTTCTTTTTTGAATTTTCAGAACCTTTTATAAAAAAAAATTTAGTATCAAGAAGGCCTTTTTTATTCTTATTAGACTTATATAAATTAGGCTATTTATGCAAAAAAATATGTTAATGTTTTCTGTAATTATACCGCTTTATAACAAAGAAGATTATATCTATAATAGTTTGGTTAGTGTAATCAATCAAACGTATACTCATTTTGAAATAATCATTGTCAATGATGGAAGTACAGATAAGAGTTTAGAAATTGTAAAAACCATTAACGATTCTAGAATAAAAATTTTTGAACAAACCAATAAAGGCGTTTCTAGTGCAAGAAATTTAGGTATAAAAAACGCAAAAGGTTCATTAATAGCATTTCTAGACGCTGATGATATTTGGGAAAAAAATCATTTAGAAGAAATACAACAACTTTATTCATTATATCCTAATTGCGGAATGTATTGCAGTCGATATCTGATGAAGATTTCAAAAAAAAAGAGCATTCCTATTCGTTATTCCTATGAAATTCCAAATGATTATAAAGGTATTTTAACTGATTATTTTAAAACTAGCCTGATATATAGAGTTGGACTACCTTCTGCAGTAGTAATTCCTAAAATTTTGTTTGAATTAGGTTTTTCTTTTAATAATAATGTAAGTAGCGGTCAAGACCTTGAACTTTTTACACAAATAGCTCTTTCTTATCCTGTAGCCATTACCAGTTGCTATACAATAGAATATAATTTCATAGTTAATAATCAACTATCAAAAACGCCTATAACTCAAAAAAAATTATGCAATTTAGAGCAATTTAATGCAGCCGAAAATAATAATAATTCTTTAAAACAATTCTTAGATGTTTACAGAAAGGAATATTCTTTGCATTTTAAAATGGCAAAGGATTTTAAACAAGCTAAGGATTATTACAATAAAATTTCTTCCAATAACATTAGTTGGAAATTCAGAATATTATTTCACCTACCTAGAATTGTATTACTCAGTTTATTGGTTTCTAAACGTTTTTTAAAAAGCAAAGGTTTTGATTTTACTATTTATAATTAGAAATATATTCTACAAAATCTGTATAGTCTCTAATATAATCATCTTCATCAAATTCATCAGAAGAAATTACTAAACATACCGCTCCTGACGAAAAATTATCTAGTTCTCTCCATATTCTAGTAGGAATAAGTAATCCTCTATCTGGTTTATTTAATGTTATGATTTCCTTATTTACACCATTATCTATTAATACATCAAAACTGCCTGAAATGGAAATCAAAAATTCTAATTGTTCTTTATGAGCATGACCTCCTCTTGAAGCACTACTAGGCACATCAAATAAATAGTAAACCCGCTTGATCGAAAAAGGTAAGGTATTTCCTTCAATTATACCAAGATTTCCACGGGTGTCCTCTATTTTGGGTATAGAAATAATTCTTGGACTCATTATTGCTTGTTTGTAAAACAAAAATACATTTAATTTATAAAATATAACTTTAATTCATATTGAATTTAAATAATAATATTTTATAAGTTTGTTCAAAAAAATTATAAATGAAGGTAAAAGAAGAAGATATTGAAATATTGGTTTCTACAATGAATAGAAATTCTTTAGAATTTTTATATCAAATGTTTCCTGATTTTAATAATATCTGCTTTCGCATCTTAATTATAAATCAAACAACTCCAGAAAACATCCTACATAGTAATCATAAAAACATACGAATAATTAACACATATACCCTTGGCTTATCTATAAGTAGAAATATTGCATTAAAAAATGCTGAAGGAACCATCCTTGTAATATCTGATGATGACGTTGTTTTTGAAAAAGATTTTCAAAAAATTATCTTTAAAAATTACAACAACCAACCCTATGCACATGTAATTTGTTTTCAAGCAAAGAGAGATAAAAAAACTTTATTAAAAAAATATCCGTCTCAAAAGAAAAAAAATATCAAAGCCATAGACATACTAAATGTAGCCAATATAGAGATAACCATTAATAGAAAAAACATTAATTCTTTAGATCTAACATATAATGCTTTATTTGGATTAAATGCTTTATTTGGACTCGGGGAAGAAGCTGTATTTTTATGGGATTTAAAGAAAAAAGGGTATCCAATTGATTTTATTCCTGAAACCATTGTAACCCATCCTAACCCTACAACTACAGATAAAATTCATTGCAATGAAAAATATTTTGCATACGGAGCCGTGTATACCCACATGTTTAAAAACAGATTTATTTTTTGGCTTTTCTTGAAACTTTTTTTTGATTTAAAACAAGGTTTTTTAAAACTGGTTGATTTTAAAAAAGCCTTTTCAATGGGACTAAAAGGCAACCAAAAATATTTAGAAATATCAAATTAAATCCTACTTAACAAATGGAAAATACACCTCTTGTTACTATTATTTGTTTATGTTATAATCATGACCCTTTTGTAACAAAAGCGTTAGATTCTATCATGAATCAATCCTATAAAAATATTGAACTCTTAATCGCTGATGACGCAAGCCAAGACGAATCAGTGAACGTAATTAAAAAATGGATAGAAAAACATCCTCAGGTATTCTTTATAGCCAATGAAAATAATTTGGGAAATACAAAAACTTTCAACAATCTTTTCAAACGTGCAAAAGGAAAATATATCATTGATTTAGCTGCTGATGATATTTTAACAATAGATTGCGTAAAAAAACAAGTCGAAACTTTTTTGAATACAAAATATAATGATTTAGCTTTAGTTTATGGCAATTCAGAACTCATTGACGAGGAAGATAAACATTTAGGGTATTATTATCCTGTTAATTCAAATAAAAAAACAATCCAATTACCTCCTTCAGGATTTATATATATTTCTCTTTTAGCTGGAAAAGAAAAAATGTGCTCCGTTTCTTCTATGATCAAATCAGATGTCTTAAGATCATTAGGAGGGTATGATGAATCATTAGCCTATGAGGATTTTGATCTATGGATAAGAGCATCCAAAAGATTTTCTTTTGAATTTATTGACGAAGTTTTAATACAAAAAAGGGAATTAAAAAGCTCTATGTATCATTTTTTCTTTAAAAAAAACAATTCTTTTACGAACTACTTAAATCATTCTACCTATAAAATTCTGATTAAGGTTTTTAAACAAAATACCATAAAAGAGGAATACTCAGCCATGCTTAAAAGAGTTCATTATGAAATAGTTTTAAATTTCAAAAATGCTAATTATATCCTTTGCATTCAACTACTTATTCTAAAAATAAGAATCCATTTTAAAATTTTTTAAAAAGAAATTATGTAAGATTTTATAAAATCTGTTTAAATACTATAAAATAATTTTAAAAATTTTATCTTATTAAATGAGGTACAAAACGAGAAGTATTATCTGTTATTAAAGATTTTGATTCTCTTATACCAATACCGGCTGGTTCTTGTCCTATAATCCAACTTCCTATCAAAGGATAATTCCCTTGAAAGTCAGGTAATTCAGCTAATTCTTGGTATATAAAACCTTCCTCTCCGTACTCTCCTGCTGTGCTAACTAACAAAGTTCCTTCTTTTACTAATTTTACATTAGCCCCTTCTCTTGATAAAATGGGTTTTTCACACCAAGAGGTTAATTTTTTAGGTGAATCAAAATAACAAGCTAATAAAAATTCATGATTTGGATATAGTTCCCATAAAATAGGAAGTAAAGCTTTGTTAGACAATAACATTTTCCAACTAGGTTCAATCCAAAAGGTTTCGTTTTTATCTAAAATAATATTTTTCCCAAACGCTTCATTAACCATCCATTCATAGGGGTATAATTTAAAAATAGAAGCAATACTCCTGTCTTTATCATCAACAAAAATTTGATTATTACTATCCCATCCCAACTGATCTATAAATGTATAATGCGTGTCTAGCCCTGCTTGCATTGCACAATCTTGTAAATAACGTACTGTAGTAATATCTTCTAATGAGTCTGGTACGCTAGTAAAGTGTAATTTTGAGCCTTTTAAATAAGGTTTAACATATTTCCAATAAGCAATTAGTTTCTCATGAATAGAATTAAACTGATCGCAATACGGATAACATTCTTGCAACCAAAACCACTGTACAATACTCGCTTCAAATAAAGACGTAGGAGTATCTGCATTAAACTCTAACATTTTTAATTTCTCCTTTTTATAACAAAAATCAAAACGTCCGTAAATAGAAGGCTCTTCATTTTCCCAAGTTCTTTTTATATGTGGTATAAACCAACTAGGAATATGAAATCTATGAAATAAATCATTTTCAATTACGTACTCTACAGCATGTAAACACATTTCCCATAATTGAGCAGTAGCATTTTCAATTCTAGTAATTTCATCTATAGAAAACTCATAAAATACGGATTCATCCCAATATTTTCCTTCTATAGAATGAAAATTAAAACCCAGTTCTTCTACCTTTATTTTCCAATCAGTTCTTGGAGTAATTACTATTCTATTCATTCTAGTTTAGCTATATTTAAACAACAGTCATTCTATAAGTAATATACTTTTAAAATTTGACTATATATTTTTTTTACGACGACACATGAAAACCTGAGTGCCCAAAACCTCCACGACTTATACTTCCTTTACTACTATTATGTCCTACATTTGAACTAGAATGTATTCCCTCTGAATAATATCCCGTTCTTTTGGAATAGGTATTTAAACCTCCTGAAGAAGAGCTATAAGGTCTAAAAGCATAATAAGATACATAATTATAATGTTTGCTTTTGGTATAAGCTGCTGTAGTATCTGAACGCAAATAAACTTTTCTGTCAGATCCTCCTCCTCCTTCCCATTCTTCTTCTTTTCCACAAGCAGCTGTGATCGTTGCCACTAATACTAGATTAATAATACTCGTCTTTTTCATTTATTTTGCTGTAAAATATATTTCATATTCTTTTTTCCCCTTTATCTTTTCTCCATTTTCATTTTCTTCCTCATATTCTCCTAATGCTGGTACTGTATCTTTATAAATAACTTCTTTATTTAAAGCACCATTTGTCCAAACTTTATGCTTCGTAATGACAAGATCTTTTTCTTTATCAATAGGTTCAATAGTCATTTCTGTTTCAATGGATCCTTCTTTATCTACCTCCGTTATCACCTCTTCTCTTGCATCATAACAATTAGCCATAAGAAAGCCTAATACTGATAAAGTAATTCCTTTTATATACATTTTTAAAATTAATTTGATTCTATTCTTATTCCGTTGAAGTACGACCATTAGTCGTATTATATTTTTTTTGTTACAGTAAAAAGATCCTCAATAAATAAATAAATAAAAAAT
>NZ_PCMX01000012.1 GCF_002530675.1 Flavobacterium columnare NBRC 100251 = ATCC 23463
CTTTTCACGTGGTCGATCATCTTTGGCCCACTGCTTAATTGGCATATACATATTTAATTGGCTTTTAACAAGTTACAAGTTAATATCTTTTTTTTAAAAAACCACACTTCAAATATTATTTTTATTTATTCTAAATAAATTTGTTTTTTGTTTTTTTTATAAATTACTTTGCAATTATTTTTAATAAATCTAAATAAATATGAATAAGTATATTTTAATTATTCTATTAGCAACTATGTCAGTACATCTACATAGTCAAAAAAAGAGAATCAACAAAGATTCTATCAACAGTTTAAAAGAAATTTCTATATCTGGGACTGCAAACAAATTTGCTTCTAATAAAGTTTCCAGCAGTTTAAGATTGAAAACAGAAATTGCAAAAATCCCTCAAAATATTCAAATCGTAACAAATGAGCTGCTAAAAAGTCAAAACATCACCACGATGATGGAAAATGTAACTCGTAATATAAGTGGAGCTCAAATGAATGAACATTTTGGTAATTACGCTAATATCAACATGAGAGGTTTTAAACTCCCTTCTTTTAGAAATGGTATGAACATAGATATTGGATATGGTCCATTAGCAACGGATCTTTCAATGGTTGAAAATATTGAATTTGTAAAAGGACCATCTGGTTTTATGACTTCAGCAGGAGCTCCAAGTGGTATTTATAATGTGGTAACTAAAAAACCAACTAAAAAATCAATTAATGAAATAGGTTTTTCAGGGGGAAGTTTTAATTTTTACAGAGGAACTTTAGATTCTGGTGGTGCATTAACTGAAAATAGTAAATTACAATATCGCTTTAATGCCATGTATCAATTTTCAGAAACCAACAGACCATTTGAAAACAATTCGAGATACAGTATTGTTCCTTCTTTTAAATATGAATTTAATGATAATACGTCAATAACAACTGAATTTACTTACCAAAAGGCCAAACAGATGTTGAGCGCATCATACGTATTTGCTCCTGTAGAAAAAGGATTAGGAAGTTTAGATAGAGATATTTCTCATATAGATAAAAATTATCCTAGCTCTGATATAGAAGAAGTTAACCTATTTATAGACTTTAATCATAATTTTAATAATAAATGGTCTATCAACTCCCAATATATGATTATGCAATATAAACAACTGGGCTACACCAATTGGGTATATGAAATACATCCTCTTGGATATACTCATAGAATGCTTAATAATTTTGACACAAAATCATTAAATGAACTAGCTCAAATATATGTTAATGGGGAAATAAAATTTTTAGGCATGACGCATAAATTATTAACTGGTATTGACTATAAAAAACTTAGTAGTAAGTATGATTGGTCTCATACAGCTACTTATGATGTAATTCCTTTCAATCTTTTCGACCCTACTTATGACAAAGCAGTCTATCCTATATTTAACAGGGAATCGGGATTAACAAATATTGGTAGTGGAACTGAATATGCTTCTATTTATGCTCAAGATGAAATATGGCTTTTAAAGGATAGATTTAGAGTAACTCTTGCGGGACGTTATTTTAATGGGAAAACCAACGATGATTATAAAAACAAAGTCACCATAAAAAATATAACCCCAAGAGTAGGTGTGAGTTTCGATATTACCAAAAACTTTACCTTATACTCTCAATATGACAACTCAATTATGCCCAACTATGGCACAAATAAAGAAGGCAAATCTTTTGATCCAGAATATGCTAGTAATATTGAAACAGGATTAAAAAAATCTTTTTTAAGAGACAAATTAAAAACAACATTATCTGTTTATCAAATCACAAAAAAAAATGTATTAGTAGCTGATCCTAAAGACATTATTAATAGATTACAAGTAGGAAAAGTACAATCAGAAGGAGTAGAATTTGATATACAAGGTCAGTTGTCTCCCGAATTAAATATTGTTTTAAACTACGCCTTTACGGAAGTAAAAACAATTGAAGACATAAATCCATTAAATATTGGTAAAAAAATTGAAGGTCATTCTAAACATACTACAAATGGTTGGATTAACTACAATTTTAAAGAAGACACTTTCTTAAAAGGTTTTGGAACCATGCTAGGATATCAATATTTGGTAGATCGTTCTACCTCTAATTGGGGAGCCGATAACAAAACTATATTACCTGATTATTTACGATTAGACGCAGGTATTAATTGGAGATATAAAGGATTAAACATAGCATTAAATGTAAATAACTTATTAAACAAATACCTTTATTCTGGAGGGATAGCAGGAACCGTTGCTTATTGGCAAAGTGAGCCGGGTAGAAACTGGAGAGCTATGCTAACCTATAAATTTTAAAAAATTAAAAAGCATTAAGAAACTCTCAAATCAAAGTTTCTTAATGTTCTATTAAATAAAATGGAAATAAAAAGTATTAAACAAAAAACACGAAAAATACATCTTTGGCTTGGGTTAACCTCAGGTGTTATTGTTTTCATTGTAGCAATTACAGGTGCTTTGTATACTTTTAAAGAGGAAATTCAAAGTTGGAATCAGGAGCATCCAAAGATTGAAATACAAAACAAACCTTTATTAATTCCTAGTATTTTAAAAAATATAGCATCCAAAACAATTCCCAATAAAGAACTACATGCTATAAAATATAATGGAAATGATAATGCTGTTGAAGTCATCTTCTATAAAAATGCTCCTAATTATCATATTATCCTATATTTAAATCCTTATAATGGTAAAATCATTAAAGTAAGTGATCTAAACACAGGCTTTTTCCATTTTGTATTTGAAGGTCACATGTATTTATGGTTACCTCATGCTATTGGACAAATTATAGTTGCAACGGGCACATTATTTTTTCTATTTCTAGTCATTACAGGACTTATACTTTGGTACCCTAAAAGAAATAAAGAAATTAAGAAAAGGATATGGTTCCAATGGAAAGAAGGAATAAAGTGGAAGAGAAAAAATTTTGATTTACACAATATAATAGGACTTTATACCTCCTTATTTGCCTTAATTTTTATTATTACAGGATTGGTTTGGGGATTTCCTTGGTTTGGATATTTATATTACAAAGCGGTAGGTGGAGAAAAATCAATGGTTTATCAAGAACCCATATCTTCACGTAAAAACAATAAATTTAAGGATAATTCTTTTCCTATAGACAAAGCTTGGTTTATTATGAAATCAGAATATCCGAAAGCTAAATCAATTGAAATTCATCCTCCAACAAATGATAGCACTTCTATAGCTTGTAATTCAAATCCAGAAAATCATACTCTTTGGAAAACAGATTATCGCTATTTTGATCCATATACTTTAGAAGAAAAAAAGGTTGATCATTTGTGGGGATCATTTAAAGATGCTGATAATTCAGACAAACTCCTACGTATGAATTATGATATACACACGGGTGCTATTGCTGGATTAACAGGAAAAATTTTTGCTTTTTTAATAAGTCTTCTAATAGCATCATTACCTATAACAGGTTTTTTAATTTGGTGGGGGCGTAAAAACAAATAACTTATGTGTTGCAATTTTTCAATCATTAATCAAACGAATAATGGTATGCTTATTTTTTTAAAGGGCTGCCAGAAATATCAACTAACTTTTAATAATTTAAACTTTAGTATGTCTACAGACGAATTAGATGCTTTTTATCTGTATCTCAAAAGAATGAATCCTGCCTATTGGGAAAAAGAATACGAACATTCAGTATATGAAAAGAAGATTCCTATTCCTACTCTTCAAGATAACTTTATCATTATGATAAATAGAATAGAATTATTTGAACTTCAAGTTTTGACAAAACCAAATAAAACTGAGATTTTTAAATTAGTTGAAAATCAAATTTTATCCATAAACTGGAATTAAACATTTATTAAACAAACTACAAACTTACTTAATGCTTGAAAACAACAGCCATACTAGACTCTCCAACCTTGTTCAGAAAGGCTTTTAGTTCCTTTATGCTCAAGTTGTTAATCAAATCTAAGAACTATGAACTAGACACTTTTTATCAATTAGAAAACGTAATTCAAAAAACAGTAATAGATTACCTTTTTTTTGATCCTACTAATTTTAATGAGGATTTACTAAATCAAATACTTGATCTAAAAAAAGAAAAAAAAATAATAAAACTCATTATCTTAACTTCTAATGAAACTTATCTTAGAAATCATTTGACACTAAAATCAAATATCTTAAATGTTGTTGATTCCATTATTAGTAAAGATTGTTCCGAATCTCAAATTATAGAATTATTTCACTACATAGATAAAAACGAATACTTCTTCCCTACTAAAAGTATTCATAAACAGGTTGACTTTAATTTAACCAAACAAGAACGCTGTATTTTAAAAATGCTTATAGAAGGTAAAAGTAATGAACAAATTTCTAATAAGCTTTGTATCAGCATTCATACTTTTCGTACACATAGAAAAAATATTATGAAAAAAGTAGGTGTTAATACCTCTACTGATTTAATCCTGTATAGCTTAAAAAACAATATTATAAATAATTAATTAATCGTTTTTTTTTACGAAAGCCTTCTTACTGTGAGCAAGAAGGCTTTCGTCTTTTAAAAAATAGGAGAATCTTTTTTGAAAATTAAAATGTAAAGTAAAAATACCTAATATGAGGTAATTAAATACCATAATAGTAGTAAAAAAAAACTACTATATACGGTATTGATTAATCCAATTTGTCACTATTACTTTGTTTAATAATTTTTATTTAATCTAAATAAATCATGAGCGAATTGGTTTCAACTATCAAAACTAAACCTAAAAAAGGTTACAAAAAGCTATTAGACAACAATATATACATATTTTCTAACGAAAGAGAGAACTTAACTCTCTACAAGAAAAGTATGAAAAAAGCTATAAAGCAAATCATTAAGAATAATGAAAAAAGAACAACTCCCTATACTGGCAAGAGTATATCTTCTTTACAAGATTTGATTAACAAAATAGATTTATATGACAACGATAATGGTTTGCCTCTAAAAAAGGTTCTAAATGAAATCCAAAAAATATATCTTGATGACTGTATTCTTTTTCATCATCCCAAATATGTTGCCCATTTAAACTGCCCTATTCTTACTCCCACTCTTGTAGCGGAAGCTTTTATTTCTTCTTTAAACTCTTCTATGGACACTTGGGATCAAAGTACAGGAGGAACTTACATAGAATTAAAATTAATTGAATGGACTCTTCAGTTATTAAATTATCCTAAAAATGGTGAGGGCATTTTTACAAGTGGGGGTACACAATCTAACTTAATGGGACTTTTATTAGCAAGGGATCACTATATTAAAACAAGATACAACATAAACCCTGTTATGGAAGGTCTACCAGCAGAAGCATCTAAATTTAAAGTCCTTTGTTCTGAAGTTAGCCATTTTAGTTTAAAGAAAAACCTTAGCTTATTAGGATTAGGACAAAATGCTATTGTACAAGTTCCTGTTGATAAAAATTTTAAAATGAATATCAAGGAACTTAAAAATAAAATGACTCAATTAAAAACAAATGGTGACATTCCTATAGCTATCGTAGGAACAGCTGGCACTACTGATTTTGGCTCTATAGATCCATTGGAAGAAATAGCTGCTATAGCAAAAGAAAACAATATCTGGTTTCATGTTGATGCCGCTTATGGAGGAGGTCTACTGATTAGCGACATACACAAAAACAAATTAAAAGGAATAGAACTTTCAGATTCTGCTACAATAGATTACCACAAAACTTTTTATCAACCTGTAAGTTCAAGCGGTTTTTTTATGCGTGACAAATCATTTGTTGATTATATCAAATACCATGCAGACTATCTAAATTCTAAAGAGCAAGAGGATGAAGGCATTCCTAATATGGTAAAAAAATCTATTCAAACAACCAGACGTTTTGACGCTCTTAAATTATGGTTTACTCTTCGCTGCATAGGCGTAAAAGGCTTAAGTTCTTATTTAGAAACCTCTATAGAAAACGCTCTTTATACGGCCAGCTTATTAAAAAATAGAAATGATTTTGAAATCATTCATCAGCCAGAAATTAGCGCAATCGTTTTTAGATACACTCCTTTTGAAGACCAATACAATTCGTACTGCAATTTGAATTCCTATATAAGAAAAGCCCTTTTTAACGAAGGAAAGGCTATCATAACAAGTACAAAGGTCAACGAAAAAGTATTCTTAAAATTCACCCTTTTAAATCCTTTAACAACCACAAATGACATTAATGAAATAATTGATTTAATCATCTATCACGGTCAACAATATTCAATTAAAAATTAAAACTTTATGAAAAATCAAACATACGACTTCATTGCAATTGGCGTAGGTCCTTTTAACCTTGGATTAGCTTGCTTAACAAACCCTATTAAAGAATTAAATGGTTTGTTTTTTGATAAAAATGAAACATTTGATTGGCATCCAGGGATGTTATTACAAGACACTACTTTACAAATCCCTTTTCTAGCTGACTTGGTTACATTAGCTGATCCTACAAGCCCATTTAGTTTTTTAAACTATATCAAAGAAAAAGGAAAAATATACTCTTTTTACATTCGTGAAAATTTCTTGCTACTACGCAATGAATACAACCAATATTGCCAATGGGCTATAAACAAACTTCCAAATGTTTATTTTGGCAAAGAGGTTACTACAATAGATTATAATGAACAAGAAAAAATTTATCTAGTTACCGTACAAGATACAAAAAGTAAAAAAGAAAACATTTTTGCTTGTAAAAAACTTGTTTTGGGTACAGGAACAACCCCTTATATTCCCAAATCATGCAGACCTCTTAAAAATAAAGCTATACATTCTTCTGAATATTTGACTAATAAAGAAAAACTTCAATCGAAAAAATCTATAACTGTTTTAGGAAGTGGTCAAAGCGCAGCAGAAGTTTTTAATGATCTATTACAAGAAATAGATATTCACGGCTATCAACTTAACTGGATTACACGTTCTCCTCGTTTTTTCCCAATGGATTACAGCAAATTAACTCTTGAAATGACCTCTCCTGAGTATGTTGACTATTTTTATAATTTACCCGAAGCCAAACGAGATCATTTAATTCATAATCAAAAAGAGTTATACAAAGGAATCAACAAAGATTTAATAGGTAGCATTTTTGATACTATATATTATAAAAAAGTCCTTCATCCTATTGATGTCAATTTAAGAACAAATGCTGCTTGCATTAATTCAACATACAATGAAATTACTCAAAAATTTGAGTTAGAATTACACCATGTTGAACAAGATGAAAACTTTGATCATACCACTGAAGCTTTAGTATTAGCCACTGGATATTCAAGCACTGTTCCTTCTTTTATCCATGACATTAACCACAGAATTAGCTGGGATAATAAAGGCCGTTATGCAGCTAATCGCAATTATAGCATAGATATAGAAGGTGGAGAAATTTTTGTTCAAAATGCGGAATTGCATACACACGGTTTTGTTACTCCTGATTTAGGAATGGCATGTTATAGAAATTCTTACATCATTAAAGAAATGATTGGCAAAGAAATTTACCCTGTTGAAAAACAAATTGCTTTTCAACAATTTGGTATCACTGAAGCAGAAAAACAAAAATCTAACCTAAAAGCATAATGGTATTGACAAACAATAGAATTGCTGCAATAGATTTCACAAGAGGTATAAGTGTCTTTTTTTTAGTTATTGTACATACAATGCTCATATACGGAACACTCGAAACTCAAACAAAAACAACGATAGGTCAAATTATTATTTGGCTAGGACGTGGAGGTGCTATGTATCTTATTGCAATGGGAATATCATTCACATTTTCCAGAAGACAATCCTTTTATGCTGTCATAAAAAGAGGCTTATATATATTATTCATAGGCTATTCTTTAAATTTTGTAAAATTTATAATCCCCGAATTTCTATTCGGTGGATTACCTCATCGTTTTTTAAATGCTTATCATTTAAAAACACAAACGCTTGAAACAACATTATTTTTCTTAGAACTCGGAGACATCTTACAATTAGCAGGAATAAGCTTGCTACTAATAGCTTGTATTAATCAAATAACAAATAATAAGTGGATATACTTCCTTTTAGGATTATTGATAATAGTAGTATCCAAAGAACTAAGTGGATTTAAAATAAATATTCTAGGGATTCAATATATATGCGACTTATTTTTCAGTAATCAGTACAATGTATACTTTCCCGTATTTCCTTGGAGTGCATTTATCTTTTTAGATGTCCTTTTAGGCAAACAATTAAAAGAAATTCATAATAACACTCAAATCTTCTTTAAAAACTTAGCATTACAGAGTTTGGGGTTGATTATACTAGGCCTTTTACTTGTATTTTCTAATTATAAATATCATTTTGGAAATTATTATCATCTAGGTCCTGGCGGAAGTATTATTTTACTAGGAACCATGATGCTCTCTTTTTGGATATCAAATCAGTTAATTAAACTTTTCAATCCTAATTCAAAATTCTTTCGTTCTATAATTTATTTAAGTAAAAATACTACTAGTATTTATTTCATTCAATGGACTTTAATCAATTGGGGAATGTATGTTTTTGGGTTTTGGAGTTTTGATCAATGGAATGTTTTAGTATTAATCGTACTTTTTACCGTACTAACCCTACTAACGAATATTCTATACAGAAAATTACAGTCCCTAAGAATTATTCAACTTAAAAAATAATCAATTAAGTACTTAAAAATGAAAAAAAACATAACCGATATAGCATCAGAAACTGTGTTTTCTACCTTAATACAAGGATTAGGAACAATAGATTTTGTACCTCTTAATATTCAAACTCATATTCCTATTATTCATGATTGGGTAAATAGAGAATATGCTCAGTATTGGGGTATGATAGGCAAAAGTATAGACGAAATTAAAAATGAGTATGAAAAAATAACTCAACATTCAGACGTATTTTTAGGAAAAATAAATGGAGAAATTTCCTTTCTTTTAGAAAAGTACAATCCAAAAAACGATCCCATTTCTGATTATTATAAAGTAAAAGATCACGACTGTGGTATACACGTAATTGTAGCCCCCACCAATACCCCTATTCACAGATTTACTTGGAATATTTTTACATCAATAATGAAATTCATTTTTTCTGATCTTACTATTGAAAGAGTGGTAGTAGAACCCGATATTCGAAATGAAAAAATGTTTAAAATTTGTCATAGAATTGGTTTTAAAGATGATAAAATAATCGAATTACCTCATAAAACAGCTCGTTTATCATTTTGTACAAGGAGACAATTCATAAAAAAAATGGATTCAGAGAATACAATTACACTAAATATATCACAATTATTTGGTCAGATTGAAAGTCCTGAAACAGCTACAAATCATATAATAGAAGACACTTGGTTACTCGCTAATAAACTATTAGTAAAAAAGGCTATTAGTGAATTTTCTCATGAAAGCATCTTCACACCTACTCTTTTTTCTTCAGAAAACGGAGAAAACATCTATCAAATAATTAGTGATAATAGTGAAATTTCATATTGTTTTAAAGCTCAAAAATTAGCCCTTAATCACTGGTTAATTGATGAAAACTCTATCATTAAAAATCATGATTCTGAAGAAAAAATAGATGCTGTTTTATTTTTCAATGAATATAAAAACACCATAGGAATTTCAGACGAATTATTTCCTTCCTATATAGAAGAAATAATCAGCACCTTACAAGGTAGTATGTTTAAATTAAATAAAGATAGTTTAAACGCTCATCAATTAGTATACGCTGATTTTCAAACCATAGAACAATCTATGAACGAAGGCCATCCAGGATTCGTTGCTAATAACGGAAGAATCGGTTTTAATAGTACCGATTATCAAGCGTACACACCTGAAACAGGTAATCATTTTCAACTAGTATGGTTAGCAGGTAAAAAAGACCGAACAGTGTATGCTGGCACACAAGAACTGGATTATGAAACTCTAATTCGTCAGGAATTGGGTGATGAAACAATTGATATATTCAATATCATGATCAAAGAACGGGGTAAAAACCCATCGGATTATTACTTTATGCCAACCCATCCTTGGCAATGGTTTAACAAGCTTGCAACTATTTTTTCTCCTGAAATAGCACAAGGTAATCTTATTTGTTTAGGTTATGGAACTGATTATCATCAAGCGCAACAATCTATCCGAACACTTTTTAATGTAAGCCATCCACAAAAATTATATACAAAAACTTCTTTATCTATTTTAAATATGGGATTCATGAGAGGACTTCCTGTTTATTATTTAGGGAGTGCTCCTGAAATGGCAAAATGGTTAGAAGATTTACTAAAAAATGACCGTTATTTACAACAAGTTCGATTTGGTATGCTTGGTGAAGTAGCTTCAATTAGTTACATCAATCCGTATTTTGAAAGCTATGGAAAACATAATCCGTACAACAAAATGATTGCTTCCTTGTGGCGAGAAAGCCCTGTAAAGTACCTTCAAAAAGGCGAACAATTAATGACAATGGCAGCCTTGTTACATACAGATAAACACGGTAATGCCTTTTTAACAGAAGTAATAAAAGCGTCAAAACTAACTACCGATCAATGGTTAAAAACGTATTTTTCAATTTATCTTACCCCGATTCTTCATTGCTTTTATCAATATGATTTAGTGTTTATGCCACACGGAGAAAACTTAATTTTAGGATTCAAAGACCATGTTCCTGTCCGTTCATTTATGAAAGACATTACAGAAGAAGCAGTCATTTTAAATCCAGAAATTCAACTTCCTACAAACCTAGAAAGAATGTATGCTGAAGTCCCTGAAGATGTAAAATTACTTTCAATATTTATAGACGTTTTTGATGGTTTCTTTCGCTTTATGTCTGGAATTTTAGTATCTAAAATAGGATACGATGAAAATCACTTTTGGGAATTAGTAGCTGAAAGCATTCAAGAATACCAACAAACGCAACCTCATTTAGAAACTAAATTTGAAAAATACGATCTATTTACTACTGACTTTGAGTTGTCTTGTTTAAACAGACTACAACTTAATAACAATAAGACTATGATAGATCTAGACGATCCTGTTGCCTTATTACAATTTCAAGGTAAAATTTCTAACCCTATTGCTCCGTACAAAAAAGTAATAGCTTAAATCTAAAAAGTATGAACAGTACACAGCAATCCAGTCAGAGTATAGAAAAC
Organism: Flavobacterium columnare NBRC 100251 = ATCC 23463; assembly: GCF_002530675.1. GTDB lineage: Bacteria > Bacteroidota > Bacteroidia > Flavobacteriales > Flavobacteriaceae > Flavobacterium > Flavobacterium columnare. Next base: position 11,149 of record NZ_PCMX01000012.1, read on the forward strand.
CTGATCTGTTTTAGTAAAAAAATAGATCCAATAGGTTTTTTTGAACTAAGAAAATTTAACCTAACTCAAGATCTACCCATAATCTATCAGTGGGTTCAAAAAGAATATGCTATTTATTGGGGAATGATGGGATTAAGTTACGACGAAGTAAAATCTATTTACCAAAAACTAGAGGAAAACACTCATATATACATTGGTTTATTTCAAGGAAAAGTAGCCTTTTTACTGGAATGTTATAATCCCCAAGAAGACATCATTAAAGAACATTATGAAGTAAAAGAAGGAGACATGGGGATGCATATTCTAGTGGCTCCACCCAACAAAAAAATAAGTGGCTTTACTTGGTATATCTTCCAATTCATCTTAGACTTTATTTTTAGTGATTCCAAAATTAACCGTGTGGTTGTCGAACCCGATGCAAAAAATGAGAAAATACACATTCTGAATGAAAGAGCAGGATTTATTTTTCAAAAATTCATTGATTTACCACATAAAAAAGCGCGCTTAGAATTTTGTACAAGACAACAATACTATAATGCTGTTGCAGAAAAAAACTAATATTTGAGCTTTCTTAAAATGGGGCTGTCTAAAAGTTCTTTTCTCTAATCATCCTACAGGATACTCAAGAACTTACTCTAACAGGTAAAGTAAAGCATCGCTTTTAACGGCTCTTACTTGCTTGTTTTAGAGAGGCAAAACTAAGTTCTTGTCTTTTTAACTCTTAAGACAGCCTCTTTATAAAATAAAATTATGGATATAAAAACATCAACTGCTCGTATTCTTACAGAAAACATAAAACATTTAACATTAGTTAACTGGGAAAAAGCCAATCGCCTTCTTATCCGAAAAGCCATTTCTGAATTTGCCCACGAAACGCTCATCAGTCCTATTTTTAATGCAAAAACAAGTAAATACCAACTAGAAACGATAGATAAGCAATACACTTATGTCTTTCCCGCCCATCTAAAAACACTCAACCATTGGTATATCCCTTATGAAAGCATTGTTAAAAAAGATGTTAATGGAAATAACATCCCCTTATGTCTTATTAGTTTTATTCTTGAGTTTAAAGATCTGCTTGCAATTCCAGCGGAATTACTTCCTACTTACTTAGAAGAAATTAATGCAACTCTTTATAGCACTGCCTATAAAATTTCAAATGAAAAAACAAGTGCTAAAGAACTGCCTTATACAGATTATCAAACGATTGAACATGCTGTTACTGAAGGGCATCCTTGTTTTTTGGCTAATAGTGGTAAAAATGGGTTTAGTAGTATTGATTTTAGGACTTTTTCGCCTGAAGCCAATAACGCTATTCAATTATTATGGTTAGCAGGTCATGAAAGTAGTGCTCAATTTTCATGTATTGACTCTCTCAGTTATGATTTACTAATCAAAACAGAATTAGATACCGACACCCAAATTGCATTTCAAAAAGTACTAGAAGCTGAAAAAGTAAATCCTAACGAATACTTTTGGTTCCCTGTACACCCATGGCAATGGGACAATAAGCTCACTTTGATTTTTACTAATGATATTGCGCAAAAAAAATTAATTCCTTTAGGATTTGCTCCTGATAAACACTCAGCACAACAATCTATACGTACCTTTTATAATCTTTCTAACACAAACAAACATTTTACAAAAACGGCTCTATCCGTAATCAATATGGGGTTTATGCGAGGCCTTTCCCCTTACTATATGGAAAGTACTCCTATTATTACCACTTGGTTAGAAAACCTTGTACAAACAGATCCTTTCTTACAATCAAAAAGGTTCACTGTTTTAGGAGAGGTAGCAACTCTAGGATATCGTAACATTTTGTGGGAAGGTCTTGGTAAAACGATCCCTCATAATAAAATGTTAGCTACACTTTGGAGAGAAAGTCCTGCGAGAAAACTTCAAAAAGGTGAAGATTGTTTTACAATGGCTGCATTGCTTCATCTAGACTATGAAGGCCAACCTTTTATCAAACATCTCATTGAAGCATCTGGAATCAATGCAAAACTGTGGATAGATCATTATTTACAAGCTTATCTAATCCCTTTAATTCATTGTTTTTACACCCATGAACTAGTATTTATGCCACATGGAGAAAATCTTATTCTAGTGATAAAAGACCATATCGTTGAACGTGTTTTAATAAAAGACATTACGGAAGAAATCATGCTTTTTAACCACACAACTCCTTTACCTGAAAAAGCAGAAAGAATACGGATGGATCTACCCGAAAAATTAAAAATATTAAGTATTCAAAATGATATTTTTCAACATTTTTTCCGTTTTCTATCCGCTATTCTAGATGAATATGGCATTTTAAGTGAGCCTGATTTTTGGGAAAGTGTAGGAACCTCTATTGCACAATATCAATTGCAGAACCCTCAATTGAAAGATTTTTTCATCCGATATGATCTATTTAGCCAAACCTTTGACTCTTGTTGTTTGAATCGTTTGCAGCTAAAAAACAACAAACAAATGCTGAATCTTTCAGATCCTGCTTCTAGCTTACAATTTGTAGGAACACTGGCTAATCCTATTCATCAATATAAACCTGTATGGTAAAAACTATCAAAGAAAAATTAAAATTCCTACAACATCATGATGTTGTAGATTTTAACTCCGTTGGTCTTAAAGAAGGGATATGGTTACTAGCCGTTCCTATGATTTTAGAATTGGTACTTGAGTCTGTTTTTTCTTTGGTAGATTTGTACTTTGTAGGGCATTTACCTAACAGTCACTTGGCCATACAAATTATAGGTTTTACGGAATCTATAAATACTATCATATATTCAATAGCTGTAGGTTTTAGTGTAGCAGTTAGTGCCTTGATTTCTATTTCTATTGGTGAAAAAAAAATAAAAAAAACGGGAATAATCATTATTCAAGCTTTAATGATTGCTTGCATTCTTTCTTTAATAATTAGTATACTGGGGTATTTTTATGCTATTGATATTTTTACTTATCTGAATGTTTCACAAAAAGCTATTGCTTATGGGATAAGCTATCCTAAAATCATTTTTAGCAATAGCTTTTTTATCCTTTTATTATTTTTAATTAATGGTTTGTTTAGAGGAATAGGCAATCCTTTACTCGCTATGAAAAGTCTTTGGATAGCAAATGGTTTTAACCTGATACTATGCCCATTACTTATAAATGGTTGGGGATTTATTCCTGCCATGGGAATTGAAGGAGCTGCTTGGGCAACGGTAAGTGGTAGAGCCATAGGGGTATTCTATCAATTGTATTGTATCTTTAAAATTAGAGAATCTATAGGTTTACAAAAAAATAGTTTGAAATTCTACTTCCCTATTATAAAATCCATTACCTCTATTGCAATACCTGGTATATTACAATATGTGTTAGCTTCATTAAGTTGGATCTATCTAGCACAATTGATTGCTAAAAGCGGTGGCGAATACGGGTCCGCAGGATTTCAAATAGCAGTAAGAGTAATGATGTTCTTTATACTTCCTATTTGGGGACTAAGCAATGCCGTTGCTACCCTTACAGGTCAATATCTAGGAGCACAACATAGGATAAGGGTAAAAGTATTAACCAAAATTGTACTCAAATACACAGTTATACTTTGTTTAGGAATTACGTTGATAAATATTCTTTTTGCAGAAAATATTAGTCTGTTTTTTACGAATGATACACAAACCATTACACAAGCAAAAGAAACAATGAAAATTATAAGTTTAGGGTATATAGTTTATGGTATTTCAATGGTTTTAAATAATTTGTTTAACGGAGCTGGTAATACAAAAATCCCCACATTAGTCAACTTTCTTGGTTTTTGGGTTTTTCAGATACCTCTTGCCTATTATCTAATTGATATACTAAAAAGTAATTATTTTTATGCTATTGGGTTGATTCCTATTACCGAAACAATACTTTGTTTGCTTTATGCTGTTTTATGGAAAAATTTAGCAAATAGAAGAACAACGTAGGATTGATTGCATCAAAGATACTTTACGTTATTGCTTACTAAAGAGGTAGTCTCAATATTGATGAACCTCTCATTTCGATCAGAAGGAGAAATCACACAATACGAATTATGAAATTCCTCCTTTTGTCGGAATGAACAAACTAAATGTTGTTTTTTGTCTTTTGAGACAACTCTTTAAAACAATTGATCTTGTGAATTCATCACTGAATCAATCCTTTAACCTCATCAAAGTTTAATCCGCCATAGTTCCCAGAACTCATCAATAGTAAAGCGGAGTTATTTAACTCTTGGTTAAATAAATAGTTTTTAAAATCCGTTGGGTTGGTATAAATAATCAAATCATTACGTTTAAATGATTGAGCTATTTGATCATAACTTACTTCTTCCAATTTTTTGATTTTTACAGCATCGGGTGAATAAAATACAACCGCTATATCGGCTGCATCTAAAGCTCCTTCATATTGTTTTAAAAATTCGGCATTCAAACTACTGTATGTATGCAATTCTAAACAAGCTATCAATTTACGATCAGGATATTGTTTTTTTACAGCTTTTGTTGTAGCGGATACCTTGCTTGGTGAATGAGCAAAATCTTTATAGGCTATTTTATTATCTGATTCTGCTATTTTTTCTAAGCGTTTAGAAGCCCCTTTAAAGGAGGCTATCGCTTCATAAAATTCAGCTTCATCTACTCCCATACATTGACATACCCATTTAGCTCCTGCTAAATTATTTAAATTATGTTCGCCAAAAATTTCTATAGGCATTTCTCCTTCGGGCGTATGTAATAAAGTGATTCCTTTTTCTACAGTATATTCAGGAGTAGAATAAGCAATCTTACGAATAGGATTTTCTGCTATTTCTGCTATTTGTTTTACCTCTGGATCATCTTCGTTATAAATTAAAACCCCTCCATTAATAATTTTTTGTATAAAAATTTCAAATTGTTCCACATAATTTTCATACGTTGGAAACACATTGATATGATCCCAAGCTATTCCTGAAATTAGTGCAATATTAGGATTGTATAAATGAAATTTTGGACGTAAATCAATAGGAGAAGTTAGATATTCATCACCCTCTAGAACAATGAATTCATTTTCTTCGGTTAAATGTACCATTGTATCAAAGCCTTCTAACAAAGCTCCTACCATATAATCTACTTTGATATTGTGGTAATTCATTACGTGCAAAATCATAGAAGTAATGGTTGTTTTGCCATGACTTCCTCCTATAACTACTCGGGTTTTGTTTTTAGATTGTTCGTATAAAAACTCTGGATACGAATAAATTTTTAATCCTAATTCTTGAGCTTTTAATAGTTCTGGATTATCAGCCTTAGCATGCATACCTAAAATAACAGCTTGTATATCTGTTGTAATTCTTTCAGGAAACCATCCTAAATCTTCAGGCAATAATCCTTTAGCTTCTAATCGTGATTTAGAGGGTTCAAAAATAGCATCATCACTACCTGTTACTTGGTATCCTTTATTATGTAATGCTAATGCTAAATTGTGCATAGCTGCACCGCCTATGGCTATGAAGTGTGTTCTCATTTGCAAATCTAGAAGTTTAAAGGTCTAGAAGTCTAGGTATTTAAAACCTTACCTAATAAATCGTAACCTGATTTTATTTTGTTCAAATATAAGCTATCCGTTTTTTATGGGAAATAGCCATCGTTAAATTATCTTTGAAAAATCTAGTCTTTTATTTTTTATAAAAAGTCGATCTAAGAAACAAGCTGTGTTTTGCCTCTCTATTAAATGGATAAACTACATGAATTGACACCAAATTAGTCATTATCAACCGCTTTATATAGTGTTTTAAATCTTGCTTTTTATAGTTATTGAAAAAATGTGTTAATTCATTTAAAAAATATGATTGATAAAATAATAATTATTTTTTGAAATCATATTTTAATTGTTCTGCTTTTTCTTTGTCTTTTATTTTATTTGCATACAAGTCATATAGCTTTTCAAAAGTTGTTTTAGAATGCCCTATTTGATACGCTTTTTTCAACCAAAACTCTGCGGTTTTATAAGCATCAAACTGAACTGCTATATATCCTTGTGCTAAATACCCATCAACGGGGGAGAGAGCTATTAATTCTTTAGCATATTGACCTGCTTTTTCTTTTCCTCCTCCAAGAAATTTAGGCAACTCACAATACAATATAATCAATGCCCAACGAGCTCCTATATGCTTAGGCTCTAAAGCTAACGTTTTTTTAAAAGCTTCTTCTATACTTCCTATCATGGTTAGAGCTTTAAATTTATTAGTGTTTTTAGCTTTCATAGCTAAAGCACTTCCGTATTTAAACCAACTATCTGATTTTTGCGGTTCTAATCGCACTAATTCTTCTGCATAATATACCATATAATCCCAATCTTGATGATAAAATGCTATCTCTCCTAATTTTACAACGGCTTCTATATTCCTTGGATCTGTTTTAAGTATAGCTTCTAAAATGGGTTTGGCTTGAAGGTATTTTTTTTGTTTACATAATTCCAATGCTTGCTCTAATGGCTGTTGAGCATTGAATGAATAACAAAAAAACAGTATTAGTATTTGAAATATTTTCATTGGTTTCAATTTTATAGGTCATTAATTTCTCTTGTAATTACTTCTATTAGTTGATCGTATGAGTGTCTAACTTTTGATAGTAGTTTCATACATCAAAAATAGAATAATATTGTAAATAAAAAAGCTGGACTCAATTGAGTCCAGCTTTTACACTACATGTCATTATATAAACGTATTATTTTACTAATGTCATTTCATCTACAATATGTTTAGCGCCTGAGAAATTCTCAATTACCCATAATACATAACGAATATCACAGTTAATCGTTCTTTGTAATTTTTTATCAAAGATTACATCTCCTGCCATGGCTTCGATATTTCCATCAAAAGCTAAACCTATTAATTCTCCTTTACCATTTAAGACAGGAGAACCGGAGTTCCCCCCTGTTATATCATTATCCGATAAGAAATTTATGTGTAAAGTTCCATCTTTATCGGCATAACGACCAAAATCTTTGTTTTTATTCATTTCTAATACACGAATTGGCAAATCAAACTCTGCATCTCCTTTTTTGTATTTTTTAACTTGACCTGCTAAAGTAGTGTAGTTATTGATAGTTGCATCATTACGTTTATCTGCTGGCAATGCACGTACCTTACCATAGGTTAAACGTAAAGTCGAGTTAGCGTCTGGATATTTTATATCTCCAATTTTAGAATCACGTAATCCTTGTACTAATTTACGGAATGCCACGCCAAAATCGTTTTGTGCTTTTGCAATCGCATCTGATTTAGATGAAAAATGCGTTAACATATCATTAGATAATACATACAAAGGATCAGCAAGAAGAGTTGGCTCACTTGGATTAGCAAGGAATGCTGTAATTTTTTCTTTAGATGTAAATAAGCTCAAATCGAAGGCTTTATTTACATAGGCTGTAAAGTCATTATTATTTGTTTTTGCTAATTCAGCCACTTTAGGAGCAATAGAATAACCTGTAGATTTAGTAGCATATAATTTTAATTGCGCAGCTAAAATATCTTTTTCAGCAGGAATATGTACTTCTTTATACAGCTCATCCGTCATTTTTAAAATAGCTGGAGCTAATTGTACACGTTTGGCAGCATCTGCTTTAGCATACATTTCTAATTGCTTACCAATAGTTCTACCAATAGAAGCAAAGTTAGACGTACGGAACATTTGCATCATATAGTTATCATGACGTGCTTTTTCATTTGTCATTTTATAGAAATTGTTGATAGTTTCAACCACATTTCCATACTGTTCTTTGTTTTCTGCTTTATTTGCCCAAATATTGAATTTAGCTTCTTGTTCTGCTTTTGTTTTAGCTGTACCAAACTTAGTCAAAGCATCAATCATTCCTTGACGATTTTTCCAATAGTTGGCTGTAGAGGCAAATTTAGAAGCATATATTAGATTCAAAGCATCACTTTGATTCATATATTTTTTCATATTGTCCATACCTATTTTAGCTCCTTCAACCCAAGCTGGATAAGCAAATTTTACGTTTTGCTCAATTCCTCCTGCTGGCATCCAACGGTTTGTACGACCTGGGTATCCCATAATCATTGCAAAATCACCTTCTTTAACACCGCCTAAATTAACTGGTAAATGGTGTTTTGGTTTTAAAGGCACATTGTTTTCTGAGTATTCAGCAGGATTCCCATTAGCATCACCGTATACACGGAACATAGAAAAGTCTGCTGTATGACGCGGCCATTCCCAGTTGTCTGTATCCCCTCCAAATTTACCTAAGCTTTCAGGAGGTGTACCCACTAAACGAACATCTTTATAATCTTGGTACACGAAGTAGTAGTACTCATTTCCTTGAAAAAAAGAACGTACAGAAACTACGTATTTCCCCCCTTCGTTGTTTTCTTTTTCAATTTTTGCAATTTCAGCGTTGATTGCTTTTTCACGTTCAGCTTCAGTCATTGTATCATTTACAACAGAAAGGATTCTTTTGCTACAATCATCCATACGAACGAAAAAACGAACAAACAAACTAGATGGTTTTAGTTCTTCTTTTTTAGAACTAGCCCAAAATCCGTTTTTTAAATGATTTTTTTCAGCACTAGACAATTCAGCTATAGCATCATAACCGCAATGGTGATTCGTTAAGACTAACCCTTCTTTAGAAATCATTTCTGCGGTACAGCCTCCATTAAATTGAACAATAGCATTTTTTAAACTATTATTGTTAATACTGTAAATTTCTTCAGAAGTTAACTGAAGTCCCATTTTTTGCATATCGCGGTGGTTCAAACGCTCTATAAACATTAGAAACCACATTCCCTCATCTGCTTTTACACTTGCTGGCACAAGCATAATAGCGGCAATTAGGGATAGAACTAATTTTTTCATACTATTAATTATAATATTTTGCGTTGCGAATATAAAAGATATTTTAAGAATAAATCAATACAATCTTGAAATTAACATCTTAACGTTTAACTCAGATTACGCATTAGAAATTTAGTAGAGATAAAAATGACTTTGAATCTAAAAAAGCACTCTTTTTTTGTCCTCAATGTAAAACTACAGCTCTGGGGAAAATTATGTACATTTTTATCTTCTTTGCCCTTATTTTTTCATCACAAAGGCTAACACATAATCTGGGGTTAAAACAAATCAGACTTGGAAATTTCCAAGCCTGATTTTAAAAAATTGTTTATACAATCTATTTTACTAATATCTTATAAACTGAATTATCTGATTGCGCGCGCTCTATGTTTATATAATACATACCGTTTTTCATATTACTTGGCAAGTAAATCTTCTTAGCTACTTTATCCAATTTTAATTCCAAACGTTGTCCTATAGCATTAACTAAAACAACTTCTTTGATATCCTCATAGTTTTCACAATCTAAATTAATTACTTCTTCATTTTGCGAAATATAGTTTGGATAAACTTTACATTTATCATCGGTAGTAACTGCTCGATTTTGGTCTAATCTAGCAGAAGCTACAGTAACAGGGCTATCACCTCCATAACATGGTATGTAAATTTGTATAACATATACTCTACCGTCTCTCATTTTTAATTTAGAAGTCACATTCCCTCTTTTACCAAAAAGACAATTCATCAAAAAGGTGCTTCTACTTTCTATTATATCGTCATTTTCCCCTGGATAATAGGTACTACTATAGTTTTGATCTGCAAAGCCCATTTGATCCCAACTCCAAGTCACTTCTGATACATCTTTCCCTTTAACTACTTCCCCATTATTATATTTCCATACAAACACATGAAAACCTGGCCAATTATAATTATAATCATACACTAAATTAGGTATTTCTCTTTTCTGAACCGTATATTCTTGAGAATGGGTTTCGATCCAAGCACCTGATACACATTGGTAACTAGCAACTAATTTTATTTTATCACCATTTGCCCATTCAGATCCTTTTAGTGTATAACTAGATCTACCATATCCTTCATAAACTCTCACCCCGTTTTTAGTCCAATAATAATAATAATTTCCTGAGCCTCCTGTAAGACTGGCATTTAATGATGACGTATCTCCTGAACCATACAATACCCGTAATCCTGATATTGCAACGGAATTTGGTGAAGTATTTTTTTCTACTACATAACTTTGCGAAGAGGTTTCAATCCAAGTTCCTGATATACATTGATAACTAGCTACTAATCTTATTTTGTCACCATTTGACCATTCTGATCCTTTTAATGTATAACTAGATCTTCCGTATCCTTCATGTACTCTCACATCATTTTTAGTCCAGTAGTAATAAAAATTGGCTGTTCCTCCTGTAAGATTAGCTGTTAAAGACAATTCTTCTGAATTACATAATGAGCGTAGTCCTGCTATTGCAACAGTACTTGGAGAGGTATATTTATCTAGGCTATACTCTTGTGAAGCTGTTTCTATCCAACTACCTGAAACACATTGATAACTCACAACCAATTTCAATCTATCTCCATTATTCCATTGATTTCCTTGCAATGTATAATTAGATTTATCATAGCCTTCTGATACGCGTGTCCCGTTTTTTGTCCAGTAATAAAAGAATCTTCCTGAGCCTCCTGTTACATTAGCAGATAAAGAAATACCATCCGAATCACAAAATGCTCGTAATCCAGTTACGGCAACAGCATTTGGTGAAGTATTTTTAACAATTGTGTATTCTTGCGAAGGTGTTTCAATCCAACTACCTGATGCGCATTGATAACTCACAACCATTTTTAATTTATCGCCATTGCTCCATTGATTTCCTTGTAAAGTATAGGTCGACTTATCATATCCTTCCCATACGCGTGTTCCATTTTTAGTCCAGTAATAATAAAATCTTCCAGAACCTCCTGTTATATTAGCAGATAAAGAAATACCATCAGAATCACAGAAAGGTTTTAATCCTGAAATTGCAATTGAACTTGGCGAACTGTTTTTTACTATTGTTGATTCTTGTGAGTATAAATTAGACCATGATCCTCCTATACGAGTTAAATAATCGACTTGTAATTTTAATTTATCACCGTTAGACCAATTTGCATTATCTACTGTATAATTTGCTTTATCGAATCCTTCTGTAATACGTTGTCCATTTTTATACCATATATAATATAGTCTATCACATCCTACTCCTCCAACTACATTTGCGGATACAAGGTAGGAAGTTTCACAACCGCTTAAAGTTCCTAATCCTGAAAACGAAACGGAAGTAGGTGCTGTTCGCTCATCTATTGTATACTCTGGCGATAGGATGTCTAT
>NZ_PCMX01000120.1 GCF_002530675.1 Flavobacterium columnare NBRC 100251 = ATCC 23463
TGTCTTAATACTTGCTCCGATTTTAGTTTTTGTATGCCTAGTGTTACTCGTAAGGCTTCTAAACTATTAAACTTAATACCTCCTAAAATGGATATTTTGAGGTGTTTGGTTTCGTAGATGTAGTGGTTTGAATTTGATGTATCTAAATTGTTCATAACTTATAAAGTTTCACTTATTGGTTACAAACTTAATCAATAAATGATATTATAAACAAATTTATCTGTTTGTTTTTTAATCTTTAAGTAACGTATATTTGCAGAAACATTGATTTATAAAGGATTTTTATAACTTATTAGTTATGGATATAAGCAATAATATTACCCAGTTACGTAAAGAAAAAAACTTATCTCGTGAGGATTTAGGAAGTTTAGTAGGTACTTCGGGAGCAGTAATAGGAAGATATGAGCGTAACGAGATTACACCCTCTGTTGAGATTGCTAACAAAATTGCACAAGCTCTTAATGTGTCGTTAGATTATCTTGTAGGTAATAATAATATAGTTTTTAAGGATAAAAAGATTTTAGAACGCATAGAAACAATTGCTACAATGCCTACTAAAGAACAAGAACAACTTTTTAATGTGATTGATGCGTTAATTCGTGATTATAAAGCCAAGCAAGCTTATTCCTCATAACAACCCACAAAAAAACACGCCCGTAAGCGTGTTTCTTTTTTTATATCCTTTTATTTTATCATCCCTCAAAGTCAGGAGACTTTGCGGAGCTGGTGTAGGTTATAGTTTTATATTTAAATTTCCCCTCATTTCTTCTTCTACAAAAACAATTGTAATTTCTTTTTTTTCTTGTGAAATCTTATAATCTAATATAATATCAGAAAGTGAATCAAAGTCAAACACAAAAAAACTGAATTTATTGATTTTAAAAATTGTAGTATCAGTTATAACTAAAAAATATGTATCAAGCGACTCGACTCCAACAAAAGAATCGAAAAGCCCTGAAAAAAACAGGATTTGACCATTAATTAATGAGATGATTCCTATTGAATTAGAGTTATTTATAAATAAAACTTCATCTTCTAAGAAAGGAATCAAGTCATCTTCGTAATTAATTAAATATTTAAAATCCTTAATTTTAAGTTTATAAACAGAATCTATATCTTTAGAAAAAAATATTTTATTGAAATCATTAAAATTTTCATTAATGAGTTTTGAAAATTCATACTTCATTATTCACTTAAATTTGCGTTACCTAATTTTCTAGCTTTTTCCCTTAATTCATGAACTTTTGGTTTTAAAACATCTTTTTTATTAGTAACTGGTATTGAAAAAGAACTTACTCTAGGTAATTCACCTGGTTTATCAATAATAAAATTGACATTAACAGCTGTTCCATCTTTGAGAGTCGTTTGTTTTGTAAATTCTTCTCCATATTTAGTTACATGCTTTTCAACAGTTGTAACACCATTTTCAAAAGCTTGAGATGCTAAACCAATAAGCTTCTCTTCATTGTCAATTCCGTTCCTTTTAAAATATTCACCTCTTAACATTGATTTTGCCATATTATCAATCTCTCTCAAAGTAGCAGATGCTAAATTTTTTGAAACAGTACTACCTTCGCCTAAAGCATAATCAAGTTTACTGGCAATAATTGTAAATTTCGGAGTAAATTTACTTTTAATAAAATTCCCGACAATAAGTTTTGTAGTTCTAGCAAAATCATCAATTGGACCAGGAGAATCAATAGTTCCACTTTCATCTAAAAAGCCAACAGCTAAACCTGTAGCAGTATTAGCGCCTCCAATATAAAGCAACTGATTTCTAGTAAAATGTAATACAGCTCCTGAAAACAAAGTTCTAAGTAAAGGAAGTGTTCTACCTCCTGTATAAATAGCAGATACGATTATAACTCCAGCTATAGCCCCTGATGCTTCAGCTTTAACCTCAGACATATATTGTTCATGGTTTATTTCCCCAGAAAGATATCTTCTTTGTCTTCTTTCAAATCTAAAATCAAATGCAGTTTCCATACCCTCCAATTCTCTAGCATGCATAGGAGCATTTGAAGAAAATTGATATGGTGTTTGTTCTGCATAATATTTTTCAAGAGGGTCTCTCGCAAAAAACCTACCTACACGCGGGTCGTGCATTCTAAAAGTATAATTCAACGAATTCCCTTCACCCTTTAACTCATCATCTTTCTCCTGTCCTTGGAAGCCGTAACGGTAGGCTGTGCTTGAGCCGTGGCGATTTGGAATGAGCGAGCCAAAAGGGTAATACTTTAT
>NZ_PCMX01000121.1 GCF_002530675.1 Flavobacterium columnare NBRC 100251 = ATCC 23463
TGGATAAAAGGTACCTCTTCGTGTTCTTGGTTCCTTTAAAACCATTTCTTTGCCAAAACCATTAGTCGTTCTAGTTCTAAATCCATTTGCATAATCCGTGGGATTTTCTAGCGGATGCAATACCCGTTCTGACTTCATAAAGGTCTCTAAGGTCATTTGCATTAATAAATTCGTTCCATTTTCTGAATTTGCAACTTCCAATAATAATTCCGAAATTTGAGCGTGTGTAAAGTCCATAATTGTAAATTTTAATGGTTCATAATTTTAAAATTACAAAAAATTCTTTACACACTTTTTTTGTACAGTATCCCGCCGAAAGGGAGAGCTTCCGCCAAAGGCTGACGAAAGTTTTGTTTGAGGAGGGGCACGCCCAAAAAATTAGTATTTGAAGTCTAAAAAAGTTATATTTGCAGACTTTTTAAAAATAATTAACCATGAAAGCAGGTATTGTAGGCTTACCGAATGTAGGAAAATCAACTTTATTCAATTGTTTGTCGAATGCGAAGGCGCAGAGTGCTAATTTTCCGTTTTGTACAATTGAACCGAATATTGGAGTGGTGAATGTACCAGACCCGCGTTTGGAAAAATTAGAAGAATTGGTTAATCCAGAGCGTGTGTTGCCTGCGACTGTTGAGATTGTGGATATTGCAGGGTTGGTAAAAGGTGCGAGTAAAGGTGAAGGATTAGGAAATCAGTTTTTGGGTAATATTCGCGAATGTAACGCAATCATTCATGTGTTGCGTTGTTTTGATAATGATAATATTGTGCACGTGGATGGGAATGTGAACCCGATTCGTGACAAAGAAACGATTGATATCGAATTGCAGTTAAAAGATCTAGAAACCGTTGAAAAACGTTTGGATAAAGCTAAAAAAATGGCGAAATCGGGCAATAAAGAAGCGATTGTTGAAGCGGATTTATTAGAGCGTATTAAAGCAGTTTTATTAGAAGGGAAGTCGGCTCGTGTGATTGAACCTAAAAATCAGGACGAGGCGGACTGTTTAGATATGATTCAGTTGATTACTTCAAAGCCTGTGTTGTATGTGTGTAATGTAGATGAAGCATCGGCAGCTAATGGGAATGCGTATGTTGAACAGGTGAAAGAGTTGGTGAAGGATGAGAATGCGCAGGTGATTGTATTAGCAGTTGCCACTGAAGCGGATATTACAGAGCTAGAAACTTATGAAGAGCGTCAGATGTTTTTAGGGGACATGGGGTTAGAGGAACCTGGTGTATCGAAGTTAATCCGTTCGGCGTATAAATTATTGAACTTGCAGACGTATTTTACGGCTGGAGTAAAAGAGGTTCGTGCTTGGACTATTAAAGTGGGTGATACAGCTCCGAAAGCAGCAGGTGTGATTCACTCGGATTTTGAGAAAGGGTTTATCCGTGCAGAGGTGATTGCTTATGACGATTATGTGACTTTTGGTTCTGAAAGTAAGGTGAAGGAAGCGGGTAAGTTGCGTGTGGAAGGTAAGGAGTATATAGTAAAGGATGGTGATGTGATGCACTTTAGATTTAATGTATAGCTTGGTTATTGGTATTTTTAATATTTTATAAGAGGTGTACTAAAAGTGTAGAACTCACTTTCTAAGAATCGGATATGTGAAAATTATTTCCGAGGTATCCGAATAATTTAGTAACAAAAGAGGCTGTCAAAATGACAGCCTCTTTTTGTTTTAAAATTTATAGTTTAAAGATAGACTGAACATAGTTCCTAATTGGCTGAAATGGTACCCATCATAGGTCATCTGTGAATAACGTTGGTTGAAAGTAATTAAATTTGATTGTGTTTTTACAAAATTAGGGTCTGTTAAACTAGCTTCTCCCGTACTATTTTCAGCTTTAAATTCCCATTTAGGTAAAATATTAAATAAGTTGTTGATATTTAAGGCAAAAGTTAATTTGTTTGTGGCGTTAAAATTTATTCCTAAATCAGTTACAACTTTTGGTTTGAATTCAGTTCTTAAATTAGAATCTAATCCAACTTGTTTGAATACTGTTTTTCCAAATAAGGTGTTGTTTAGTGAAAAACCAAATTTTCCGATGTCATAATTAGTCCCTAAGATCCATTTGGTTTTAGGACGAGAAGTAAATAATAAATGTTGTTGTGTGGCATCTATAAGATCTTTTCCAAATTTTACTGGGATTTTGTTAGTATTCCAATTTTCAAATGTGTAATTTCCTGATAGATTAAATCCTAAATCTCCGCTTCCTAGTTTAATGTTTCGTATGCTAGCAACTACATCAATACCTCTTGTTCTAGTATCTAAAGCGTTGGTAAAGAAAGATAATGTCCCTAGATTTTTCCCGTTAATAGTCACGTCTTTAATTTCATCACTTAAAACAATTCTGTCGTAAACATTGATGTGGTAGTAGTCAAGTGTTAATGTAATGTTTTTCATTGGTTTGAAGCCTAAACCAATTGTGTAATTTTCAGATTTTTCAGCTTTTAATTTTTCAATTCCCATTTGACGAGCTTGAGGAGACACATTGTTTACTAATCCGCTTGCTAAAACACCTTGCCCTGGGAAAAAGCTATATTGTGATTTTTGGGTATAAATTTGATGTAAGGATGGAGCTCTAAATCCAGATGATACGGATGCTCTTAATGTTATTTTATCATCTAAAAATTTATATCTTCCGCTCAATTTACCTATGTAAGTTGTACCAAAGTCGCTATAATTTTCACCACGTAAGGTTGCATCTATTAAGAAGTTTTTTGTAAAATCTATAGTAGTTGCAATATACCCTCCAATATTATAACGATTGAATTTGCCTGAATTTTCGGGTCTGTTACCAGCAAATGAATCAGCACCCATTCCATCCCAAGAAGCTTTGTCTCCCTCTATAATGGTAAAGTTTTCAGTTCTAAATTCTGTGCCTATAGCAAAACTGATTTTATCGGTTAAATTTTTATTTATATCTATGTTTCCTACGATATGATCAAATTTTGTTCCTCCAGGTTTAAATGAAATAGGGCTATTTTGAAGATATAGATTAGCTCCGTTACTATCTAAAAGGGAAGAACGGTTAAATGAATTATTTACTGTGTATTCTTGTGTATTGCCTCCAAAGGTGATGCTTAAATCAGTGTTCCATCCGTTTTTAGTTGATTTTAAGCCTAAAGTAGCATTATAATCATTAAGATCTCCTTCAAAAGTAGGTGCGTATCCATCATAGCCATTTTTGCCATTTCCAGGGAACAATTGATTTAAAAAGGGATAGTCTGTTAAGGTTCTCCAATAGGGGGTTCTGTAGTTTGCAAATGAATTTACTTTTTTGTAAACATAAGCACCATTGAAATATAATTTTGAATTTTCAGATGTATCCAAGCCTCCATTGATTTCAAATTTAGCGGCTGCCGTTGCAGGTGATCCATTTGTATTACCAGCATCTGGGTGTCTGTTTAGAAAATCTTGGACATCTACTATGTTTGCATTAAAATCTTTAGCTTCTCCTTGTGCATCAACAGTACCAGGTCTATTGGCTAAAGTTGCTTTAGAAAAATCTAAGGTGTAATTAATAAACCCTTTTTCGTTAAAAGCCGTTGTGCCGTTATTAAGGCTTGCTCCAATCATTTTTCCGTCTCCTTTTCCAGTAATTCCCGTTCGTAGAGTGGTAGATCCTGAATTAGGGTTGTTTTTTAATATGATATTCATAACCCCTGCAATAGCATCAGATCCGTATTGAGCTGAGGCGCCATCACGTAATATTTCAACTCTTTCAATAGCATCTTGAGGGATCGCTGAAATGTCTGCTCCTGTTTCGCCACGTCCAGGAGAGGTTTGTGTATATACTAATGCACTCATGTTTTTACGCTTGCCGTTGATTAAGATTAATGTACGGCTAGGTCCCATATTTCGTATTTCATAAGGGTCTAATAAGGATGTAGCATCATTTACAGGAGTTTGAACCGTATTAAATGAAGGAATTCTGTATTGCAATGCTTTGTCAAATGAAGCTTGTCCTGTTGAAGCCAATTCTTTAGAAGATAATAGGTCGATAGGTAAAGATGTGGTGGTATTACTTCGAGGGGCTGTTCTAGTCCCCACCACTACTACTTCATCTAAACTTTTATTTTCTTCTTGTAGCACTATGTTTAATTCAATGTTTTGGTCTTTTAACTCAATTTCTCTAGTTTCTGTTTTATAGCCCATATAATTGAATTTTAAGGTGTGTTTTCCTGGATTTAGTTTAATGGAAAAGCTACCGTCGAAATCAGAGGTTGTAGCACCTGCATTGTTAGCAGTAATATTAACTCCTGGAATTCCTAGTCCTCCAGTGTCTTTAATAGATCCTTTTATGAGGTTTTGGGAAAAACCTGTCCAAGTCATTATTAGCAATAATAAGCAATGAATTTTTTTCATATTTATTTTTTTTAGGTTATTGTTTTATCAAATATCTAAAAAAAATGTTAATAATGAAAAAATGTTTTTATTTTTTTCTTTTATTTATTTGTTTTTGTTAATAGATTGTTTTATTTTCTTTTTACATACTTTTCAAGTATCTTAGCACCCAATCGTTTTTATATATGTTCGAACAAAATCAATACACCGAAGATAATATACGTTCTCTCGACTGGAGAGAGCATATCCGTATGCGTCCTGGGATGTACATCGGTAAGTTGGGAGATGGATCATCACCTGATGATGGTATTTATATTTTGGTTAAAGAGGTCCTAGATAACTGTATAGATGAGTTTGTAATGGGAGCTGGGAAAACCATAGAAGTTACCTTAAAAGATAAGATGATTACTGTTAGGGATTATGGTCGAGGTATTCCCTTAGGAAAAGTAGTGGATGTAGTATCCAAAATGAATACAGGAGGGAAATATGATTCCAAAGCATTTAAAAAATCAGTTGGTTTAAATGGAGTGGGTACTAAAGCAGTAAACGCTCTTTCTACTTTTTTTAGAGTTGAATCAGTACGTGATAATCAACAAAAAGCGGCTGAATTTTCAGCTGGAACCCTTACTGTAGAGGAAGATGTTGTAGAAACTACTAAACGTAAAGGAACGAAGGTTAGTTTTATAGCAGATGATACGATTTTTAAACATTATAAGTATCGTAACGAATACATTGTTAGAATGTTAAAAAACTATTGTTATTTGAATAAAGGATTAACAATAGTATATAATGGTGAAAAATTTTTTTCAGAAAATGGATTAAAAGATTTATTAGAAGAAACCATTACAGAAGAAGATATGCAATATCCTATCATACATCTAATGGGTGATGATATAGAAGTTGCTATGACACATAGTAGAACACAATATTCTGAAGAATATTACTCGTTTGTTAACGGACAAAATACAACACAAGGGGGAACTCATTTAGCGGCATTTCGAGAAGCTATTGTACGTACAATTAAAGAGTTTTATAATAAAAATTTTGAAGCATCTGATATTCGTAAATCAATTGTTTCCGCAATTTCTATTAAAGTAGAAGAACCTGTTTTTGAGTCACAAACTAAAACTAAATTAGGATCTACCGATATGGGACCTAATTCGCCTACGGTTCGTACTTATATAAACGATTTTATTAAAACAAATTTAGATAATTTCTTACATAAAAATCCAGAGGTAGCAGATTTGTTACTTCGTAAAATTTTACAAGCAGAACGCGAACGTAAAGAATTGTCGGGCATTCGTAAGTTAGCTAAAGAACGAGCTAAGAAAGCCAGTTTACATAACAAAAAATTGCGCGACTGTCGTGTGCATCTTACTGATGCAAAAAATGCACGTAGTTTAGAGAGCACTTTGTTTATTACCGAGGGAGATTCAGCTTCGGGGTCTATTACAAAATCTCGCGATGTGAATACTCAAGCGGTATTTAGTTTGCGTGGAAAGCCTTTGAATACCTATGGAATGACCAAAAAAATAGTGTATGAAAACGAGGAATTCAATTTGCTTCAAGCCGCATTGAATATCGAAGAAAGTATGGAAGATTTGCGTTACAACAACATTGTAATCGCAACCGATGCCGATGTGGATGGGATGCACATTCGTTTGTTGTTAATTACTTTTTTCTTGCAGTTTTTCCCAGAAATCATCAAAGAAGGACATTTGTATATATTGCAAACGCCTTTGTTCCGTGTTCGTAACAAGAAAGAAACGATTTATTGTTATAGTGATGAGGAACGACGTAATGCTATTGAGAAGTTAAAACCAAAACCAGAAATCACCCGATTCAAGGGATTAGGAGAGATTTCACCAGATGAATTCAAATATTTTATTGGAGAAGATATTCGTTTAGACCCTGTAATGTTGGACAAAGCGACTTCTATCGAAAAATTATTAGAGTTCTATATGGGTAAGAATACCCCTGACCGTCAGGAATTTATTATCAAGAATTTGAAAGTGGAGTTGGATACGGTGGAGGAGTTGAATAGTTAGTGTTCTATTGACGATAATTTTATAAAAGAAAAACAGAAAAAATGAACTTCATAAAAAAATTTAGCATAATAGGCTTATTTGGTACAAATAATATAGATATTATTTTCAAAGAAAACAAAATGATTTTGATCGGTGAAAATGGATTAGGAAAAACACAAATACTTAATTTGCTTTATTATACTTTAACTAGAAATTTTCTTCGACTTAGTGATTTTAATTTTGAAAAATTAACTATTTCCTTTGAAAACCGAGAAGTTGAAATTACAAAAGATCTTATTGCTAAATCAATAGATAGATTGTTTAAAGACTCTGAAATAAAGGATTTCGTTAAAGAATTTGGATATGCTCAATTTGAATTTTTAAGTAAAAAATGGACACATAATAAGAGGAGTACATATGAGCTAGAAAAATTGCTAGAAAGAAATTATAAGTTCAGAAAGTATCCTCTTCATAGAATATTTAGATATTTTGAAGATTCTGAATTTAAACAAGGGTTTGATAATAATTTAAAAGAAATTGATTTAAAAATTAAAAACGAACTTGATAATTCAGAGATTATGTATTTCCCAACCTATAGAAGAGTAGAAGAAGATTTACATAATTTGGGTTATGATGATGATGAATTTTTGGATGAAGAAGTAACATTAATCCAGTTTGGGATGGATGATGTTCAAAAGCAATTCGTCCAATTAGAAAAAAAAATTGATAATTTGTTAAAAGATGGTCTAACTCAGTTTACTAAAGATATATTAAATATTATAGTAATTGATAATGAAGAGCCAATTGAATATGTGTTGGAAAAGGTGAATGAGGAAGATATTAATTTGATTTTATCTAGATTGGGAACGTTACTTACAGATTTGCAAAAACAGTCAATTAAAAGCTTTGTAATTGATAAAAAGGTAAATAATCCTACATCAAAGCATTTGTTAAATAAATTAGTTAAAAGTTATGAGGAACAAAAACCTTATGATAAAAGAATTATTGTATTTAG
>NZ_PCMX01000122.1 GCF_002530675.1 Flavobacterium columnare NBRC 100251 = ATCC 23463
TCGTTTTGTTCGTGGAAAAATAGCTAATATATTTCGTTTAAAATGAACCACACAGAGTTGATGTTTGGCATTAGGGAAGACTTTTGCACTAGCGTTTTCAATAGATGTTAAGCCGTCAGAGACCACTAATCCAATACTTTTTACACCTCTTGTTTTTAAGCTCTCCAACTCTTGTTGCCACAATAAAGCTCCTTCTGTGGGATGATTTACAATTGTTAAAACCTCCCTTGTTTCTTCTTCTTTAATACCTAAAATTGTGAAATAGCCTTCTTTCTTAACCGAATCATCTCGCCTTGTATGAACAAAAGTAGCATCAATATAAAGTACTAAATAATGTTCTTCTAAGTCTCTTTTAAGCCATAATTCAATTTCTTTTTTACTCTCCTTCATCAAGTAACTTATCTGCTGCTTGCTGTAATCTTTACCGTAAAGTTCTTCATAAACGTCGCTTACTTGCTCTGTTGTTTAACCTTTTCTATAAAGACTAAAAATGAGTTTTCGATGCTCTTCATCCTCATTTCTTAGAACTCCAAGCAATGCTGGATAAAAGGTACCACTTCGTGTTCTTGGTACCTTTAAAACCATTTCTTTGCAAAACCATTAGTAGTTCTAGTTCTAAATCCATTTGCATAATCCGTGGGATTTTCTAGCGGATGCAATACCCGTTCTGACTTCATAAAGGTCTCTAAGGTCATTTGCATTAATAAATTCGTTCCATTTTCTGAATTTGCAACTTCCAATAATAATTCCGAAATTTGAGCGTGTGTAAAGTCCATAATTGTAAATTTTAATGGTTCATAATTTTAAAATTACAAAAAATTCTTTACACACTTTTTTTGTACAGTATCCCCGCTCACGCGGTGATTTCGGTTTGATAGCACAAACGCGTATAAAACAAAAAACCTTCA
>NZ_PCMX01000123.1 GCF_002530675.1 Flavobacterium columnare NBRC 100251 = ATCC 23463
TGGATTACTTTTCAGACAGCCCCTTCTTAAACCACTTGGGACTTAGAACCTTTACTGATCTGTTTTTTTACGGTACGGACGAATAAAACGTTGGCTCAAATCCTCATAAATAGGCTTAGCCGTAGCAATCCCCTTACTTTGCGCCTCCTTAATTTGGCCATAATACAACAACGCCGATTGCAAAGCTTCACTACCCGCTAACATAATCGTATCGTTTACATCAGTAGATAACTGAGAAGCTAAATTGCCTATAGGACTTAAAGAACTCACCACCGCCTCATCCTTTAAAAACTCCGCTTTGTCCATATACACAGGCACAAACTCGGGATTGGTTTCTACATACGACTTGATTTTTTGCACCGTAGCCACAGTTTTATTACCCATTTTAAACAGCGTCGAACGATCTTCGGCAGTTAAGCCCTGCAAATAAGGCGCTAAAGCTGTTTTGCATTCTTGTAATTTTAGTGTTACCGTATCAATTACTTCTTGAGGAATTGTGATACTCATTTGATTTTTAGTTGCCATTGATTGTAGTTTTGCAATTAAACAAAAGTTATTAAAAGATATAAAAAGATGTTTTTAGTTTAATAAATTAATAAAAAAACAAAGTAAAAACGAAATATTTTAAGAAATATTGTATTGCATTTTTATTGTATATAAACCGCGAAAACACCTCAAATACCTATAAAAAAACCAAAAACTTCATATAAATTACACTTCACCCAGAACTTCGTTTTCCTACAAAAGGATAAAAAAAACAGTTATGATTCACACAATAGGAGGGAGGAATCCTTTTTTAACCTACAAAGCTCGTGGTATATTACCCCTTTATTGAATTGATAAAGACTATTATTTTCAACTTTTTAGATTCTATTTTTAGCCTCTTGATTATTCCTCCGAATGTCACGCCCTTTATGAGAACCCTCCTTGTGTCGGGATGACAAGAACCCGATTAAAAGTATAAAAACAAAAAATCAAATATTATATATTTTTTTTATATTTGAATAATGAAAAAATAACATAAATAGTACAAAAAAAACAAATCAAATAAATTGTAACAAATAACTAAACGATATGGATACTTACAACA
>NZ_PCMX01000124.1:0-3334 GCF_002530675.1 Flavobacterium columnare NBRC 100251 = ATCC 23463
CCTAATACTAATATTTAATAATTTAATAAAATAAATAGGAAAATGATTAAAATAAAAAAAGAACTTCTAATATTAGTCTCAATAATAAGTTATTCCATTTTTGCTCAAAATATAAAATGTAAGATAACAGAAACCAATACCAATGAGAACAATAATTCAAGAGTAAAAGCAAAGATAAAATGGGATCAAGAGGTACAATTGCCCATAATAACAGATGAAGATCTAAAAAAAGAATTTATCATACCCGTTGTTTTTCATGTTTTTGATGCTGGATATGTTTACTATCCAGAAACAAAAAAAGCAACCCCAAATGCTTATTATGAAACAGATGATAAAAAGATTACAACCGAAAAAATAAAAAAAGCCTTAGAAAAAGTAAATGAAGATTTTAATGGACTCAATGATGATTATGATAGTGTCGATCCCGATTTTGAACCTATAAAATCTAAATTAAATATAAAGTTTGAACTAGCCAAAATAGGGAAGAGAGGAAAGGATAGGCCAGAAGGGTGTGTTAATTTTTATGACAAAGATGAAAAAGGTTTTGGAAAAAATACTCAAACGATTAAAGATTTGATACAAACGAAATATGCCTGGGATAACAATAAATACATCAATGTATATATTCAAAATGACCTTTTTGATGATCAGAAAAATAATTCAGGTGTAGCTACATATCCAGATCAAGAAAAAACAAAAAATAATTTTTCTAGAATAGTTTATAGCGGGACATCTATTTATGGTAATACAGATGTTGAATTTGCTTCTACACTCACTCATGAATTTGCTCACTTTTTAGGATTAATACATACTTTTGAAAATGGATGTACTGGAACAGATGAAGTAGATGATACCCCACAAGAAGATTCTGCAGTAGCAAATACTAGATGTATGTCGGCCATTAATTGCAATAGAGAAAAAATTAATAGCGAAAATTATATGGGATATAATGGATCTCATGGTTGTTACAAAATGTTTACAAAAGGACAAGTACAACGTATGTATAAAGCATTACATCACCCTAGTAGAGAAAAATTATGGCAAAAAGAAAATCTTATAGATACAGGTCTAATGGAAAGAGACCTTTTGGCAAATAATCAATTTGATAAACAAGCAACTTTAAATATATATCCTAATCCTTTTAATTCCAATATAGAAATTTCTATAGATGAAAAAATAAAAGAAGCAAAACTTTTTACTATTCTAGGAGAGGAAATACTTGTTAATCTTCATCCTTTAAACGAAAATCTAATTCATATAGAACGACTAGAATCTTTAAAAACGGGTTTATATATAATAAAGATAACCACATTGTCAGGAAAAACATTCTCTAAAAAAATGACAAAAAAATAAAAAAGATTCTTTAAAACATTAAAGAAAAATCCACTCGAATAAAACCGAGTGGATTTTTTAATCAATAAAACCATTTCCTATTTAAAATAAGAAAAAGTTTCATTGTTTTCAATTTTTAAAAGGATTTCATAAATTAATTTAATGACATTCTCCACATCCTCTCTATGTACCATTTCAACAGTTGTGTGCATATAGCGTAAAGGTAAAGAAATCAAAGCAGATGCAACCCCACCATTACTATAAGCAAAAGCATCCGTGTCTGTACCAGTTACTCTTGAACTTGCGTGTCTTTGAAATGGAATTGCTTTTTCCATAGCCGTATCAACAATTAATTCCCGTAGTCTATTCTGAACAGCAGGAGCATAAGCTATAACAGGACCACGACCTATTTTTAAATCACCTTCAATTTTTTTATCAATCATAGGAGTCGTAGTATCATGACATACGTCAGTTACAATCGCAACATTAGGCTTAATAGTTTGCGTAATCATTTCAGCACCGCGTAATCCAACTTCCTCCTGTACCGAATTTACTATATACAAACCAAAAGGCAATTTTTTATCATTCTCTTTTAGTAAGCGCGCTACTTCAGCTATCATAAAACCACCCATTCGGTTGTCTATAGCACGACATACAAATTTATTGTTATTTAAAATCATAAACTCATCTGGATATGTAATAACACAACCCACATACACACCTAATGATTCTACTTCTTCCTTACTACTACATCCACAATCTATAAAAATATTATGTAAGGAAGCACTTTCTTCCTTACCTCTTCCGCGTGTGTGAATAGCAGGCCAGCCAAAAACCCCCTTTACAATACCATTTTTAGTATGAATGTTTACCCTTTTTGAGGGAGCAATTTGATGGTCAGAACCCCCATTACGGATAACATATATTAAACCATCTTCTGTAATATAATTCACATACCACGATATTTCATCACTATGCCCTTCTATTACCACCTTATAAGGAGCATCTGGATTTATAACACCAACAGCCGTCCCGTATGTATCCGTGATAAAAGTATCTACATAAGGTTTAAGATAATCCATCCAAATTTTTTGCCCTTCACTCTCATATCCCGTAGGAGACGCATTGTTTAAATAGCGTTCTAAAAAGCTTATAGAAAAGTCATTTAATATTGATTCAGTATTCATAATTTTTTTTTGCTAAAATAAAAAAATGGTACAACACTTGTTGAATAAATGTATAATTTTGAACCAAAAATAAATATCAAATGTACAAATACAACATAAGTGTAGTTTTTCTACTTTTTTCCGTACTAACCGTTACGGCTCAAGAGGTAAAAGTCGATTCTACCGAAATCGAGAAAAAACTAGATATAAAGGACACAATAGCACAAGTATCTTACCAATTAGAAGAAGTCTTGGTAACTAATAGAGCCTATAATTTTAAAAACGAAGAAGAACGAAAACGTTTTATGATTCTAAAACGGAGAGTGATGAGAACGTATCCTTACGCAAAAATAGCAGCTGATAGATTGGTAGCCCTTAACAATGGAATGAAACTTTTAAAAACAGAGCGTGATAAAAAAAAATACTTTAAACTAGTTGAAAAATTTTTAACAGAAGAATTTGAAGAACAATTAAAAAAATTAAGCCGAAAAGAGGGGCAAGTTTTAGTCAAACTAATTCATCGTCAAACAGGTATTACCACCTATGAATTAATAGCTGATTTAAAAAATGGTTGGAAAGCCTTTTGGGCTAACAATACAGCAAGTTTATTTGATATAAATTTAAAAACAAAATACGAACCCAATCTAATTGCAGAAGATTATCTTATAGAAAGCGTTTTATATCGTTCCTTCATAGATGGTAGATTGGTAGCGCAAGAATCTAAATTAGGGCATAACTATAACGAACTTCAAAAAAGTTGGCGTCAAAAAGTAAAAGACTATAAAGAAAGACATCCTGAACTACAAAAATAAAGCATAATTAAGAAGGGTTATTTT
>NZ_PCMX01000124.1:3394-3719 GCF_002530675.1 Flavobacterium columnare NBRC 100251 = ATCC 23463
AAAATAACCCTTCTTAATTAGAAATGGCTTAAGTACAAAAAAAATAGTTTCTCAATAACCCTATGGGCGTGCCCCTTCGGGTCGGGCTGTCCGTTCTATCTTTTGCTAAAGAAACCCTCACAAAAAAAAGCTATAGCCATTCAGCAAAAGGATGCCACTGCCATCCCTCACGCAAACCACCCTTTAAAAACAAAACAATCCAAAACAGACCATAGAATGATAAAGGCACAAATACTCTAAGAAAAAACGGTCAAAAATCCATCAAAGCAAAAACAAAACACGTACATACCTATTATTAAAACCAACAACAACAACAATAATAAAG
>NZ_PCMX01000125.1 GCF_002530675.1 Flavobacterium columnare NBRC 100251 = ATCC 23463
AGCATATCTGCTGCTACGAGTGAATTTTTTTGGTCGTATAGTTTTGCAAAAGCAACTTTAGAATAAGTGTCTATGAAAGTTTGTTGGTAAATTCTTCCTACTCCTTTAATTGTGCCAACATAATAGGTGTCTTGTGCTCCCAAATAACCTGGATGAGCGGTTTCTATTTCTCCGTGAGCTTCTTTTTCTTCTTTAGCTTTTTCAATGGCTACGACTTGTGATTCAGTAAGAATCAAACCTTCTTTTGCTACTTTTGTCTCTAAGGCTTTTAATCGCTTTTTAAAGGTCTCTAAATCATTACGAAGCCAAATCGAACGAACTCCTCCAGGAGAAAGTACAATGCCTTCTTTACGCAATTCATTACTCACTCTTTGCTGACCTAGAGATGGATTATCTGTAGCAATGCTTACTACTTTTTGCTCAATGTAGGGTTCAACACGATTTTTAATAATGGGTTTGCTTCGACTTATTTCTTGAAGTGCTAATTCGCCTCCTGTTTCATATAATTCTTGAAAACGATAAAAACTATCACGACTGTAGCCCATAATCCTACAAGCTTCTGATACATTTTTTAATTT
>NZ_PCMX01000126.1 GCF_002530675.1 Flavobacterium columnare NBRC 100251 = ATCC 23463
AAACAACTGATTTTAAAAACAGAATTTGGACAAAAACTAACTACTGAAGAATTGAATAAAATAGGTATTCACTCATTAAGGCACTCAATAGCAACACATCTTTTAGAAAACGGAATGAAGCTCGAACAGGTTCAAAAATTTTTAGGACATAGCCACATCGAGAGTACAGAGATTTACACACATATAACCAATAAACAATTAAAAGATTTAATGATTTAAGAATTTAAAATTTAAGTTGTTTGATAATCTTTTAATTATTCAATTTTTAAATTATGAAATTAAAAGAATATTTACAGAAAAAATACAGCAAAAGCACATTATACAGCAATTTATACAACATCAAAAGATTTACAGATTATTACCAAAACAAAGCACCAAAAGCCACATTTAAAGAGGTTTTAAACTATATAGAACACTTACGAAAAAACTACAATTTACACCCAAAAACATTAAGACATTGTTTGTATGGCGTTAAAATATACTTCAATTATCTGCTTGAAACAGGACAAAGAAAAGACCATCCTTGCAGTGAATTATTTTTAAAAGATAAGATTGATAAACAAATACAAGCCGATACACTCTACAGCCCAGAAACACTAGAAACCTTTTTTGAAACCTACCAAATCAAGAAGAAAAAACAGTTAGAAAATAGAAATAAAATTATCATTAGTTTATTGATTTATCAAGCCTTAACTGTCAAAGAAATAGCAGCATTAGAAGTTGAGCATATCAATTTAGAAAAATGCGAAATTTATATAAAAGGAAGTAACGAAATCACTTCAAAAAGTCCACAATCAAGAACTTTACCACTACAAGCCAAACAAATATTATTAATTTACAAATACATACAAGAAGATAGAGAGAAATTATTAAGTCATTCCAAAGTTCCCCCTTCGGGGGTTAGGGGGCTTATCCTTGGTCAATACGGTGAAAAAATCAATCCTCACGGCATTAGCAAAATGATAAACGAACAAAAGCCAAAAAGCGAACAAATACAACCAATGAAGATAAGACAAAGTGTTATAGCAAACTTATTGAAAAAGGAGAATGATACAAGAATAGTACAGGTTTTTAGCGGACACAGACGAGCATCAACTACAATCCAATACAAACAAACCGAACTGGAACAACTACAAAACGCAGTAAATAATTATCATCCAATAAGATAAAAAGGATAAAAATAAATGCTTCTTTTTTGGATTTTGATTTAATGTTCCCACCCCCAACGCTAAAAAAGGCAAAAAAAGGGCTTTTTCCCTGCACGGCTGGTTTTCTGTCATAGTTTTTGTAGCCCAACGCACCAACAGCACATTTATTTTTTCAATTGAATTTATAGTTTTTTAAGCGGTCAATTGAAAAAAATAAAAGAGCTGTCCCCAACGCTCAAAAACAAAAACATATGCCAGAAAACCAGCCTAAAGCTACTTCGCATAATTCCAGTTTTGTGCAATGCAGAGTGTAGTGATAAATTGAAAGTTCCGTTTTTAAATCAACATTTTTACCAAAAAGAAAGTAAGTGCTACAAAGTTCTGCACTGCACAAAGCTGCCCGGGACATTATGCGAAATAGCCCCAACGCTCGAAAGCCCTTTTTTTGCCTTTTTTTTGCCAACGCTCACCCACCCGAAAGAGGATAAAATCCAAAAAAGAAGCATTTATTTTTTTTTGCGAACCGCTTACTAACGCCCTTCGGTTGTTTGCTCATTTTTTTAGAAGATTGCCATACAAATCCCGATTAAAAACAACGTTTTGTATAATGGCAATCTTCCAAAAAAATCGAGCTAAAGATGGCTAAAGAGCCAGCCGACTACAGGAAAACTCCGAAGTTGGTTTTGTACCAGCAGTTGGAAAATGGATAAAAACCAAATCTTTTTTTTCAAATGAAATTCAATTTAAAAAAAAAGATTAATTTTGCAAAAGGTTGAAAACCTGTTGTGTTCTTTGAAGTTCTTTGTATTGTAGGTGTTTTTGAAGTTCTCGCACGAGGAAATTATGGAGTAGTATTTTTTAAGTATTGACCC
>NZ_PCMX01000127.1 GCF_002530675.1 Flavobacterium columnare NBRC 100251 = ATCC 23463
ACTAAATGGAGATCGTTTTAAGCTTTTTTTCTTGCTCTATTTTTTATACCGTTTTTTTATTGAATTTTTAAAACCTTATGAACCATTAATTATAAAATTAAGTATCATTCATTGGATATCTATTTTTATACTGATATATTACTACAAATTTATTATTAGAATTATAAAAAAATATTAAATGCCCACTAGAGATTATATATATTACGATGCTACCCAAAGTATTTGCCCAGAATGTTTACATCTTTGCAATGCAAAAATAGTATTTAAAGATGAGAAAGTATGGATGCTAAAACATTGTAAAACACATGGTGATTCAAAGGTTATGATTGCGGATGATGTAGAGTACTACCGTCAGATAAGAAATTATAACAAACAATCCGAAGTTCCATTAAAATTTAATACAAAAGTACATTATGGCTGTCCTTATGACTGTGGATTGTGCCCTGATCATGAACAACATTCTTGTTTGTCTATAGTAGAAGTTACAGACAGATGCAATTTAGCTTGTCCTACCTGTTATGCTAGTTCAGCTCCTAATTACGGTAATCATAGAACTTTGGAAGAAATTGAAAGAATGTTCGATGCCATTGTAGTCAATGAAGGGGAGCCCGATGTTGTTCAAATTTCAGGAGGAGAACCTACTGTACATCCTCATTTTTTTGAAATCTTAGACTTAGCCAAATCAAAACCTATTAAACATTTAATGGTCAATACTAACGGAATAAGGATAGCTAAAGATATTTCATTTGTGGAAAAACTAGCCTCTTATATGCCAGATTTTGAAATTTATCTTCAATTTGATAGCTTTAAACCTGAAGTTTTAGAAAAAATGAGAGGAGAAGATTTAAGTGAAATTAGAAAAAAAGCAATTGAAAACCTAAATCAATTCAATTTATCTACTACTTTAGTAGTTACTTTACAAAAAGGTGAAAATGACGACGAAATTGGTAAAATTTTAGAATACGCATTACAACAAAAATGCGTTAGAGGAGTTACTTTTCAACCTACTCAAGTTGCGGGAAGAAACGAAAATTATGATGACAACCAAGGTAGAATAACACTAACAGAAGTTCGCAGAAAAATCTATGAACAATATCCCGTTTTTACTCCACAGGACTTGATTCCCGTACCGTGTAATCCCGACGCTTTATGTATGGCTTACGCTCTAAAAATGAATGGTGAAGTTTTTCCAATGACCAATCTTATTAATCCAGAAGACCTTTTAAACAACTCTAAAAATACAATTGTTTTTGAAAGTGATGAAAAACTCAAAAATCATTTACTTACCTTATTCAGTACAGGTATTTCTGTAGATTGTGCTGAAGAAGAACTTGGAGAGTTAATGTGTTGTTTACCAAGAGTAAAATCGGACCACTTACAGTATGATAATTTATTTAGAATTATCATTATGAATTTTATGGATGCACATGATTTTGATGTAAGAGCTGTAAAAAAATCATGCGTACATATCGTTGACAAAAA
This sequence comes from Flavobacterium columnare NBRC 100251 = ATCC 23463, assembly GCF_002530675.1. GTDB lineage: Bacteria > Bacteroidota > Bacteroidia > Flavobacteriales > Flavobacteriaceae > Flavobacterium > Flavobacterium columnare. Next base: position 1,483 of record NZ_PCMX01000127.1, read on the forward strand.
AGGCAAATTAATTCCTTTTGAAACCATGAATCTGTTTTATAGAGATGAATCTATAAAAGAAATTAGAAAACAACTGAATTAAAAAAGGATGAAAAACAAAAAAATATTATTTGTATTAGCTCTTATGATAATACTATTGATAGTATTTATAGAGCCTATTAGAGCTATTCTAATAGTAGTACTGCTTTCTATTGCAGGATTAGCCGTTTTTGTATCTCCTTTTCCTCTTATTATAGGAATATTACGTTTATTTTTTATAAATGAAAATAAAAAATTTACATTGCAACTGATTACGTATTCTACCATTGTATTAGTAATAGGATCTAGTACTTGTGGTATATTAACTTTTATAAACTAAAGATTATGATAAATGATGTTTTTTTTTCTTTAATTTTTTTTGTAGAAATAGTTAGTGTAATAACTTTTTTTATTGGTCTCATATTAGTTATTTTTTTTAGAAAAGAACCCTATAAGACAATAGCCAAAAAAATATTAATTTATTCAATTATTTCATTTGTAATAGGATTTGGATGCTGTGTAGGAGGGATTGCACTATTTAATTAATGAACTTTAACGCTATATTAACAACTATTTATAAATTATAAAAATACATTTGCTATAGGTAAATATTAAATAATGATTGCTTATTATAGAAAAATACTTTCTTATACCATATTCGTTGTTTCTCTTCTTATGATTTCTTGTGATCAAAAACAGGAGCAGAGAGTCTATTTTGGCGGTGAAATAATAAACCCTAATTCAAAATTTCTTTACCTCTGCAAAGAAGATAAAGTTATAGATACTATAGAATTAGATCGTAACAATCGCTTTTTAGTTAAATATGATACCTTATCTTCTGGTATGTATACGTTTAGACATGAACCAGAGTATCAGTATATGTATGTAGAAAAAGGCGATAGTTTAATGATTAGATTAAATGCCCAAGAATTTGATAATTCATTAACTTTTTGTGGTCGTGGCGATGAAAAAAATAATTTTTTAATAGAATTATTTTTAAAAAATGAAGAAGATAAAAATTCAAGTTTTGACATATACGATGAATCTCTAAAAGAGTTTGAATACAGACTCAACAAGGAATACCAAGAACGGAAAATATTTTATAATGAAAAAAAAGAAGAAATAAGTTGGAATGAGGATTTTGATTTATATGCTAGTTCCATGCTAGAAATGCCCTATTTAACCAAAAAAGAACTCTATCCTTTGGTTCATCAATTTAGAACAAATCAAAAAGTTTGTGGTTTGCTTCCTAAAGATTATTATGATTATAGAAAAGAAATTGATTTTAACAATCAAAAGTTAACGGATTTTGCTCCTTTTGTTGCGTATCTAACCGCTATGCTAAACAATATTACTTGTGATAGTAAAAAAGAAACTATAATTGTAAAAAATAATATAGATAGATTAAAGGTTGCTGATTCTATATTTACCAATAAATCAATTAAAAACTCTGTATTACATAACATAGCTTTTATGTATCTTTTAGAAGATCAAAACACCTCTAATAATAAAACCTTTTTATCAGAATATTATAAACTTTCTACTGATTCATGCAGTAAAAATGCCATTAAAGAAATAGCTAATTCTATTCAATCTTTAGCCAAAAATAAATACTTACCCAAAATTGAACTTATAGATTCAAAAGGAAAAATAGTTAACTCCGTTCCAACTAATGCCCAAAAAACGGTTGTCTTTTTTTGGAGTTCAGAAGCCAAATCACATCTAAAATTAGCTCATAAAAAAGCTATGGAAATTAAGAAAAAAAATCCTGCTATAAATTTTGTAGCCGTTAATATAGATAAAGATCCTAATCAATGGGAAAAGGTTTTAGCACATCATCATTTTGAAATCCCTCAACTTCATGCTAAATATTTTGAAGACATACAGAGTAAATGGGTTATAACTAAAATACATAGAGCCATCTTATTAAATGAAGACAAAACAATTAAAAATGCTTTTATAAATATTTTTGATGCTAAGTTTGATAATTATCTGAAATAATTTTAATTCGTTTTAATCCTTATTAAGTTCTCAAGTTTTTTAAAAACTTGAGAATATTTTTTATATTAATTTAACGTTTTTATGCGTACTCTATTTTTATTTTTTTCTGTTGCCTTGTGGTCTCAATCAATTCCTAAAATTGATTTCATTTCCTTAAAAGCGGAATTAACTCCTTCTTTTAAAACAAGGTCAATTTCAGGAACTTGCCGTTATATAGTTCAAGTAAACCAAAAGATAGATTCTATTAAAATAGATGCCATAAAAATGAAGTTTGAACAAGTTAAAATAAATGGAAAATCTGTAAATTATAAAAACACAAATAAATCACTTGTCCTTTTTGAAGGATACAAAATAGGTAAAAATGAAATAACTTTTAATTACCAAGCTACACCTAAACAAACTATGTATTTTGTAGATATGGGCAATGATTCTTTATTTTTATCTTCTAATAATAAAGAACACATACATAACAAGTATCAAATCTGGACACAAGGTCAAGGAAAATATACTTCGCATTGGCTTCCTAGCTTTGATGATGTAAATGAAAAGCTGGTTTTTCATTTAAGTATTTTTGCAGAACCTTTTTATAAAGTAATTTCAAACGGTGTTCTAAAAAAAATTATACAACCAGGTATAAAAGCAAATAAAAAATGGGTGTATGAAATGAAAAAACCAATGTCTTCCTATTTAGCAATGCTTACGATAGGAGCATTTGATTCAAAAGAAATAGTATCAAAAGGAGGAAAGAAGCTTCAACTATATTATAAATATGAGGATGCAAATAAATTTGACTATACCTATAAATATTCGAAAGAAATTTTTAATTTCTTAGAAAAAGAAATTGATTTAGATTATCCTTGGAAAATATACAAACAAGTTCCTGTCGAGGATTTTTTATATGCAGGTATGGAAAACACTACAGCTACATTATTTTCTCAAGATTTTGTAGTAGATAAAACAGGTTTTAATGATAAAAATTACATAAATGTAAATGCTCATGAATTAGCACATCATTGGTTTGGTGATCTAGTCACAGCAAAAGAAGGAAAACATCATTGGCTACAGGAAGGTTTTGCTACTTATTACGCATTATTGGCGGAAAAACATTTGTTTGGAGATACTCATTTTCAGTTTGAATTACTAAAATATGCCGAAGAAATAAATGCTAATTCTAAAAAAGATACAATTCCTATTTTAAATGAAAAAGCAAGTGTATTAAGTTTTTATAAAAAAGGAGCATGGGCATTACATTATTTGAAAGAATCAATAGGGGATCATTGTTTTAAAAAAGCAGTAAAAGCATATCTAAAAGAATACCAATACAAAAATGTTGAAACAGATGATTTTTTAAATGAAATACAAAAAGTAGCTCCTCATTTTGATATAGCTCAATTTAAAAAAGAATGGTTAGAATCACCGGGTTTTGATATTGAAAAAGTCGTTCAAATTTTGAGTCAAAATAAAGAAGTCAAAAAATATTTTGAATTACAGGAAATGCAAACAATTCCTTTTGATCAGAAAAAAGTATTTTTTGAAAATATTTTACTATCAAATCAATATGTTGCTTTAGTACAAGAAATTATTTATCAATTAGGAAATATTTCTTATCATGAAAAAGCTGAATTGTTAAAATTAGCAATGAATACTAAAAATATAGCTATCCGACAAGCAATAGCAGAAACTATTCAAACAATACCATTAGAATTCAGATCTGATTATGAACAACTTTTGGATGATGAATCCTATATAACTAAAGAAATTGCATTAGTACAGTTATGCAAACAATTTCCAGAAAATTGTGCTATTTATTTAAATAAAACAAAAGAAATAATTGGTTTGAATGATAAAAGTTTTAGAATTACCTGGTTAGGACTCGCTATAAAATCAAAAATAGAAAGAAAAGAAGTATATGAACCATTTTTATCTGAACTTTTAGAGTATACAACTCTAAAATTTAGTTCAACAATAAGGCAAAACGCATTAGAAGTGATCCTTAAAATTAATCCAACTCATCCTATTGTTTTAAAATCATTAGTAAATGCTACGCAGCATCATAAATGGCAATTTGTTCGTTTTTCAAAAAATACAATTAGAGCTATGCTTAAAAAAGAGTATTTTAAGAAAGCTTTTGAAGGCATTCTTCCTAATTTGTCTGGCAAAGAAGAATTATTTTTGCGTAATGAATTAAAATAATAAAAGCAGAATCATAAAATCTCCTCTATATTTTTTTTAATATTTTCAGCAATTTTATCTGTAGGTAAATCATTTTCATCATTTCCAAAAGGATCTTCAATTTCCTCAGCAATAAGCTCTAAACTGGCTAATACATAAAATATGAATATAACAACAGGAATTGTTAAATATCCTAAACTAAAAACATAGCCAAAAGGTAATGACATAACGTAGAAAAAGATAAACTTTTTTAGAAATACACTATAAGAAAAAGGAATAGGGGTATTTTTAATTCGTTCACAAGCACCACAAATATCTAAAAAAGAGGAGAGTTCATTATTTATAAATACTAAATTTTCATCAGAAAGTTTTTTTTCATTTTTTAATTCAATTATCTTTTTAGTCATTAGTTTTACTATTTGACTTGGCTTATGTTTTTTATGGTGTATGTCTACATTTAGTTCATCAAATAACTCTTGATTAATCTGTTCATTTTTTAAATGTAAACTGAGTACTTGAGCAAAATATGGAATAGCCTTTTTAAATAAGACTTTATCTTCTTTATCTATTAAGATAGCAGAAAGTTTTATAGCTAAATTTCTACTATTATTTACTAAGGCTCCCCATTGTTTTCTACCTTCCCACCATCTATCATAAGCAGTATTGGTTCTAAAAACCAAAAGTAGTGAAATAACAAAACCCAACATGCTGTGCATGATGGGTATGTTTTTTAAATTATGTTCTTTAGATAACTTGAAATATTCTAGTTCTAAATAAGCTATAACCCCTGTGTATAATCCAATACTAAGTATTAGTGGTAATAATTGCCTAAAGGTATCTGCTTTATGAAATCTAAAAATAAAGGTAAACCAATCTTTTGTATTATAAGAAATCATTATTATTATTCTTTATCTTTATGAATTCTTTCTAGTATAATTTTTTCTGGAGCATGAAGAACCATTGGAAACTTTTCAATTTTCACAGAGCTTATATCTAATCCAAAAGCACTTTCTTCTGATAATGAAAATTTCTTTAGGAAGAAATAAGTGCTCATAACTATTTTTTCAGCAAAATTCAAGAAACTGTCATTTGAAAGATATTTTTCAGAAAGTATAAATTTAAAATCTCCCAAGATTTTATTTTTATGTAAAGATTCGTAACGACTTGTAATATCTACTTCGCCTTTTTCTACCATATCTTTAATTACTTCTTTAAACATTAAATTGATTTTAGTAGGCTCTCTAAATCCTAAATTAAAATCAATACGGTATAAATCATCTCTAATAATTTCTGTTACACGGTATTCTTTTTTATAAGGTTCATTGGCTACATTAACATGTATAAACCAATAGATATCAGCTCTTTTTGGACGTTTTTGTAAGATAGAATACATTACTTTCTCCTCAATTTCATCTACACGACCTGCATTAGTCATATATACTAAATGAGTAGCGTATTTAGGGATTGATAAATCAACACTTAATTCAGCTAAAACTTTTTTATAATGTTCTACTTTTACAAATTTTGTATAATTTTTACCTATTTGCTTAGCTCTATACCAAACAGCCATGACAAATATTAATAATGAAGCAATAATAAGAGTTACATATCCACCATGAGCAAACTTATCTAAACAGGCTATTAGAAAACTAAACTCAATAGCTAAATAAAATAGGATCACTGGTAGTATTATAAAAACTGTAATACGCTTCATAACCATATAATACATCAATAAAATAGTAGTCATAATCATACATAAAACAATTGCAAGACCGTAAGCTGCTTCCATTTTACCTGATTCTTTAAAATACAATACAATACCTATACAACCCGCTAATAATAACCAATTGATTGAAGGAATATATAATTGTCCTTTTAATACCGTTGGATATTTAATTTTAACTTTTGGCCAAAAATTTAATCGTACTGCTTCATTAATAAGGGTAAAAGAACCTGATATTAAAGCTTGTGAAGCAATAACAGCAGCTAAAGTGGCTATTAAAATTCCGAAGGGTTGAAACCAATCAGGCATTACCAAGTAAAATGGATTAATGTTATTAGGATTAATACTACGTAAAGTTTCTCCTTGATGTTTAATTAAATATGCTCCTTGGCCAAAATAATTTAATAAAAGAGCTATTTTTACAAAAATCCAACTAATTCTAATATTTTGTCTTCCACAATGCCCCATATCAGAATATAAAGCTTCAGCACCTGTAGTACATAAGAAAACAAAACCTAAAACATAAAATCCTTCAGGATGAATTTGTAATAAATGAATAGCATAATAAGGATTAATTGCTCTTAACACATCAAAATTCTGTGAAATTTGAATAATTCCTAAAATAGCCAACATTCCAAACCAAATGGTCATCATAGGCGCAAAAAATTTACCTACCAAACTTGTACCAAATTGTTGAATTAAAAACAATAGTACTAAAATAGTAATTACAATAGGAACCGTATTAATTTGAGGAAAATACAACTGCAATCCTTCTACAGCAGAAGAAACGGATATAGGAGGTGTAATAATTCCATCAGCTAATAGAGCAGAACCTCCTACAATGGCAGGTATAATCAGCCATTTGACTTTCGTTCGTTTAACTAATGCGTATAATGCAAAAATTCCACCTTCTCCGTTATTATCCGCAGATAGTGTCATAATTACATACTTTAACGTGGTCTGGAGAGTAAGCGTCCACAAAATAGCTGAAATACCTCCTAAAACAACATCTGGGCTAATGGCATGATTGCCTATAATAGCTTTCATTACATACAAAGGCGATGTACCAATGTCACCATAAATAATTCCTAAAGTAACAAGAATTCCACCTAAAGTAAATTTACTGTGAAGATCTTGATGATGCGTTGAGCTCATATTTGAAGTTAATAAAATAAAGGACAAAATTAAATATTTACAATTAATTGTTTGTCTTTTTAGGCTTTTTTTTTATGAATAAATAATATTTTTTTTAAGCCATTAAAAACGGATTCTTTTATTTTTAGTTTTTTTGTACTATTTGTTTGTAAAAGAACTAAAATAATTTCTATGATGTTACTCTTCTAATAAATATTACTACTTTTTTAGTAGACAAAAGTAGTAGAGAATCCTATTGAGACAGAAAAAAGAAGATGTATTTAAGAAAAAAGTACCTAAATATACCTTCTTTTTTTGAAAAGTATTTTATTTAAGAAACAAAATAAAAAATAGGTTAAAATTATTACCTGATAATAATTTTATTTCCTTTTTTAAATTTAGATAAACCACTATTTTTCTTTAAAAACAAACCCAAGCCCAATGGATTTTAACATTTTTTTACTAAATGGTGAAAAAAATACAGATTGACCAAAAAGCCAACCAAAAAACATTAACATAAAAGGGTAGAGGGGTAATACTAAAATGAATACTAAAAAATAATAGAAACTCCAATGCAAATTTTCTTTAGTTAAACCCAAAAACTGCATAAAATAAGCAGAAATTTTAGCTGATAAGGAACCATTTATAGCAAATACAATAAAAATAATAGCTAATTGATAATTAGATTTAATTCCCCAACGTTCTTTAAGTTTCTTCATCTATTTTTATTTTCACAAATATAATTAACGTATAGGAACTCTACCAAATAATTGTTGATTATTACTATTTTGAAAGTAAACAAGATAATTGTATATTAAATAATTTACTTCATAGCCATAACGGATATTAGGATCGTAATTTATTTGCATCTGATATAAATTTGGATTATACCTAAAAGATTCTAAAACTCGATTATTCCATTCTCTAATCCATAAACTATTTTTATTTTCAAGAAATGACAAACTATGATATCCTCTTGGAAAGGATCTACTTAGTAACCAATTACTAAAACCAGAGTCAATAATTATTACTTCATAATTAGTATCTTCATTCACGATTTTTACAGTATCTCCGCGAATTATCTCTGAATTTTCTTGCAAATTACTGGTGTTAAATTCACCAGATGATTTACAAGAATAAATCATAAAAATTAGTATCCAAAAAAATATTTTTTCCATTTTAAATTTTATGCAATTGTAATGATATAAACTATTAATTTTCAAAAAATTAAATAACCTTTTCTAAAATTATGAATTTAACTTATTAAATACTCATAATTTAATGTTATAATTTCTAAAATTTTATTAGATATTATGTTTAAAAGAATTTATACCTTCTTTATAAATGAACTATAATTTATAT